>CAMPIM010000069.1 GCA_946886365.1 uncultured Novosphingobium sp.
CGGGGATCCGACCCGCGACGATGCCGCGGATCATGTGCAATTTTGGATTGATGAAGGCCCCGCGGCGGGGCTCGCTCTGCCTAAATCCAGTGCGCCTGCGGTTGTGTTACCGGCTGCCAATGAGCAGGCAGGCGCTGTGGCGGCGCATGCCGGCGCCGCCGGATTGAGCGTCCGGGGCGCGGTGTCGATCCAGATATATGGCCTTAACCGGCTACGCTTGGTCCAGGAACGCGCACGCGTGCTCCAGCGGTTGCGCTTCTTCGAATACATCATCGTTAAAGTTAGCGGCGTCATCCAAACCCTGTCCCAGGCCCACCTGACTGCCCACGCAGAGATCAACGAGGCAATCCGCAGCCTAGGTCAGCTTCAAGTGAGAGTGATTGAGGAAATGGCAGCGCTGGCTGCGCCAGAAGCACCGTATTGTACCATCGCAGCCGCCTTTATAGATGATTTCAGAAGGCGACTGCGAGCCATCTAATGGATCGTGCATTTTGGCCCAGCACTTAATAAAATACTGGAGAGGTCTGTAAGAACACGCGCTTCCCGGCTGCAGATGACAAAGTGGTCACCGAAAATCCCGCATTCGATCTTTCGGATCAGGCCACGCGGGACCCTTCGCCGGCCGGCGCCTATGCTGCCACGTCGGCACTCGATTATCGCAGCCAACCCAGCCTCGATGACATCCTTGGGCGCATCCAAAAGTACGCGGATCGCCTGCGAGAAATCAGCGCGGGCTTACGTCAAATGGACGACGCGACAGCTGTAGGATTTCATGCGAAAGCGCGGCATCCGAATCACGGTGAACTAAACAGCCGGCAGCTAAAAATGCCGACAAAGGGACTCGAACCTCATGAACAAAAAGTTGTAGGGTATCGATGAGGGTATCGGCTGAGGATGGCATGAAAAAATGTCTATTTCTCAATTCTATAGTTCGATTTTCGAGTCCTCTTCTGGCACCATTTTTGGACGCTAAAGGCGCCAAGCGAGCGACTGATTTTACAGCGCTTTCGACAGAAAATTGCCGGACGCTGTCCTGCGAAATCCAATTATAATCTCCAGTAATATATCGCTTTTGATGATCCTTCCGGCGGTGCGGGCGGTACCCGGCTTGACCAAGCAGGACTTTTCGCGACCATGCTGTTAACCGCCGAACCAGCGCATCGACATTGGAGAAAAGCATGGATCAGAGGACCGGACGTCGGACGTTCATCGCCGCAGCGACCACGTTGACGCTATTCCCGCGCTTGGCCGTGGCGACGCAACGGCCAGAGGCACCTGCACCAAAAGCCATGCCCCTGATGCCCCGGCCGGTCGACGGTGATGGGCCGGGGTTCAAACCCTTGTTTGACGGTCGCACCCTGGCGGGCTGGCGCGGTGATCCGCGATACTGGCGCGTGGAAGACGGCTGCATAGTTGGCGAAGTGACGCCGGACACCCTGCTTCGGAGCAACACTTTCCTGATCTGGGAAGGCGGGAGGCCCGAGGATTTCGAATTGAAGGCGGAGTATCGGATCACCCCTGAAGGCAATAGCGGCGTCAATTACCGCAGCACCGTTGTCAAAGACGCGATCACGCCTACCAATCGCTTCGCCATGTCGGGGCTACAGTTTGATATCGACGGCCGGAATCTCTTCACGGCCATGGTCTACGAGGAACGGGGGCGCGGCTTTATCGCCCGCCGTGGTCAGTTTGCGCGAACAACGTCACCGCCGTCGCAAATAATCAGTTCCATTGGTGAGTCCGGCCCTCTGAAAGCAGCGATCAAAGCTGAATGGAACGAAGCCCATATCATCGCCAAGGGTCCGGCCATCTATCATCTGTTGAACGGCCAATTGATGGCGGCCGCGATCGATGAGTCGGCGGATCGTCGGCGCAAGGGCGAAATCGGGATGCAGGCGCACGTAGGTCCGCCGATGAAGGTGGAATTCCGCAACATCCGGTTGAAGCTGCTGTAGCGCAATCCGTGAAGGGATCGGCTATGGAAGCGTCGGCGTTGGCGCTTATCCGATCATCATCAGGCTGGCATTACCTCCAGCAGCGGTCGTGTTGATGGAAATCGACACTTCTTCAAGCAACCAATCGCAATGATAGGCAAGGGGCTGGTCCGGCTCAGCTGCATGAACGGAAATGATAGGCCCCGGCATCGCTGTGACTTCCGCCAGGGCTCGGGCAACGGCTGCCCTGTGTCCTTCCACCAGCGCAACTGCATAAGGCCCGTCAGGCAGGCCAGCGAATGCAGCGGCGACATTTGGGGGCAAATCGTCGGGAAGCGCCTCCACAACCACGCCCCGGTTCCCGGTCGCAAGGATGGCGGCCATCTGTTCGAACAAGCCATCCCGGCTCTGCGGCATCATCAACACCTGACCACGGGGATGCAGGCTGTAAAGGTTGCGTTCCCCGACTGGTCCGGCGAGCGCGCGTTCCACTCCAAGAGTAGAGGCGGCGGCATAGGCACGAGCTTTCCTCGCGCTGCCGATTTCTCCCTTTTCTTCCAGCCAATCCGCGAAATCATGGATGGGTGAAACAGGATGCCGCGACTTCCATCCACATGCGAATGGCCGCGTCACCAGTCGGTTAAGATAAAGCGGCCCGCCAGCCTTGGGTCCCGTTCCAGAAAGCCCGCAGCCCCCGAACGGCTGGACGCCGACAACTGCGCCGATCATGTTGCGGTTCACGTAAAGGTTGCCCGCCCTCACCCGCGATGTGACATAAGAGATGGTCTCATCGAGCCGGGTGTGAAGGCCGAAGGTCAGCCCATAGCCAGTGGCGTTGATCGAATCGATCAGCGTGCCCAACCGCTCCCGGCGAAAACGCACGACATGCAGGACCGGGCCGAAAACCTCCCGCTCCAACTCGGCTATATCGTCGATCTCGATAATCGTTGGCGCGACGAAGGTGCCGTGTGCCGCCTCGGCAGGCAGGGTGAGTTGATCAACCCGTTTTCCGCGCACGCGCATTCTGGCAATGTGCTGATCGATCCCCGCCTTTGCCGCCTGCGTGATCACCGGGCCGATGTCCGTCCTCAGCGCATCGGTGCTGCCAACGCGCATTTCCCCCAACGCGCCCTTGAGCATCAGGAGAATGCGATCCGCCACCTCTTCCTGCAGGCAGAGTATGCGCAGCGCGGAACAGCGCTGACCCGCGCTGTCGAATGCGGAGACCAGCACGTCCGCTACCACCTGTTCGGCGAGAGCGGACGAGTCGACGATCATCGCGTTCTGCCCGCCCGTTTCAGCGACAAACGGAATAGGGCGGCCTGCGGGTGAAAGCCTCTTGGCAAGTTGGCCCTGAATCAGTCGCGCGACGGCGGTCGATCCTGTGAACATGACGCCGGCGGTTTCCGGCGCCGCCACCAGAGCGCTGCCCAAGGCGCCATCGCCGGGCGCCAATTGAAGAGCATGCCGGGGCACGCCCGCCTCATGCAGCAAGCGCACGGCCTCCGCCGCGATCAGTGGCGTTTGGACTGCGGGTTTTGCCAGCGCCGGATTGCCTGCAACCAGAGCGGCGGCGACCTGACCGGTGAAGATCGCGAGGGGAAAATTCCACGGACTGATGCACAGGATCGGTCCCAGAGGCTCCTGCCCGGCGCCGATATTGGCCCGTGCTTGCGCCGCATAATAGCGGAGGAAATCGACCGCCTCGCGAACCTCCGCGATCGCGTTGGAAAGAGATTTTCCGGCTTCGCGGATCAACAGGCCCATCAGGATGAGCATGCGCGCCTGCATCGCGTCGGCGGCGCGTTCCAGAATGGCTGCGCGCTCCTCCACCGGCCCGCTACCCCAATCGGATGTCGCGGCACGGGACATGAGGGCTGCGGCGTCCCCGGCCGCCAATTCCACCACCGTGCCGACCCTGTCCCGATGATCGGCTGGATTGCGTATGGCGCGCGCCTCCCCTGAACCGAAGGTCGGCGCCGCCATCCATTCGATCGCGGCGCTATCGCGAAGGGCCTGCGACAGGGCGGCGAGCGTGCCTTCGTCGCTAAGGTCGAAGCCAGTTGAATTGCGCCGATCGGGATACAGATCGGCAGGCAGGGCGATCAGGTCATGCTTCGCGCCGGGATGGGGCATGGCACGGACCACCTCGGCCGGATCAGCGATCAGGTCATCGACCGATACGGCCGGGTCCGCGATACGATGGACGAAGGAGGAGTTGGCGCCATTCTCAAGCAAGCGGCGGACCAGATAGGCTAGCAGCGTCTCATGCGTGCCAACCGGCGCATAGATGCGGCACGGGCGGTCGAGATTTTCCTTGCCCACGACCTGTTCGTATAGCGGCTCTCCCATGCCGTGCAGGCACTGAAATTCATATTGGCCGACGCTGAAATCCGGCCCGGCAATGCGGTAAATGGTCGCGAGGGTCTGCGCATTATGGGTCGCAAATTGCGGAAAGATCGCATCGGGGGCCGCAAGCAGCTTTTTTGCGCAAGCGATATAGGCGACATCGGTGTGCGCCTTGCGCGTGTAGACCGGGAAGTCGGCAAGGCCGTCCACCTGGGCGCGCTTGATCTCCGCGTCCCAATAGGCGCCCTTCACCAGACGGACCATCATGCGGCGTCCTGCACGCCGGGCAAGATCGATGATCCAGTCGATGACGAAGGGGCAGCGCTTGCCATAGGCTTGGATGACGAACCCCAGGCCATCCCATCCTGCCAATTCCGCGTCTGTCGCTAGGCTTTCGAGAAGGTCAAGAGAGAGTTCGAGCCGGTCCATCTCCTCGGCATCGATGTTGAGGCCGATATCATAGCTTTTGGCGAGCAGGGCCAGTTGCCGCACGCGGGGCAGCAATTCCCCCATCACCCGATCCGCCTGAGAGCGGGCATAGCGGGGATGCAGCGCCGAAAGCTTGATGGAAATGCCGGGGCCTTCATACACGCCGCGTCCGCGCGCCGCCTTTCCGATCGCGTGAATGGCACGCTCATAATCGGCATGATAACGGTCGGCATCGGCTGCGGTCGTCGCTGCTTCACCCAGCATGTCGTAGCTGTAGCGGAAGCCCTTCGCTTCCAGCCTGCGAGCTCGCTTCAATGCCTGCCCGATCGTCTCGCCCGTTACGAACTGTTCGCCCATCATCCGCATGGCGAGATCGACGCCGCGACGGATCACCGGCTCCCCCGCGCGCGCCACCAGCCGGGTCAGCGCGGCGCCCAGCCCATCATCATCGACGCTGCCTACCAGCTTGCCGGTCACGACCAAGCCCCATGTCGCTGCGTTGACGAACAGTGATTTGCCGCCGCCCAGATGCGATCCCCAATCGCCATCAGAAAGCTTGTCGCGGATCAATGCGTCGCGCGTCGTCTGATCGGGGATACGCAGCAATGCTTCGGCGAGGCACATCAGCGCCACGCCCTCTTCACTGGAAAGTGAATATTCCTGTATCAGCCCTTCCACGCCGTTGCCCCTGTGGTTGACGCGGAGCGTGGTCACGAGCTGGCGGGCGATTTTTCTGATCGCTTCGCGATCCGATGGCTCAAGAGTCGCGGCTTCCAGCAGCGGCACGACGCATGCGGCTTCCTCGCGCCGGTACGCAGCGGTGATCGCTCGCCGGAGAGGTGACTGGGGGCGTATGGGCGGCGCAAAGCCTTGGAAGGGCACGCGTCGGGTCATGGCAGCTCCAACCGCCCTCCATCATTGGGCCTGAGAATCGCATATATGGATGGATTGACTCAATTTTAGCATCCGGGTCGGGGGAAAGCTGGAAAATCGCTCTATCTGGACTTGTTCGCTGCCTTCAATCGACGGAAATCACAGACAAACCGTCCCGTCTCAGGATCATGTGTTGATAAGTGTCCACAAAATTCTTATGCATCCGACGGGCACGCTACTTCCCTGCATGGATGAGGGTAAGTCGATCCCCACATTCTGCGCGTAATGGTCGTCGGGCGCATATCCATCTCGGAGACGGCCGAAATGTCAGTTTCTAAAAGATCGGAAGCCCGAAGATAATGTACGATCCCAGCGAAAATGCTGCAGCTGATATTGCAGCTCACTTCCACTCCTTCACGAACCTGGCGACCCATCCTGAGGTCGGCCCCCTCGTTATAACCAAGGGCGATGGCGTCTTCGTGGAAGACGATCGGGGGAACCGCTATCTTGAGGCGGTGTCTGCCCTGTGGTGCGCCTCTCTGGGCTTCAGCAACGAGCGTCTCGCGAAGGCGGGCTGCGAAGCGCTGCGTGGATTGCCCTATTATCACACCTTCACCGGACGTTCCAATCCAGCCGTGATCGCGCTTGCCAACAAGCTGCTGTCGATCGCGCCTGTCCCGATGTCGAAGGTGTTCTTTGCGAACAGCGGATCTGAAGCAAACGATTCTGCTGTGAAGCTGATCTGGTATTATCATAACGCCATCGGCAAGCCGGAGAAGAAGAAGATCATCGCTCGACGCAACGCCTATCACGGCGTTACCGTGGCGTCGGCCAGCCTGAGCGGGCTTGTCACCAATCATCGCGATTTCGACCTGCCCATCCATAATATTCTGCATACCGATTGCCCGCATTACTTCCGCTACGCCGAACCTGGCGAAAGCGAAGAGGATTTCGCGACCCGCCTCGCCGACAATCTTGAAAAGCTGATCCTAGAGGAAGGGCCGGAGACGGTCGCCGCCTTCTTCGCTGAACCGGTCATGGGTGCGGGCGGGGTGCTTACGCCACCGGCTACCTATTTCGAAAAAGTCCAGAAGGTACTGGCGAAATATGACGTGCTGCTCGTCGCGGACGAAGTGGTGTGCGGCTATGGCCGGACGGGCGAGATGTTTGGTTCGACCACTTTTGGCATGAAGCCCGACATCCTGACCACCGCGAAGGGGCTGTCGTCCGGCTATGCACCGATCTCCGCCGTGATGGTGAATGAGAAGGTCTATGCGCCGATCGCCCGGAACAGCGGCACCATCGGCACCTTCGGCCACGGCTTCACCTATTCGGGCCATCCGGTGAGCTGCGCCATCGCGCTGGAAACGCTCAAAATCTACGAAGAAGATAATGTCGTCAGCCATGTGCAGTCGTTGATGCCGCAATTCTGGAAGGCGCTGCGCAGCTATGAAGGCCGCAAATATGTCGGCGAAGTGCGTGGGGTCGGCCTCGTTGCCGCGATCGAGCTTTATGCCGATCCTGAAAACCGGACCAGCTTCGACCCCGCAGTAAAGGCCGGGGCGCGCTTGGTCGAAATCGGGCTGACGCAGGGCCTGATCGTGCGGGCGCTGGGCGATACGATCGTCTTTTGCCCGCCGCTTATCATCACTGCCGAAGAGCTTGACGAGTTGTTCGCCCGTTTCGAACGTACAATGGCTATCTTCGAAGAAACTATCGGCTGACAGTCCGGCATCGGAGCAACTGCCGCGCGACGCAGCGGTTGCTCCGGTCCGGCTCCGGTTGCCGCGCGGCTCACCCGTCGTCAGCGAAGCGCGACAAACAGTGCCGCGAAAAACAGCAGTGCAGCGGTCCACCGCTCCAACCGCCAGCGCGGCGGCGCCATCTTTTGGGCTGCGACCAGGCATGTGAAAAATGCGATCCAGGCGAGATTCATGACGCCGCCCACAAACAGCAGCAGCATCAGCGCCCAGCAGCAGCCCAGACAATAAAGTCCATGCCGCATGCCGATCTGGAACGCACCGCCTGCACCGGGGCGCCAGTAGCGATGAATGAAGATGAGCGGCGACTGGCAGTTTTCCAGACAGCGATGCTTGGCGGGCGTCAATTCATAGAGAGCCGCCACCAGTAACAGGCCAGCAGCGCCCAGGCGGCCACCCAGAGACAGCGTCTCGGCTGACAAATCGCCACCATGCAGCAGCAAGGCCTGTGCGCCCGCCACGATCGCCGAAAAACTTGTCCATATGAGCAGATAAGAACCCATGACCATAAAGCTGTGCAGCAAACGCGCATAGTCACTGGTCGCTCGATCGATCCGCGCATGCAGCAATATCATGGGCGCGGCGGAAGGAAGCATCATGGCGACCATCATGATCGACCACATGGCGAAGGCGGCGAGAAAATAGCTGGGCGACAAGGGCTGGACGGCCATAGGCATCCCACCCATCGGCATGTCCGCCATAGAGGCGTCCGGCGTGGAAAGGATCCACATCCAGGCCATCATCACCAGCAGCAGTAGCGCCGCTGCGACGATCAGGCTGTTTCGCGACAATAGCTGATGGACAACAGAACGGGTGCCGTCTGGTGGTGGCACCGGCCTAATGGACAACGCCACTCTCGGTCAGGTGAAGCTCGGCGAACTGCGCATGGGAATCGCTGAGCTGCACATCGACCGGCCCTTGGGTTTGCGCCCAACCGCGACCGACCTCGCACACATCATATTCAAAGCCCTGGGGCAGGTTGATGCGCGCGCGATGGGCGTCTCCCGTGACCGGGTTGACGATCGGCTCACCACGCGCATCGATCCAGCCCGGAACATTCAGCCGGGCGGATCGGCCGTCAATGTCCACCCGCAGGTCGATGGGCGCGAATACGGGATCGTGCACCTTGGTGTAGGTCGTGGCAAAAACCTGGAAGAAGGTGGCGCCAGGCACCGTGTCCAGCCCGCTCATGATGCGCAGCAACGCTTCTCTTTGCGCCGCGTCCGCCCGTTCATCGACGATCGGGACTGCTTCGCCCCGGCCTTCATGGATCGGCCCCGGCCAGGCGACGATCAGGCCGATGCGCAAGCCCGACAGGTCGGTGCCATCATGATGGCCCTGTTCGATGTCGATCGCGGCAACGGCCTGACAATGTCCATGCGTCGGCAACGCATTGAATTGGCAGGGACAACCATAGGCGCAATTGCAGTGGACAAATTCCTTGCCCTTGATGGTCCAGCGCGCGGCCATGGGACCTCTCCCGCCTTGAGTCTTGGACGGGGTCAGCATAGCAGCTTTTGCTATTGTTCAACAGGCCGAAGGCCCGCCCTGCCCCGGGCTTCTGAAGGCTCCTGCGTTTGCGCGCAGGAGCATCAGTCAGAATTTATGAGGGGGGTGGCCGCAGCCCTTTAGGGGCCACGGTCCAGTTCAGGCACGGCTGAGCGGCATGGCAGCCAATTCAAGCGGCGGCAGCTGTGCGGGATGGGGGATCGTCACCTCCACTGGCACTACCGGCTCTACCTCCGGCACCCGGCCACGCATTCCATGGTTGGCTGCCCAGATCGCAGCCTGCGTGCGGTTCTTGACGCGCAGCTTGCGCAGCACCGCCTTCACATGGACCTTCACCGTCGCCTCGCTGATATCCATTCTCTTGGAAATCACCTTGTTGGGGCATCCCATGATCAGCCAGCGCAGGATTTCCAGTTCGCGATCCGACAGGCTGGCGGCATCGACTGGCCGTTCAACCTCCAGCGCGTCCGTGAGTGTCGGCCGCGACTGCAATTCATCGGCGAGTTGCGGCGGAAGCACCCGCTCGCCCATCGCCACCAGGTGCAGCGTGGCCACCAGACGGTCACAGCTGATTTCCTTAATGATATAGCCCATCGCACCAAGCCGGAAGGCTTTCAGCATCGTCTGGAATTCGAACCGGTCGGACAGAACCACCAGATAGGAGCAGGGGAATCGCCGCTGAAGGACGGCGACGCTGTCCGCATCAAGTTCTTCGGTTCCATTATCGACCAGAAGCAGCGACGGCCCGGTATCTTCTTCCGGCACCTCCGCCTTCTGGAGTGCAGCGGCAATATTGGGATATTGGTTAACCCGGAAATCTCGCTCAGTGAGAATCCGGCTCAGCCCTTCTCTAACAATTGCATTACCGCACAACAGACGCACATTGACTGGGTAAGCCATTGGGTATTCCCCTCATGATCCCTTCCACCTTCGTTAGCAGGCCCCAAACGAAGCGTGAAAGACCAGTTTCCAAATGCCTGCAGTGCGACCCTTTCTTTTCGTTTCAATAAGTTATGACTAGCATATTTGCGCGACAAGAGTCCTGAACTGCTCGCGGAAATTTGGGGTTAGTGTCAGAATTCGCTAACGAACTGTTAATGCGTTATATTCTGACTTTAACCTTATGTAGTATGCCGTACGTGCAGAGCGAGATATACTACTTTAGTCTTACGGCCGACGACACCGATCGAGCATATGCCTGAGCCGTCGCCGTTGCGAGTCTCTATTTGTTAACGCGAAAAATTAACCATGTTTCCAAACGAGTCCAATGACTTGGATCGCCGGAATTTTTTGATGTCGCCGCTGCTGGCGGGCAAGCCTGCTCGAGACTCGCGAAGGCGGGGCTTTCTTGCCACAGCCGCCAGGGGGAATCCGGTAATAAGGCTTCCGCTAAAAGGGAGCGTTGACCCCGGACAGTCTTGCTATCCTGTCCTTAGGAACCGTTAGGACCGCCACCGCCGGTATTGCTGCCGCCACCGCCGCCGCCCATGCCACCGGCTCCCACCGTGCCGATATTCCCGAAAATCTCGTCGAACAGGCTGCGATGACGGCCAAGGGTCGGCGTCTTGTCGCCCGCGGGCGATATCTTGGCGACCTGCTCAAGCCCCATGCGATCCACGGCAGTCACATTGCCCGCCGGGTCGAAACGGACATGCAAAACGGTCTGGGCCACGGGCTTGGGATTGGAGAAGGCAAGCGCCCGCATGTCGCGCGACACATAATACCAGTCCTGATCACCAAATTGCGCGGTGAAGCTGGGTCGGCCCAGCGTGCCTTCAACGGAGGCACGGTTGTCGATGCCCGGCTGGATCGAATCGACCAACAGCTTGTCCACCTGATAGCCCTGATGCGTCCGGATGCGGGTGCAGGCGGATGTGCCGAGGACCAGCGCGCCAAGGCCGACGGCGAGCAACAGATGTCGGCTGAACTGACGCATGAACTTCTCCTGCCGGGACAGGCCCCGGGAAAACGCGAAAACCAAAGCCGCCATTGCATCGCGCGGCCCGCCGATCAATATGGAAATGCGCGACCCCCGGCAAGGGGGCCTCCGCTCAGCTCAGCCAGGAAACTGCTTCGACATGCCAAACCTATTCCAGCGCCTGTTCGCGCGAACCGATCCCAAGGAAGCGATGCAGCCGCTCTATCAGGCCGTCGTCCACGAGGGGCGTCAGCCGCACTGGTATATGGAAGGCCAGGTCCCCGACACCATGGACGGCCGGTTCGACATGATCGTCGCCATCCTCGCGCAGGTGCTGATGCGGATGGAAGCGATCGGCGCCGCGCAGGAGAGCGTTTGGCTGACGGAATTATTCGTCGATGACATGGACGGCCAGCTGCGTCAGGAAGGCGTGGGCGACGTCGTGGTGGGCAAGCATATCGGCCGGATGGTGAGCGCGCTGGGCGGCAGACTGTCCGCCTATAAAGCTGCACTACTGGGCGAGGCGGAGCTGCGGGAAGCGCTGGAGCGCAACCTGTATCGTGGCGCGACGCCGGGTGATGGTGCGATCAATCATGTCGAATCTCGCTTGCGATCGCGCTGGGTTCGGCTTTCCGCGTTGCCGCTGGACGCATTGCTGACCGGAGATTTTGGATGAGCAACCCTGCACCCGAATTCTCTCGCCCGGTGCGCGCTGATCAGATCGTGCGGCATGCGCAAGGAGTGACGATCACCGCCGACGCCAACGAGCGGGAAGCACTGGCGAAGCGTTTCCATCTGCTTTCGCTCAGCCGCCTTGAAGCCGATTATACGCTGAGCGAAAATGATAGCGGCATCGAGGCACGCGGGCGCGTGCGGGCGGAACTGGCCCAGCCCTGCGTCGCTACCGGCGTGGCCGTGCCCGAGAAGATCGACACCGAATTCCTGCTGCGCTTCGTCGCGGAGCGCGGCGATGAAGGCGATGACGAAGAGATGGAGATCGATTCGGAGGATTGCGACATCATCGGCTTTGATGGGCAAACAATCGACATGGGGGAAGCGGTCGCCGAAACTATGGCCTTGGCCATGGCGCCCTATCCCCGTTCTGCCGACGCAGACTCCTATTTGCGGGAAGCGGGCGTCCTTTCGGAAGAACAGGCCAGTCCTTTCGCTGTCCTCCAGTCTTTGAAGGACAAGAAGTCCTGACCTGACGACGCCTTCCGCGTTTTGCTTTCGTTCCTGCTGTGGCATAAACCCCTGCCATGGATTCCGGGCCGCGCAAGATCATCCATATCGACATGGATGCCTTTTATGCGTCGGTCGAACAGCGCGACGACCCAACCTTGCGGGGCAAGCCGATCGCCGTGGGCGGCGGCGGCCCGCGAGGGGTCGTTGCCACCGCCAGCTATGAGGCTCGCACATTTGGCGTGAAATCGGCCATGCCCGGCGCGCGGGCGCGGCGGCTCTGTCCGGACCTTCTGTTCGTGAAGCCTCGGTTCGAAGTATATCGCGCCGTTTCGGCTCATGTGCGGGAGATTTTCGCCCGCTTCACCGACATCATTCAGCCGCTGTCGCTTGATGAGGCTTATCTCGATGTCACGGTGAACAAGCCGGGCCTGGCCTCCGCAACGGTCATCGCCCAGGAAATCCGGCGCATGATCCACGAAGAAACGGGCCTCACCGCCTCGGCGGGCGTATCCTACAACAAGCTGATAGCCAAACTCGCTTCAGATCAGAACAAGCCGGACGGCATTTGCGTCGTGCGACCCGGCGAAGGAGCAGGCTTCATGGCGGAGATGCCTGTGCGACGCATCCATGGCGTGGGGCCGGTGACGGCACGGCGGATGCAGGCGTTGGGGATTGAGACCGGCGCCGACCTTCGCGCCCGCGACCTGCCTTTCCTTCAGCAGCATTTCGGCAGCGCCGCTCCCTTCTATTATCGTGCCGCGCGCGGTGAAGACGATCGGCCGGTCCACGAGCGGCAGGAAAGGAAATCCGTCAGCGTTGAGGACACATTTTTCGACGACCTGATAACGCAGGACGCGCTGGTCACAGAAATAGACCGTATCTCGCAAAGCCTCTGGGGAAGGATCGAGAAGAGCGGCGCCTATGGCCGCACCATCGTCCTGAAAATCAAATTTGCCGATTTCCGAATCATCACCCGGTCGAAAAGCATGGGCGCCCCAGTACGGTCGCCCGACTTGCTGGCGGAAACGGCGCGTGCCCTGCTACTCGCCCAGCTGCCGCTACCCATGGGGGCTCGGCTGCTGGGTCTTGGGGTGCATAATCTTGACGCCGAAGAGCCGGTCGAGGGAGGCCAGCAGCTCAGCTTTGTCCTTTAAACGAGATCAGAAAGGCAGCCAGTTCCGCTTTTCCGTGAACTTCATGTAGCCAGCGTTGATGCCCAGCCGATAACCCACGCCCAGGCGGATCGGGATCAGCACGACGCTGCCCCAACGCAGGTAGCTGGCTGTGAAGCCACCGACGAGATAGGCCGTGCCTTCGGCAGCGGGGAAGCGGTGATAAAGGTCCTGCGTGTCGTAGAGATTATAGACCAGGACGAAGGTGTTGGACGCATTGCCGCCCACATCGAAGCCGATGGATGGCCCGGTCCAATACACCTCCCGCTTGCCTTCCACCTTATGGTTGAGCGTGCCGGATCCATAGCGCAAGCCAACGACAAAGGCGCCGGATGCTTCCCGACCGGCAATATAGGCGTTGGGACGCCCCTGATCCTTCAGGATCTTCTCGATCATGCCGGCAAGCCCCTCGGCCCCCTTGCCAAAGACGCCCTCGGCCGCCCCGATCAGGTCATCTTCCTGATAGGATTCGCTCGGGCTCAAGGCGGCGGGGGGCGAGTTGGACGTTACCGGCGCGCCGGTGGCGGTGCTGTTCGCCGCGGGCGGGGCATAATCCGGCGCCGTATTGCTGGGGGGCGGAACGCTGTGGTCGACGCCGGGGTCGGTCGGGGTACTGTTCGCGGGCGGAACGGGCGCGAGGTCCGCGTCGATCGCGGTGTTGGGATCGACCGTGCGCACCTGCGCAGTCGCAACAATTGGACTGAACGCCATGCCCGCGGCGGCAAATGCCATCGCACCCCGCCGCACATTGCGAGCCGCCGCACGCCTTAAAATCCCGATCATGCCCGCTACTCCCCGAATTTTCCGCTCTTCGACCAACTATCAGATTATCGGAAAGCAAGCTGAAACGACAATGAACGAACGGCGACCCGAGTCGATTCTGGGCTGGAACGAATCCTGCGGACAAGTTTGTAAGAATTTCATGGCATACACCCGTTGCCTTGCGCGAAAGCCACCGTTATAGCGCTTCTCGCCTAGCCGCTGTCCCGCCCCAAGCGGGTGTTCAGGCCATGTTTGGAGACGTGGGTGAGTGGCTGAAACCAACGGTTTGCTAAACCGTCGTGCTGAGAATTCGGCACCGAGGGTTCGAATCCCTCCGTCTCCGCCACCACTATTTCTACATAACGACATATGCGCCCATAAAGCCCGGATTCCCGGGCCTTTTCGGCGTGCAGTTTGTCCACCACGGTCCTCGTTTGTTCTCATGTAGCCTGTCTGCCATATGGCTTGTTCTATGGTATGCGATTCGGGGAATATGGTATGGCGGCGCTGACGGACGCCAAGGTGCGGAGCGCGAAAGCGACGGGGAAAGCCTATAAGCTGACGGACGGTGGCCAGCTTTACCTGCATGTATCGACCGCCGGTGGCCGCACGTGGCGGATGAATTATCAGTTCGGCCGGAACGGCCAAGGCAAACCTGTGCAGAAGACGCTGACGATCGGTAGCTATCCAGCAATTTCCCTGAAGGATGCCCGCGACGCGCGCGACGTCGCCAAAGCGTTGCTGGCGAAGGGACGCGAGCCGAAGCCGGAGGATCTGTTTCAGCGTGCGGCCCTAGCGGAAGACACGAGGCCGACCTTTGAGACCATTGGCCGCGAATGGCACGATCTGCAGAAGGGGCGGTGGTCAAAAGTCCACGCCAAGGACGTGCTCGACAATCTGGTGAGTGAGGTCTTTTCCCAGATCGGCTCCGCGCCAATTGTCACGATCGACGCGCCGAGGGTGTTTCAGCTGCTGCGCGGCATCGCCGAGCGGGGGGCGGTTGAAACGGCGCACCGGACGCGGCAGCGAATCAGCGCGATCTTCGTCTATGCAATCGCTACGGGGCTAGCATCCGCCGACCCAGCGGCCAGTCTGTCCATCGCATTGCCCAAAAAGCCGAAGGCGAAGCCGCAGCCAGCGATTACGACGCTGATCGACCTGCGCCAGCTGATCATCAACTGCGAAGCGGAACGGTGCCGCGCGCCGACCAAGCTGGCCTTGCGGCTGATTGCCCTGACGGCGGTTCGCCCGAATGAACTGCATAATGCTCGCTGGGCCGAATTCGAGGATCTGGACGGGCCGGATCCGCTTTGGCGCATCCCGGCGCACAGGATGAAGGGCGACAAGGACCGGAAAGCCGAGATCGAAGGCGATCATCTTGTGCCTCTCGCGCCGCAGGCCGTGGCCGTAATCAACTCGGTGCGGCCACTGACCGGCGATTTAGAGCTTGTTTTCCCGTCTGAGCGGCATCCGCACAAGCCCATGAGTGAAAACACGCTCCGCGCGCTGCTGATCAGGGCGGGCTACCATCAGCGGCACGTGCCGCACGGCTTTCGATCCGCATTCTCAACGATCATGAATGAGCGGGTTGAGCGGCAATGGCGGGAAAGCGGGCACACAGGCGCGTCACCTGATCGGGCGATCATCGACCTGATGCTTGCTCATATGCCGCAGGGCGTGTCAGGTTCCGAAGGCGACTATAACCGAGCCGCCTATATGCCCCGGCGGCGTGAGTTGGCCTGTGATTGGGCGAACATTCTGCTGGCAGACATGTGGCCGCCACAGATCCACATCGGGCAGCCGATCCGATGGGCAGCAACCGGGCCGGGAAGGCCCGGTTGGTAGGATCAGCAGCGCTTGGAGATCCAAGCGTCCACTTCGCTTTCGATCCATCGGGAACAGCGCGGACCGAGATTTCTCGGAGCGGGAAAATCATCACGGCTGATCAGGACATAGATGTAGGAGCGGGACAGCGCCGTGCGGGCAATGACATCCCCGATCCGCAGGAATCGTTCATGGTTTGGGGCGATCATGCCGCCAGTTTCCTTTCCGCTGTGCCCGCGATCTTCTCGCGGGGAGGTATCCAAAAGGTCGGGGCGAATGGCCGACCTTGGAAGTCAGTCATGGGGGCGCGGCGCTTGTCCCACACCACCCACATAGTCGATCTTGCCATGATCATAAGCATTGTCGCCCAGCTGCTCGATGATGTTGCCGGGGGGCATGGAGGGCCGTTCGCACAGGATCCACACGCCGATCGGCGTCTCGTCCGTGAAAAGGCGGTAGCGGCCCTCGCTGGCGAGCCATTTGAGGGGCAGCAGGGCGCAGACCTTGTGCGTGGCGATCGACAGGGCGCGGCGGATGCACTTTTCAGCCAGACCGCGCACAAGGCGGCCATTCTGGAAAGAGAATGGCGGATTGAAGATGATCGACAGGCCGCCGCCCGCCTCCAGCAGATGGCGCTGGTCGCCGAGCAGGTCATGTTCGCCCATGAACAGGCGGTGTCCTTCGGCGCGGTCGAACAGATCCGTGCCATAGGCATTGAAGCCGCGCTCGGTCAGCGCCTCCGGGATATGCAGCTGACCGCAGCAGGGATCCAAATAGGTAACGTCCGATTCCAGGGCGATCATGTCGAGCAGGCGGTGCGTCACCCACTTTTGCTCGACATACCAATCCCAAGGGTGGCGGGTGCTGCCCTTCGGGCGCGCTGTGAGTTCGCCGCTCATTCCGCCTCCCGCAGCCTTTTGGCTTCCGCATTATGATCCTCGATCGCCTTCATGAACTCGCTTTCTGGCAGGGCGCGGAGCATCGTCTCGTCCGGTTCAAACCCGTCATTGGCGAAGCGCGGTATGCGAACGAAGACGCGCTCGGTCGGGTGCGATGTGCGAAGCTCGGTCGCGAAGTAGATTTTCGATCCGTCCATCGCCATTTCGCGTGGATTGTAGCCGAGCATGCCAGCCAGACTTTTCCCCTTCGGCGTAGGTGGCAGAGCGCGCATCTGCTCTGCCAGCGCCTTACCAGCCTTGCTTGTCTTGCGCGGGGTCGCTTCGATACGGCCCTTGTCGCGGCCGATCTGCTTCCAGCCTTCCGGCAGTTCCTCAAACAGGACCGATGCAATGCTGCCCCAATGCGCGGGCCGGAAGCCAACGCCGCCTACGCTCTCAGTGAACGCCCAATGAGCCTTATGTGCCGCTTCAACCTCAGCATAATAGGTCTGCGCGATGGGGATCCCCGCGCCGGTCACTTCGTATGTGGTCACGAAAACAGATGACATATTCTTATCCTTATGCGGCGATGGATGATGGGGCGCTGCTGGCGGCTCGGAGTCCGAGCAGGGGGATTGCCCAGACCTGCACATAGAGGTGCGCCCAGCGCCAAATGGTGGAGAGGTTGCGGTAATTCGGGGTGTCGGCGACGGCCTTGTCGAGCGCGCGGCGCGCGGTGGCGACGATGCCGAGCCAGCCCTCCCGATCGGTCGGATTTGGGGGTCGCCCTACGCCGGTCAGTTCCTCTCGGATCAGCGTCGGGATCCCCAGCTTGTGGGCGATCAGCACGGCCAGAATGTGCCATTGCGCCATGTCGGCATTGCGTGCCTCAGTCAGACGCCAGCGTTTGTCGCCATTGCCTGCCTTGCGGATCTCTTCGGCCCATGAGGCGTCGCGGCTTTCACAAACCGCGACGATCGCCGCCCAATGCTCATCCGTGGTCATACGCGCCCGACGAATTCGCCAACCTCTTCATGTGCGACTTCGTGGACGACAGCATGTCGGCCTTCAAATTCAACGACATGATCGCCTGCGGGTGCGATAGCCTGATTGAATGGCCCGACTTCAATCCAGAGGCGGCGCGGCCCTATGGCAATCGATCGGTCTGGGCAGGCTATGATCCGCAGGAAAGCGAGAATGGCGATAATGCCGCGCTGGTCATCGCCGCGCCGCCGCTGATCGAAGGCGGCAAGTTCCGCATCCTTGAGCGCCACCAGCTGCGCGGCCTCGATTTCGAGCAGCAGGCCGAATTCATCAAGGCGGTGCTGAGCCGTTATACTTGCACCTATCTGGGCATCGACGCCAAGGGCGTTGGCGCGGGCGTCTATCAGCTGCTCGCCAAGCCGGGGGCATTGCCGGGCTGCGCCGTCGCCAAGATCGAATATTCGCTCGAACTCAAGGCCCAGATGATCATGAAGGCGCAGAATGTCATTCGCCGGGGCCGCCTCGCGTTCGACGTCGGGCTGCTCGACATCGTGTCGGCCTTCGTGTCGATCAAGAAGACGCTGACTACCAGCGGGCGCAACATCACCTTCAAGGCTGGGCGCGGCGGCAATGACGGCCATGCCGACCTTGCCTGGGCGACCATGCACATCCTCATGAACGAACCGCTCGACGGCAAGGAAGCGCCCAAGGGCACAATGGAGATCATCGAATGAGCAAGCGCGCACGCCGTATGAACCGTCCGGGATCGCCGCATGCGGCGACTGCAGCGTCCGAGGGCGCGATCGTCGCGGCCAATGATAACCGACGCGGGGGGGTACAGGCTTTCACCTTCGGGGATCCTGAGCCGGTGCTGAGCCGCGCCACCATGCTCGACATGCTCGAATGCTGGGACAATGGCCGCTGGTATGAGCCGCCGATCTCACTGGACGGGCTCGCCCGCGCGTTCCGCGCGTCGCCGCACCATAGCAGCGCCATCATGCTCAAGCGCAACCTGCTGGCCGCGAGCCTCGATCCGACGCCCTTCCTGTCCCGCAAGGTGTTCGCCGGGATGGTGCAGGACTATCTGGTGATGGGCAACGCCTATGCGCAGGAGATCCGCAACCAGCTGGGCGGCGTGATGCGGCTCGAACATCCGCTCGCCAAATATACGCGGCGCGGCATCGAGCCGGGCCGCTTCTGGTGGGTGCCGGGCTACCGCAATGAAATCGAGTTCGTGCCGGGCACGGTGCATCAGCTGCTCGCGCCCGACATCAATCAGGAGATCTATGGCCTGCCTGAATATCTATCGGCCCTGCAGTCGGCGCTGCTGAATGAGAATGCCACGCTGTTTCGCCGCCGTTACTTTGAGAACGGGAGCCACGCGGGCTATATCCTTTATGCCACCGGCGAGTTCGCCAATAACGATGTCGACGCCATGCGCGAGGCCTTGAAGCGGTCGAAGGGGCCGGGCAATTTCCGCAACATGTTCGTCCACTCGCCGAACGGGAAGGACGGGGGGATCAAGATCATCCCGATCGCCGAGGTTGGCGCGAAGGACGAATTTCTGGGGATCAAGAACACGACGCGAGACGACGTGCTGGCCGCGCACCGCGTTCCGCCCCAGCTGCTCGGCATCATCCCGGCGAACGCAGGCGGCTTCGGCGATCCGGCTAAGGCGCTCGACAGCTTCTTTGAACTGGAGATCCAGCCCCTGCAGTCGGTCTTCCTCGAACTGAACGACCAGTTAGGCTTTGAGGCGGTGCGGTTCTTGAAGCGGGTGAAGACGGCCTAACCCCCAGCGTTCACAAAAGCGAGCGCACCATAGTCCAGGCGGCGGCGATCATCGCGATGGCGAGGATCGTCGCCTCAACCCGCACCGGCCATGGGTTGGGTGGGTTTTCCAGATCGGCCCGCCGGTCTTTCCATCTATATCGCATGGGCTTAGCCTCTAAATCGGTTCACCGCTCTTTTCCATTCCCGTTCGTCAGGAAGGGACAGGCAGATGCGCGGCGGCTCCTCGCAGGTCTCGATCCATGATGGTCGCACCTTGCGGCCCATACGCTGGGAGCATGATCGGCAGTAGAACCGGCGGCGCGCGTCGCGGAAGTCATCAGTCCAGCCCTTGCGCTGAAATTTCCACCACAGGCCATGCCCGTCGAACAGGCCGATATTCCCGCATCGACAGCTGACCTTGACCGTGCGGTGCCATGCCGCTGCCTCGAATATGCAGGTGGCGACCTTCAATCCATCGGCGTAGCGCGCCACATCATTCCGCCGCCACTTCCATGCGGCACAGCTGGGCGCAAGCGAGCGCGCCGATCATATAGGGGCCGTCATCGCGCTGCCCGCTGCGGATCTCTCCCAAGAACTTCCGGTTGTCGAAGCCGCGCGCCTCCAGCGCCTTCGCGACCGCGTCGCGAATATCGTCAATGCGTTCCATCTCGTGTCTCCCGATGTGGAACATATGGAGAACAGATCGCGAGTCGGTCAATGGTCTTTCGAAGGTGGTTCGACAC
>CAMPIM010000070.1 GCA_946886365.1 uncultured Novosphingobium sp.
CTGCCATTGTCGGATCGCGTGCCCGCACCCGGATCGCTCGGTTTCCACATGGGCTTCCCTGCCGGGCACGCGGCGCTTGTCGTATCGGAACTGATCGGCGCCGCCAGCGCCCGGCGCGGACGGACGCAGGAAACCCAGCCGGTACTCGCCTGGGCAGAAGTCGCGCGCTTGCCCGAAAGCGACGATACATTGTCCGGGATCAGCGGCGGCCCCGTCTTTGCCGAGGATGGCCATGTCATCGGCGTCAACAGCGCGGCGACCGACCGGCGCGGCCGCATTCTGACCACCGCGCCCGACGCCATGATCCGGCTGGTGCACGCCAGCCGTGCCGTCAATGACCAGCCGGTCGCCTACCCCTTCGCCGGGCTGGCCGATGCCGAGACGCGCTTTGCCTCCTGGCTGGAACAGGGGGTGATCCGGCGCATCTTCTGCGACGTGGACGAAGCGCCCCGGTTGACGGCGGCGCGGCCAAAAGGCTAGGCGGCGCGAAACGAAGGATCTGAAACAGCCATGAGCGACACGCCTCCCGACCGCCTCTCCACCAACCCGCGCAGCCCCCATTTCGACATGGACGTGCTGCAACGGGGCATCGGCATCCGCTTCAAGGATCGCGTCCGCAACGATGTCGAGGAATATTGCATTTCCGAAGGCTGGATCCGCGTCGCCGCCGGCAAGACCAAGGACCGCCACGGCCAGCCGCTGACGATCAAGCTCTCCGGCCCGGTGGAAGCCTGGTTCGAGCGCGGGGCCGATGGCGAAGAGGAACAGCCCGCCGACGCCGAGTGAGTCGGCCTATCCTCATAGGGTCGGCAATTCCTGATAACTTCCGTTCGCTTCGAGCGAAGACGAGAAGCGGTTGCACATAACGTGCCCCCGACTTCGCTCGACACGAACGGAGGTCGCTCAAACCCGTCAGCGCAGCCGCGCATCCCGCTTCACATCGGCGATGATGTCGCGGAGCGATCGTCCCGAAGGCGTGGCATCCGCGAACTGGATCGCCCGCATATCCGTCTCCAGCTTGGGCTCATGCGCCGCCTTACGCAGTGAACGGCCAAGGCTCGCAAGGCGCAGAGACGGCTCCTCTCCGTCAGCCTTGATCACCGCCTTTGTCGGCTTCCAATCCTCGGCATCCGCCTTCGCGAGCCGCACGCTGGCGCCAAGCGCTGGATCGGGCTCGAACGCATGCAACTGCGGCTTGTCCGGATAGATGAAGCCAAAGGTCGGATTGGTCCGCGCGCCCATCTGCCCGGTCGGGCTGTGCCATACGCGCACCTGGCTCCAGTCTCCCGCATCGGACACATCCAGCGCCAGCACATCTTCCTCGATCGCGCCGGGCACCGACCAGTTGGCATGGCGAATCAGGACGTGCCGGTCGTCCAGCACCTTGCTGACCACCGCAACATGGCCAAGGGTCATCGGCCCATAGGGACGAAAGGTCATGACGGCACCGCGCCGGGGCACGTGCCCCCGCGCATAGCGGTCCTCCGCCTGATCCCACCATGTCAGCGCATCGCCCCGAATATTCACGCCGGACACGATCCGCGCATAGGGCACGCATTGCAAAGCGGTTGCGCCGAATACCGGCGTGGCGACCAGCGCCGCCAGCAGCCAAGCCGCCCCGCGAACATATCGAAACATTATTTGCGACCTCAAACCACTGAGAATCGCCCCACCGCCGATCACATTATCCGGCGGCTCTTATGAACTGGTTAAACTGTCAGAAAGCAGCGCCAGCGGCGGCAGCGGCCGGGTTCACGCGATCGGCCATGGCGATCTGAACCGGCGCGGCCTCACCGGCATGGCCGGGATAGATGAAGCCCTTGGCGGCGTTCGAGCGCAGGCCAAGGCCACCGATCGGGCCGTACCACACGCGCACGTCGGTCCAGTCATTGTTGGGCGACACGTCGATGGCGCGGACATTGCGCTCGATGCCGCCGCGATAGGACCAGTTGGCATGGGTCAGCAGCACTTCGCGATCGCTGACCACCTTGCTCACCATGGCGACATGGCCGACGGGCATGGAACGGCTGGCGGCAAAGGCCAGGACAGCGCCTTCGCGCGGCTCATGACCACGGTCATAGCGGCCCTCGGCCTGACCCCACCAGGTGTTGGCGTTGCCATAAAGTGCGATGCCGGAAACCTGACGCGCATAGGGTGCGCACTGCAGAACGCCAGCGGCGGCAGGGGTCACGATCAGGGCGCCGAGCGCAAGCACGACAGTCGCGATAAATGCGCGAAAAGCACCGACCATGTGTGAAACGACCCCCGACTTGTTGTGCGTTATCAACCCCGTGGTGTCTTTAGCGCAGAGCCAGGATGAGTTGAGAAGCGCCAAGCGGTGAATTGTTGCGGAGGCGGGTTAACCTGCGGAACGAAAAAGCTGGCCCGCCGTTACCGTTAACCGTGTTGCTAGACCCAACTCGTTGAAAAGACTATCTTCGGTCCCCGTCATCCACACTTGCCCGCCCGTTTTTCTTAACCGGCCGAACAACGCAGCTCGCCGCGACGGGTCGAGATGAGCCGCCACTTCGTCGAGCAGCAAAACCGGCGGCTGGCCGCGATGAGCGGCGACCAGTGCGGCATGGGCAAGCAGGATCGACAACAGCAGCGCCTTCTGCTCGCCCGTGGAGCAAAGCGCCGCCGCCTGCCCCTTGGCCGCATGGGTGACTGCAAGGTCCTGCCGGTGCGGTCCCGACAATGTACGCCCAGCCGCCGCATCCCGCCGCCGCTCCCGCGCCAGCCGCTGGGCAAGCGGTCCATCGCCCTCCTCCTCCCCGTCGATCGCCAGCAGCGGACGGGCAAAAGGCTCATCGGGCTGGCCAACAAGTTCCACGCCCAGCCGGGTAACGAGATCAGCACGCGCGGCGGACAATAGCGCGCCATGCTCCTCCATCTGCGCCTCCAGCGCCGTCAGCCATGACGGGTCGGCGCGCGGCAAGTCCGACAACAGCCGATTGCGCGCCCGCATCGCCGCCTCATAGCGGGCGCTATGCACCGCATGCCCCGGATGCAGCGCCAGCGTCAGCCGGTCCAGAAACCGCCGCCGTCCGCCGGGGCTATCCATGAATAGCCGGTCCATCGCCGGGGTCAGCCACACGATCGCCAGATGATCGGCCAGCGCATTGGCCGACGAAGCAACGCCGCCGATCCGCACCTGACGTCGATCGGGCGCTTGGGGCGAAGTGCCGGTCCCCAGCACCACCCCGTCCACTTCCGCCGCGATACCGAAGCTACCCGGCCCACCCTGCCGCGCCATGTCGCGCAACGCCGCGCCGCGCAGGCCGCGTCCGGGCGCCAGCATCGACACCGCTTCCAATATGTTGGTCTTCCCCGCGCCATTTTCGCCGGTCAGCACGATGAAAGCATGATCGGGAAGGATCAGCGCATCCGCATGATTGCGGAAATCGCTCAAGGTCAGGCGGCCGATCATCGGCACGCTCTAACAATGCAGAGGGCAAACGGAAAGCGCTTCAGCAGCGCTTGCGCGTCACCGCCGCCCCGTCATTGATGATGGTGAGTTCCCGACCATTAGCCGACGGGCGCAGTTCCAGCTTCTTGGTCCAGCTGTCGCCCTCTCCGGTAAAGGCGGCATCGACCTTCACCTTGCCGCCGGGTCCGGTCGCAACCCCCGTCACCGTCCCGACGCTTTCATGGAAGATCAGGCTGTCCGACGTCACCTTCAATTCCAGTTCAGCCGACCGATCGCCACAACGGTCGTTAAGGCCCGTCCAGCTCCCCTGCAACGCCGCAGGAATTGCGCCAGCACGCGACGCGGTTCCCGTCCCGTCCGCACCGGCGGAAACAGATGCGTTGTCAGTCCGCCCAAGCTGCGTCTCATTGCCCGCCGCCAGCGTTTCATCCTGCGCAGGCGTTTCATTGCTGACATCATAGGTCGTCTGCTCATCGACGATGTTGGTCGACATGCGGGGCTTGTCCCTGCCCTTGTCGTCACAAGCGGCGAGCAACAGCAAGGGCATGGCGAAAAGCAGGCGCATCCGTAATGAACCGGCGGGGCGGTGAAGGGTTCCAGCTACAGGCTTGCCAGCGGCACGGCTTGGGGCCATCACCCTTGCTCTGCCGCAAAGGATGGAGACGGGTGATGATGAAGCGCGCGATGATCGCAATGGCCCTTGCCGCCACCATGTTGGGATCGACCGGCGCCATGGCGGCGCTGTCTGCCGGTGCCAAGGCGCCCGATTTCACCACACGCGGCGCGCGGGCGGGCAAGACATTCACCCTTACCCTGTCCCACCAGTTGAAGCATGGTCCGGTCGTCCTCTACTTCTTCCCCAAGGCTTTTACTCCCGGCTGTTCCGCCGAGGCACGCGAGTTCGCGACACACATCGATGATTTCAGGAAAGCGGGCGCGACGGTAATAGGCATGTCGGCCGATCCGGTAGACGACCTTGTCGCCTTCTCGACCAAGGAGTGCGCGGGCAAGTTCGCGGTCGCCTCGGCCGGGCCAGACATCATCGCGGGCTATGACGTCGCGCTCAAGATGGCGCCGGGCATAACCGATCGCACCTCTTACGTCATCGCGCCCAACGGCCGGATCGTCTTCGTCCACAGCGAAATGAATTATACCGGCCATGTAAAGAGCACCCTCGCTGCCGTGCAATCGATGAAGGCGAAATAGGAAACGCCTACCCCGTCTCCCCCCACCTCCGTTCGCTTCGAGCGAAGTCGAGAAGCGCTGGCGCATCCTATGTCTCGACTTCGCTCAACACGAACGGGCATCACCCTTATCCGGCGCCCTTCACATAGCGCCCAAACCACTCCAGCGTAGCTGCCCAGGCTTCCTTAGCCGCCGCCTCATTATAGCTCGGCCGATAGTCGGCCATGAAGCCATGATCAGCCTCCGGATAGACGGTGATCGCGTCCGGCGGCGACTTGCCCGCCTTCTTCAGCGCCGCCCGCATCGTCTCGACATCAGCGACGGGGATGCCCTTGTCCAACCCGCCATATTGTCCCAGCACCGGCGCCTTCAGCGCGCCCGCCTGCTCCACCACGCTCACCGGCTGCAACGCTGTCTTCTCGCTGACCAGCCGCCCATAGAATGCAACGCCTGCATCCAGTTGCGCACTGTGCGCGGCATAAAGCCACACGATCCGCCCGCCCCAGCAAAAGCCGGTGATGCCCCGCCGTGCCGCGTCGCCGCCATGTTTGCCCGCCCAGTCATAGGTCGCATCGATGTCGGACAACACCTGCGCATCGGGCGCCTTCGACACGATGCTGCCGACCAGCTGCTGTATATCCGCGATCTTGGTGGCATCGCCGTGGCGCGCAAACAGATCGGGCGCGATCGCATAATAGCCTTCTCGCGCAAAGCGGCGGCAGATATCGCGGACCCATTCATGGACGCCGAAAACCTCATGCACCACGACGATGACCGGCGCGTTCTCCGCCTTTTCCGGCCGCGCCAAATAGGCGGGCATGGCAAAGCCATCACTCGCCGCGATCGAAACCGTCTCCTGGACTAGACCCTCGCCCGATGTCTGCACGGCGCTGCTCGACACCGGGCGGCATGCGGCGGCGAAACCAGCCGCGAAGGCGCCGGTCATCAGCAGCTTGCGCCGGTCGAGCCCTGTGCTGTCGATCCAGCTGCGGTCTTCGGGCAGGCGATCCATGGGGCCGGGTTCTGCATTCTCACTGCTCATCGCGCTTCCTCTCCGCAGCCCCCCGGCCGCCGCAGATTATCGGCCCGTCCGCCCAGCGCAAGCGGTCAGGCCAAGAAATCGCCGCTCGCGATTGGCTCCAGCCCCGCGACATCGCGCGCATAAACATAAGTCCATGCATCGATCGACCCCGCCGCGCTTCGGATCTTAATCTGCTCCCGCGCGAATTCATGAGGCGCGGGAAAATGCGCCGCGCACTCCTCATGGTCGTCAAGGATGGCAAGGATGCCGTCAGGATCAGGCAACCGGTACAGCTCACCCGTGACAATTCCGTCAGCATCGGCAACGAAGCCGGGATAATAATCGATCCGGTAAAGCGCACCGCTCGCAATGGCAGCACCCGCAAATTCCGCCACTGATGCCAGCCAGCGAGCCATATCCCCTGAAAATCCGGGCCGGAGAGACCCGTAGACGAATAGCAAAGGCTGGCTCATTGCGCGTAATCGCTAACAATAAAAAAGCCGCCCTGACAATAGCCGGGCGGCCTTTTTGAAATTCCCCCAAGACGAGGAATGAAGGGGAGCGATTAATCGCTCAGGCGAAAAGCACCGAGTAGAAGGTCAGCATCTGCGCACCGACCGCAACCATCAACGCAACGCCCTGCATAGTGTGCCGCATGTTTCGTTTCCTGCAATTTTTGTTTTGCGCCCTGTTTGGACAAGAACGCATATGATGGAACACGCCCTTTGCCTCAATCGCAAAGGACGCGTTCGCAGTTGCAGCAAATGCAACAGCCCTGTCACCCCAATGCAACGATCATCGCTTGGGCCGCGGCGGGCGCACGCACTTTGGCCCCGCTGATGTAGAAAACGAAGACGTCACCATTATCCGCCATCGCTTGCGCCTTTTTTGCCCAGCCGCCAATTTCCCTGGATGAATAGCCGGTCGCTTCCTCCTCCCGCGTGCGCATCAGGCGGCAATAGGAAAAGCCCACATCATGGCCGACAATGGCAGGATATTCGTCATGGTCGGCCAGCACCACCGCCGCACCCGCATCGCGCGCCAGTTGCAAAAAGGCGGGATCATCGAAACTTTCGTGCCGCACCTCCAGCGCATGGCGCAGCGGGACGCCATCGACGCTATCAGGCAGCAGCTTCAGGAAAGCACCGAAATCTTGCGGCTCGAATTTCTTGGTCGGCATGAACTGCCACAGGATCGGACCCAGCCGATCGCCGAGTTCCGCGATCCCCTGCCCCGCAAACTTGGCGATCGATTCCCCGGCCTCCCCCAGCACGCGGCGATTGGTGCAGTATCGCGACGCCTTAACCGCGAACTGGAAGCCGTCGGGCACCGCCTTGGCCCAATTGGCGAAGGTCGCGGGCTTTTGCGTGCTGTAATAGGTGGCGTTGATCTCCGTCGCGGTCAGATGCTGGCCGACATAGGCCAGTTCATCCTTCTGCCGCAGCCCTTCGGGATAAAAGGTGCCGCGCCATGGCTCGAACGTCCATCCGCCAATGCCTACCCTGATGCGTCCCGCCGCCATGGCACTCTCCTTTCAGCACTTATCCTGACGGCTGAACGCTGCCCGGAACAGAGGAAATGTCAGGAAGCCGCCTTGCGCCGCAGGCCGATCAGCCAAGGCTTCACCCCGCGCGTCGGCCGCGCCGTTCCATCCAGCCGCTTTGCGCGAATGATCGTCACCGGCTTAACGATCATCTGCCCCCGCATCGGCCCCGATCCGCAACAGGTCGGCATGGCCAGGATGCGGCGCACGACATCCATGCCAGCAACCACATGGCCGAAAGCGGCATAGCCGATATAGTCCCCCCGCGCGTCCATATTGGGCGTCGCGCCCGCCGTGATGAAGAAATTGCCCATCGCCGAATTCGGCCGGTTGGGCCGCGCCATCGACAGGGTCGCGTCGAGATGCCGGATGCCGGTCTTGCTGGTCGGCTCATGCGGGATCGGCGGCAGGGACCGGCGCGCGTCGGTATCGATCCCGCCTTGGATCAGCCCCAGCCTCGCATCACTCTTGCGCCGCGCCGCGCGGTAAAAGGTGACGCCATCGAACCGGCCATCATCGACATAGGTAAGGAAATTAGCCGAAGTGCGCGGCGCCCGCTTATTATCCGTCGCAACAATGATCGTGCCCACCGATGTCTCGATCGCCACGCGCGTATAGCCGGGCGTCGCCCGATTGCCCGGCAGTCCCCACGCCGCCGCCGGAAATACCATCAACAACAGGGCAAGTGCGCGCAACAGGGCAGCAGAAATCGGCGGTCTAACCAAGGATCTATCGTCTCCATTCCAAAGCACGCGGGCAATGATCGCGCTACAGGACGAACCGTGCGCTCGCCAGTGGCCAACGGGACGTCTCCCGTCCCCGATCAGTCCGCCTTATGCCGTCCGTTAAAAAAGGAGGTGAGCCGGAATAAAAGCGCGACGGCACGCGTAAGCGTCGCATCATGGCAACGCTTCTCCACCTCGACCGCTCGCCCCGCCCGCCGATCGCCGCCCGAGATGCAAAGCGGCCAATGCGGGTCGCCCTATTTTCCGGCAATTATGACTGCGTACGGGACGGCGCGAATCAGGCGCTCAACCGGCTGGTGGATTATCTTCAGGCGCGCCATGGCGTAACAGTGCGCATCTACACCCCGCGCGCGCCAAAGCCCGCCTTCGCCGCCGTTGGAGATATCCACGCCGTTCGTTCGCTCGGCTTGCCGGGACGGCCCGAATATCGGCTGGCCCTGGGCCTTACGTCCGCCGCGTGCGCCGATCTCGACAGCTTCGCCCCCGACATCATCCACCTATCAGCGCCCGACTGGCTTGGATGGCAGGCGCTCGGCTACGCCCGGCAAAATGATCTGCCCGTGATCGCCAGCGTGCACACGCGCTTTGAAACCTATGCGGACTATTATCGCCTGTCCTTCCTGCGCAAGCCGATCGAGCGCTATCTCGACCGCTTTTATGGCCGGTGTGACCGCATATTGGCGCCGACGCTGCCCATCGCCGATGAGTTCGCCAGCGCTTATGGAGAGGCAAAGGTTTCGATATGGGGCCGGGGCGTCGATCGCGCGCGCTTCCATCCGTCACTCCGATCCGACGCTGTGCGCGCGGCCTATGGCTATGATCGCGACGATGTTGTGCCGCTGTTCTTTGGCCGCCTCGTCCTGGAAAAGGGGCTGGACGTGTTTGCCGAGACGATCGCGCTTCTGCGTCAGCGTCACCCTGGGTTGCGTCCACTGATCGTGGGAGAGGGGCCGGCCCGCAGCTGGCTGGCGCAACGCCTGCCCAATGCGACCTTTGCCGGGCATCTGGAGGGGATAGCGCTCGGCACCGCCATTGCCAGCGCCGACATATTGATCAATCCCAGCGTCACCGAAGCCTTTGGCAACGTCAATCTCGAAGCGATGGCGAGTGGACTGCCCGTCGTGTCGGCGGACGTGCCGAGCGCCGCCGCTCTTGTCACCCATGATGTCACGGGCCTGCTGGTCGAACCGAAAGACGCGGCCGCCTATGCCGCGGCGGTCGAACATTTGATCGGCGACCCCCGCCGCCGCCGCCGCATGAGCGCGATGGCCAGCGCGGCTGCCGACCGCTATGACTGGGACGATGTCCTTGCGCCTGTTTATCAAGCCTATGCCGATTGCCTGGCGGATGCCCCACCGTCCGCCATGGCCCGGGAACTGATATCATGCGCTGGCTGAAAAGCGGGACCGGCGGCCCGATCGGCGACGACCTCACCGCCATGCGCCGCTATGCCCGCTCCCTCGCGCGCGACGATCAGGACGCGGACGACGTGGTCCAGGACGCGCTGGTGCGCGCGATCGAGCGGCAGGACAGCTTTCAACCCAGCCGTAGCAGGCGCCAATGGCTGCTCACCATCGTCCACAATGTCTTCATATCGGGCAAACGGCGCGAAGCCGCCGAGGCGCGGCGCGACGCGCGCTTTGCCGAAACGGTGATGGCGCATGTCGATGCCGGGCAGGAACATAGGGTGCAGCTTGCCCAATTGGGGCAATCCTTCGCCGCGCTGCCGGACCATCATCGATCGGTCCTGCACCTGATCGCTGTCGAAGGCATGACCTATCAGGAAGCGGCCGAGGTGCTGGACGTGCCGGTGGGCACCATCATGTCACGGCTGGCGCGGGCGCGGGCGGGCTTGCGGAGCTCTGGCAGCGTCGATGGGCGGGCGACGTTGCGTCTGGTTGGAGGACAGGATGACTGAGGAACCCGCCGATCACGAATTGCACGCCTATATCGATGATGAACTGGACGATGCCGGACGCTTTGCCGTGGAAACGCATCTTGCCGCCCGCCCTGACCTCGCGGCGCGAGTAATGGCCGACCTCAGCGCGCGGACGGGACTCCGTCTGCTGGCGCACAGGAAGGAACAGCTCTCCGGCCATTTTCTCGACGACAGCGCGGCGCTTGCGCCCTCGAAAGCCCGGCCTTTCTGGCGCAGGGCAGCGACGGTCGGCGGGACCGGAACAGCGGCCGCGCTGGCATTGCTGCTGGCGACCGGACCTAGCCCGCCCGATTATGTCGATATGGCCGTCGCCTCTCACCGGGTCGCGCTGATCCGGGCGCACATGGCTTCACAAATCGAAGGGCAGGCGCTCGACCATCATGAGCTTCTGGCGCGAACCCACATCTTCCTGCCCACACTGCCCGCCGACTGGAACGTGACCGACGTTCAGCTTTTCCCGGCGGGGAAAAGTCCCGCCCTTCTCGTCGCGATCAGAACCGGCGCGGGCGAGCGCCTGTCCATCTTCGCGACACGACAGAAAAGCGACGCCCCCGCCATCCCCGACACGGTACGGGAAGGCAAACAGTCCGTCGCCTACTGGCGACGCGGCGACATGTCCTATGCCCTGACCGGCGAAGGCGATCCCGGCACGATCGACCAGGAGGCGGAACGGCTGAACCAATATTGGTCCTGACCCGGCTGGATACGGAAGCTTTTGATATTAAGTGGCGGAGAGGGAGGGATTCGAACCCTCGGTACCGTTTCCGGCACGCCGCATTTCGAGTGCGGTGCATTCGACCACTCTGCCACCTCTCCGCAGAAGGTCCAGCATGTGCCGTCCCGGTCGAGCGGCGGCCATTAGCGAATGATGACCGGCTTGCCAAGCGGCCCGCACCGTATTTTTCTTGTAACACTCAGCAAGCACCCTAAATTGCTTTTCATGACCGACACCACTGCAATCTTCGGCGCCGATGTCAGCGCGCCACCTGTTGTCCACGCGCATTTCAGCATCGGCGATGTCGTAAAGCATCGCCTCTTCGCCTTCCGTGGCGTGGTGTTCGACATCGATCCCGTCTTCGCCAACAGCGAGGAATGGTATCAGGCGATTCCCGAACAATCCCGGCCGGACAAGCATCAGCCCTTCTATCATCTGCTCGCCGAAAATGGCGAAACCAGCTATGTCGCTTATGTAAGCCAGCAGAATCTGATGGCCGACGACAGCGGGGAGCCGGTGGATCATCCGGCGATCGCGGGGATGTTCGGGACCTATGCCAACGGCAAATATCAGCTGCGCCCGCTCCATCGCCATTAAGGCGCCGTCCCGCGCACGGGCATGGTGGCGGGTCGCCGCCGCCCTCGCGCTGCTGCCCGGCCTCGCCGGAATCGCCGCTGCGCAGGCACCTACCGAGCGCCCCGCACCGGAACCCCGGATCAATGCCGATCCGACCTTCCCCTTCGCCAATGAAGTCGCCGCCTTCGCCAAGGCGAATGAGAGAGACAGCGGCGCGCCCGGCGCCGTCCTCTTCCTCGGCAGCTCCAGCATCAGGCTGTGGGACACAAACGCGGGCTTCCCTGACCGAAGCACCGTCAATCGCGGTTTCGGCGGTGCGACGACGCCCGACGTCCTGCGCCACTATGCCCGGCTCTTCCCCAAAGCCGCGCCCCGATCGGTACTCGTCTATATCGGCGAGAACGACCTCGCCGCCGGAGCCACCCCCGACACCGTCGCGCGCAACATACTCACGCTGCTGAAAAGGCTGCGCGCCGATTATCCCAAGGCGCGCATCGCCTATCTGTCGCTCAAACCCTCGCCCATCCGATGGACGCTCTGGCCGAAAATGGCGGCGGTCAACATGACCGTGGCGGCGCGTAGCCGGGTCAGCGGTTTTGAATATCTTGACGTCGGCAGCAGCCTGCTCGCCCATGACGGCCTGCCCGACGCATCGCTGTTCGGCCCGGATGGGCTGCACATGAACCCGCGCGGATACAGCCGCTGGAACAGGCTGGTCGATGGCTGGCTCGACCGGATGGAGATGGCAGCGGCACCGGCATCGCGTTCGGCATCACTTTCCAATTGATCCACGGCCCAGCAACATTATTACCATACATCTGTAAAACATACCCAAAGGGGGACGATGCTGGTGACCACTGATTCGGCCAAGGCCCTGCCCATGCCCGCTCCCATGGCGGAACTGACGCTTCGCGGCGTCATTCTGGGTGCGCTCATCACGCTGCTGTTCACCGCGGCCAACGTCTATCTGGGGCTGAAGATCGGCCTTACCTTCGCGACCTCCATCCCCGCCGCCGTCATCTCCATGGCGGTGCTGCGCCTGTTCGCGACCGGCACGATCCTTGAAAACAACATCGTCCAGACGATCGCGTCGGCCGCAGGCACGCTGTCGGCAATCATCTTCGTCCTGCCCGGCCTCGTCATCATCGGCTGGTGGCATGGCTTTCCCTATTGGCTGTCCGCCTTCACCATCGCGCTCGGCGGCATATTGGGGGTCATGTATTCCGTCCCGCTCCGCCGCGCGCTCGTCACCGGGTCAGACCTACCCTATCCCGAAGGCGTCGCCGCCGCCGAAGTGCTGAAAGTGGGCGCAGGCTCCCGCGAGGGCCTCGAAGAGAATAAGCGCGGCCTCTCTGCCATCCTCATTAGCGCCCTCGCCGCCGCCGCCTTCTCCATCACCGCAAAGACCAAGCTGATCGCCGAAGAGGCCGCCACCTTCTTCAAATTCGGCGCAGGCGCAACATCTGTCTCGACCAGCTTTTCCATGGCGCTGATCGGCGTCGGCCATCTCGTCGGCCTGTCGGTCGGCGTCGCGATGTTCGTCGGCCTGCTGATCAGTTGGGTCGGCCTCGTCCCTTGGCTTACCGCGCCCCTGCCAGCAGGAGCCGACATCGCCGAAGTCGTCGGCACCACCTTCCGCATGAAGGCGCGCTTCATCGGCGCGGGCACCATCGGCGTCGCGGCGATCTGGACCCTGCTCAAGATATTGGGGCCGATCATCAGCGGCATCCGCTCCGCCATCGCGGCAGCGCAGCGGCGCAAGGCTGGCGACGGCGCCCTGCTCGAACTCACCGAGCGTGACCTGCCGATCGGCATCGTCGGCGGCACCATCCTCGCCTCGCTCGCGCCGATCGCGGTGCTGCTCTGGTATTTCGCGCAAGGAGGCCCGATCGCGGCCAATCCGGTGCCGATCCTCATCCTGACGCTCGCCTATATCCTCGTCGCGGGCATCGTCATCGCGTCGGTCTGCGGCTATATGGCGGGCCTGATCGGCGCGTCGAACAGCCCGATCTCCGGCGTCGGCATCCTCGCCGTGCTGGGCGCCTCGCTGATCCTCGCCGCCATTTACGGCTCGGGCGGCGATCCGAAACAAAGCCAGGCGCTCATCGCCTATGCCCTGTTCGTCACCGCCATCGTGTTCGGCATCGCCACCATCTCCAACGACAATCTTCAGGATCTGAAGACCGGCCAGCTGGTCGGCGCGACCCCCTGGAAGCAGCAGGTCGCGCTGGTCCTCGGCGTCATCTTCGGCGCCCTCGTCATTCCGCCAGTGCTCGATCTCCTCAACAGCGCCTTCGGCTTCGCAGGCGCTCCCGGAGCCAAGGCGACCGCCCTGCCCGCGCCCCAGGCCGCGCTCATCTCGGCACTGGCAAAGGGCGTGCTGGGCGGCGATCTCGATTGGGGCCTGATCGGCACCGGCGCGCTGATCGGCGCCGTGGTCGTCGCCATCGATGAACTGCTCGGCAAGGCAGGCAAGCTCCGCCTGCCCCCGCTCGCGGTCGGCATGGGCATTTACCTGCCGATGGCGCTAACCCTGCTGATCCCGGTCGGCGCGGTGATCGGCCACCTCTACAATCGCTGGGCGCGCCGCCAATCCAACCCCGACTTCGCCGAACGCATGGGCGTCCTGATGGCGACCGGCTTCATCGTGGGCGAAAGCCTGTTCGGCGTCGCCTTCGCTGGGATCGTAGCGGCGACGAACAGCGACGCCCCACTCGCGCTGATGGCGGAAAATGAGTGGGCCGTGCCTGCCGCGCTGCTGATCTTCGCGGCGGTGATCGCGGCACTCTATGCGCGGCTGCGCCACTGGGCGAGCGCACCGCTTGGTTAGGGGGGAAGCGACCCGTTTCGCCCCCATTCGGTCGCTAGAGCTTCACGCATACTTTCGGATAGCCGACACACTGCAGGCTTGTTGATTCACCCAGGTGCACCCTCTATAGGGCTCGCATTCGCAAGGACCCGGTGAAAGTCCGGGTGGCTATTCCGGCCGCTGATCCGCCGGATAACAACATGCACTGCTCCTTATGCGCTGTTCAGCGCTCGTGCCCTGTTGTGGATTTTCAATGACATTAGATCTTACTACTTACCGTCGCCATTGGTTCACTGACGGTATCGCCGCCCGCCGTGACATCCTGGCAGGCATCGTCGTCGCGCTCGCGCTTATCCCTGAGGCGATCGGCTTCTCCATCATCGCGGGCGTCGATCCGCGTGTCGGTCTGTATGCTTCTGTCGCCATTGCGATGACCATCGCTCTCATAGGCGGTCGACCGGGGATGATTTCGGCAGCTACAGCAGCCGTCGCAGTCCTTGTCGTGCCACTCGTGCGGGATCACGGTGTCGAGTATCTGTTCGCCGCCACCATCCTGATGGGCGTCATTCAGATCATCGCTGGTCTACTGCGGCTGGATCTTGTCATGCAGTTCGTGTCGCGCTCGGTCATTACCGGATTCGTTAACGCGCTCGCCATCCTGATCTTCATGGCTCAGCTTCCGCAACTTACCAATGTCGGATGGGAGACCTACGCGATGGTGGCTGGCGGCCTTGCGATCATCTACGGGTTCCCCCGCTTCACAAAGGCGATTCCTTCGCCGCTGGTCGCAATTCTGGTGCTGAGCGCGATTAGCATTGGTCTGGGTCTCCCGGTCAATACTGTGGGCGACATGGGTAAGCTGCCAGAGGGTCTGCCCAGCCTGGTCCTGCCCAACGTCCCTCTGACAATGGACACGCTGCGGATCATCCTACCATATTCGCTTACGATGGCAGCGGTCGGACTGCTGGAGTCGCTTCTCACTGCGCAGATCGTCGACGATATGACGGACACTGACAGCGACAAGCGGCAGGAATGCGCCGGGCAGGGCGGTGCTAACATTGTTGCGGCTCTATTCGGCGGCATGGGCGGCTGCGCGATGATCGGCCAGTCGGTGATCAACGTAACCTCGGGCGGCCGCAGTAGGCTGTCGACCTTCGTCGCTGGCGCGTTTCTCCTCTTCTTGCTGGCGGTGCTAGGACCTTATGTCGGTCGCGTGCCGATGCCTGCTCTGGTCGCCGTAATGGTCATGGTGTCGATTGGGACGTTCAGCTGGAACTCGATTCCAAACCTGCGCCGACATCCGCCCACCTCGTCGGTCGTTATGCTGACCACCGTAATAGTGGTCGTCGCCACACATGATCTGTCGCTCGGAGTGCTTGCCGGTGTGCTGCTCTCCGGCATCTTCTTCGCCGGCAAGGTGCAGCGCATGTTCTCTGTCCAGCGCGAAGTATCGATCGACGGCGCACAGGCGACCTATCGTGTCAGGGGTGAGATCTTCTTCGCATCCGTGGAGCGGTTCAGGCGCGCGTTCAACGCAGAGGACACCGCAGAGAAGGTGCGTATCGATGTCGCCGATGCGCACTTCTGGGATATTTCCGGTGTCGGCGCACTCGACAAGATCGTAGCACGGTTGCGCCGAGACGGTCGTTCAGTCGAGGTGGTCGGCTACAACCGCGCCAGTGCAGACATTGTAGATCGCTTCGCACTGCATGACAAAACCGGTGTTGAGCTGGGCGTGGTCCCCCACTAAGCCGATGGGCAGCTTTTGACGATAAACAGCTAAAGACTGCCCTTCCGCTTTCCACCCAAAACCGTCGCCCCCTCTAGGCCGCAGCAATGAAGAGGGCGGCAAATCATTTCGCCGCCCCTCCAATCACCTCTTGGCAAACCACGCCGTCAGCGCAGGCTTCAACCGCGCCCGCGTTTCGATCCGGGTCTTGATGGCGGAGATCGACCGGTCCACCACCTTGCGCGATTCCGGCGTCAGATACTGGGTCGCATAAGCATCCAGCTTCACCGCCATCGCCGGATCAGCCGACCCGCCGCCCAGCCGCGCAATCGCCTGGGACCGCGCCGACACATCGATCAGCGCCTCATATTGCTGCCGGTGCGCCAGCACATAGTCCACCGCCAGCATCGGATGCTCCCCACCCACGGAGGAGATGATCGCCGCGCTGGTCGTCTTGCCCGGCTCATCCGTCATGGCAAGGTCGAGCGCCTTGCCCCCCAGCGCCTCATCCTTCGCCGCGCCCAGCAACGCGAACAGCGTGCTCCGGTCCAGCGCGCTCGTCGCGCCATTGGCCATCGCCCGCAGCTTGTCCCAGGTCGCCGCATCCGCATTCCGCGCGATGATGCGCAGCCACACATTGCGCAGCGGCCCTTCCATCAACGCAGGCTCGGCAAAACGCCGCCGCGCCTCGGCAACAACCGCCTTGTCACTCATGCTACCCAGCGTCGAGACCAGCGCCGATCGCAGCACCGGCACCTGCGCGCCTTCGCCCGGCTTCGCATCATAGCCGACGCCCTTCAGCACCGCCCCCAACTTGCGCGAGGCATAGGCCGCCACTCGCGCCTGCGCCACCTTGTCGCCCTCCAGCATCGTATAGACGCTGTCCAAATAGTCCGGCACCTCGGCCAGCACGGCCGGGCTTGCGTTGGCGGGCACCGCGTCCACCATGTCCAGCGCCAGCCCGATCGGCTGATAACCGCCCAGTCCCAGCTGGAAATTATCCGCCATCAGCCCGATCTGGTCCATCGACGACAGCCGGGTAAAGCCCGCCGCCAGCGCCTTCACATTCGCCTGCGGATAGAGCGAGCGATAATAGCCCGTCTGCCCCGCATTGATCACATAGGCCCCGCAACCGGGCAGCGTCACCGAAGCCGTCCCATTCAGGATCAGCCGCTGCGGCGCCCCGCCAATCGTCTGAGCCATCACCGGCACATTCCAGCGGAGCGGCGCCTTATCCTTCCGATCCCGGCTGAACTCACCCTGCGACAGCGCCAGCAAAGTCGATCCGCCCCGGCACTGCGCGCTGTCCACCTGGACCAGCGGAATACCCGGCTGGCTGGTGAAGTCATGCGCGATCCCGACCAGCCCCTTGGCCCCCGCGCCCTCGACTGCCTTCCACAGGTCGTCGGTCACGGTATTCCCATAGGCATGCGCCTTCATGTAGCTGCGGATGCCCTCGCGCCACACATCCTCGCCCGCATAGCCTTCCAGCATGGTGATGACCGCCTCACCCTTTTCATAGGTGATGTCGTCAAACGCTTGGTTCACCTCATCGACGGTATGGATTTTCTGCACCACCGGATGCGTGGTCACCAGCGCGTCCAATGCCATCGCCCGCTCCCGTCCGCCCACGCGGGTCAGCAGCATTTCCCAATCCGGTTGCAGCTTGTCCGTGACCTTGGTCGCCATCCAACTGGCAAAACCCTCGTTCAGCCACAGATCGTCCCACCAGGCCATGGTGACCAGATCGCCGAACCACTGATGCGCCATTTCATGCGCGACGATCGAGTAAATGGTCCGCTTGGTCCCTTCCGACGTGAATTTTGGATCGACCAGCAGTGCCCGCTCGAATGTGAAGATCGCGCCCCAATTCTCCATCGCGGAGAAGAACTGGCTCTGCCCCGGCCCCGCGACATTATCCAGCTTGGGCAGCGGGAAAGGCACGCCGAAATAGTCGTTATACCAGGGCAGGATCGCCGCCGACGCATCCAGCGCCAGTTGCGCCTTGCCCGTATTCCCCTTGCCGGTGATGACGCCCACCTCGGTCGCGCCTGCCATCTTCGTTGCGCGCTCCAACTCGCCCAGCCCGAAGAACAGCAGATAGGATGACATTTTCGGCGAGGTGCCGAACGTCACCCGCGTCCTGCCACCGCCCATATCCTGCGACACCTTGACCGGCATGTTGCTGACCGCCAGCTGCCCAGTCGGCACGATCGCGGAAAGATCGAACGTCGCCTTGTAGCTCGGCTCGTCAAAGCTCGGCACAAACCGCCGCGCGTCCGGCGCCTCGAACTGGGTGAACAGCGCCCGCTTCTGCGCCCCCGCATTGTCCTTGTAATCCAGCGCGAACATCCCGTTCGCCTGCGTGTTGATGACACCGCCATAGGCAATATCCAGCTTGTAGCTGCCCGGCTGCACCGGCTTGCCAAAATCCAGCGTCACCGTCTGCGCATTCGCGTCGATCTTCGCCGTCCCGGTCACCGCCTTCCCCTTCGCCGGGGTCAGCGTAACACTGCCAATGCTAAGGTCAGCCGCATTCAACACCAGCACCGGCATCGCCTGCGCGACATTCAGGTCGACCGTCACCTTGCCCGTGAACTTCAGGTTCGCCGCATCCGGCACCACCTCAATGGCGTAATGACTGGGAGCCGCCCCACGCGGCAACTGCGTCGTGATCCCCGGCGCAGGCCCGGCGGGCGTTTGGGCGATAGCAGGCTGAACAAGGGCAAGCGGCGCGGCGGCCAGCAAGAGGGACGAAATTTTGGAAAGAGACATCAGGTTCGCAACTCCGACACGTTGAGAACGGCACGGCCCGGGCGGCCATGTGCCATGATAGTTGCGGGATCGAACCTTTCCGGCCGCCGGTCAAGCGGTTGTCGGAATTTTGTTGTTCGTTTGTTTAACAGGAAAAGCTTGGGATGAGTTACTCGACCTCTCCCGAGATGCCAGCATTCGTCGACATGACGCTAATTTTGATTTCCGTCATCCCAGCGGAAGCTGGGATCTCAGGCCGCTACATGATGACCTCAAACAAGTCCCGCCACTCCGGATTGCCGGCCTCAATCAACTCGATCTTCCAATCGCGCTTCCACGCCTTCAGCGCTTTCTCGCGAGCGATGGCGAAGTCGATCTCCCCATGCTCTTCGGCAAGCACCAGCCGGTGCAGATTATATTTCCGGCAGAACTCTGACCCCTCACCGCGTCGATGCTGATCGGCGCGAGCGGCAAGATCACTAGTCACTCCGACATAGAGCACGCCACGCGGCTTGTTGGTCATAATGTAAGTCCAACTGCGGCGCATTGAACAAGCCCACTCCTAGCCTCACGAGATGCCAGCTTGCGCTGGCATGACGGTGGAAAAAGTTAGAATGAAAGAGATAAAAAGGAACCGTCATCCCAGCGAAAGCTGGGATCTCAAGCCGCTATACCGAACAGACGCGGCCTCAACCCCGCCCCCGATACCCCGGCACATCCTGCGCAGGCAGCCACAGTCCCGCAGGCGGCTCGCCCGACTGCCAGAACACATCGATCGGAATCCCCCCGCGCGGATACCAATATCCCCCGATCCGCAACCACAGCGGCTGCATCTCGGCAAACAGCCGCTCGCCAATCCCCACCGTGCAATCTTCATGGAAAGCCGCATGGTTACGGAACGCCCCCAGAAACAGCTTCAACGACTTCGATTCGACGATCGTCGCGCCGGGCGCATAGTCGATCACCAGATGGGCAAAGTCCGGCTGTCCCGTCACCGGGCAGAGCGACGTGAATTCCGGCGCGGTAAAACGCACCAGATAGGGCTTCCCAGGACGAGGGTTGGGTACATAATCGAGGACCGCTTCCTCTGGACTGGCAGGCAGCGCGCTGCTTTGGCCCAGATGGATCGGTGCCATGCTTTGGGGTATATCGGTCATGACCGGCCATCTACGCCATTGCACGCCTAATGTCACCGCAACCTGATCCCGCCATGCCATTCATCTCCCGTTCAGCGTCATCATTGCCTTGGCTGCTTGCCATGGGGATGCGTCCTGCCATCTTGATCGCCTTGCCGCTGCTGCTGGCCACGCCTTCGCTCGCGCAGGAACAGGGCGGCAGTGATCCCGTCTTCACCCTGCCGCGCGCGTCCCAGCCGCCTGCTGATCCCAGCCGACAAGGGCCAGAGCTGGACGTATTTCGTGGCGCGCCGGTGACGCCGCCAGCCAGCACGCCCGTCATCACCCCGCC
>CAMPIM010000071.1 GCA_946886365.1 uncultured Novosphingobium sp.
CCCCTGCGCCGGGTGAAGTTTCCCCACTGCTGGACTCCCCACTGGATAACCTGCCGCCATGCCGCTGCGCTCTGTACTCTCCTCATCCCGCTACGCTCAATTGAGCGTAGCCATTTGTTTGCTCGCGACCGCATGCAGCCAAAGCAAACCGCCTGAGAAAAAGCAGGTTGAAGTGGGCGTAGTCACGCTTCAGGCGCAGGACGTTACCGTATCGACTGAGCTACCCGGACGCACCGCTTCGACGCTGATGTCTGAGGTGCGACCACAGGTTGCTGGCGTCGTTCAAAAGCGCCTCTTTACCGAAGGTTCCTATGTGCATGCGGGCCAGCCATTATATCAGATTGATCCATCCCTCTACCGCGCCTCTCGCGATGAAGCGCAAGCTTCGCTAGCCAATGCGCAGGCGACAGCGGTCGCGGCGCAAGCCAAGGCGCGCCGCTATCAGGCGCTTGGGCAGACAGAGGCTGTAAGCGCGCAGGAGCGAGATGATGTGGTCGCAGCTGCGCGGCAAGCAAGCGCCGCCATCCAACAGGCGCGAGCGTCGCTTCAGACCGCCAGCATAAGTCTGCGCTTTACCGAAGTCCGGGCACCGATCAGCGGGCGCATTGGCCGTTCCTCGGTTACGCCGGGCGCATTGGTCACAGCTAGTCAAGCTGCCCCGCTTGCCACAATCCAGCAGCTTGACCCCATCTTTGTCGATATTACGCAGTCCAGCGCGCAGCTCCTGGCGCTGCGCCGCAATCTGGCCGCGGGTAAAGCACTACCCGCCAGTGCCACCATCCGGCTGAAACTGGACGACGGCAGCGACTATCCGCTTGAAGGCCGTATAGAATTTGCCGAGCCTATCGTGGACCCCAATAGCGGCACCATTACCCTGCGCGCGCGCTTCCCCAATCCTGACAGCCTCCTCCTTCCCGGGATGTTCGTGCGCGTGGTGGCCCCGCAGGCCGTCGTGCCCAACGGCATACTCGCGCCCCAGCAGGGGATCAGCCGTGATCCCAAGGGCAATGCCACCGCACTTGTCGTCAATCGGGCAAACAAGGTGGAGCAGCGCACCGTCACTACGGCGCAGGCGATAGGGGACAAATGGCTTGTGACCGCAGGCCTCAAGTCCGGTGATCGGCTGATCGTCGAAGGAACGGACAAGGTGAAACCGGGCGATACCGTCCGCTCCGCAACCGTCGGCCAAGGGAGCTAGGTCCTCCGATGCTCAGCCGCTTTTTCATCGATCGGCCAATCTTCGCCTGGGTGATCGCGATCGGCATCATGCTGGCTGGACTTGGCGCCATGCTGTCGCTGCCTATTGCTCAGTATCCAGATATCGCGCCGCCTGCGGTCAACATCAGAGCAAATTATCCAGGCGCTTCGGCCGATACTGTAGAGACAAGCGTCACGCAGGTCATCGAGCAGCAACTGACTGGCATCGATGGCCTGATGTATTTCTCCTCGACATCCACCGCCAATGGCCAGTCGCGTATCACTGTCACCTTTGACAAAGGCACCGACCCCGATACTGCGCAGGTCCAGGTTCAAAATAAGGTGCAGCAGGCGTTAAGCCGGTTGCCCAACGCAGTTCAGCAGCAGGGCCTGACCGTCACTAAATCGCAGACCGATTTCCTGATGCTGGTTGCGCTGTACGATCGTACCGATCGAGCCACCCAGACTGATATCTCCGATTACCTGGTCAATAATTTTCAGGACCCCATCTCCCGCCTGGAAGGTATCGGCGACGTTCAGATTTTTGGATCCCAATATGCCATGCGCATATGGCTGGATCCCTACAAACTCGCCACCGTCAAGCTCATGCCGTCGGACGTCGAAAACGCGATCCGGTCGCAGAATGTCGAGGTTTCCGCCGGTCAGATCGGCGCTGATCCGGCGCCCGCCGGACAGCAACTGAATGCCACCGTTCGCGCGCGTGCACGCCTCCAGACTCCCGAACAGTTTCGCAACATCATAGTGAAAACTCAAAGCGACGGGTCCGTCGTTCACCTGTCCGATGTTGCTCGGGTCGAACTTGGGAACGAAAGTTACACCTTTTCAGCCGCGTTGAACGGACATCCTGGATCGGGCATCGCGCTCCAACTCGCGCCCGGCGCCGACGCTCTGAAGACCGCCGAACTCGTCAAGGCAAAGGTCGCCGAGCTGTCCACGAACCTGCCACATGGGTACAGCATCGCATTCCCGCGCGATACGACACCCTTCATCCGGCTTTCCGTGGATGAGGTCATCAAGACACTTATCGAAGCCGTCGGGCTGGTCGTCGTGGTCATGTTCGTCTTTCTGCAAAGCTGGCGCGCGACGCTGATCCCGGCGGTGGCGGTGCCGGTCGTCCTGCTCGGGACCTTCGGCGTGCTCGCCCTTTTCGGCTATTCCATCAACACGCTCACCCTGTTCGGCATGGTGTTGTCCATCGGCCTTCTGGTCGATGATGCGATCGTAGTCGTCGAGAATGTCGAACGGCTGATGCACGATGAGGGGCTTGACGCGCGCGCCGCCACAATCAAATCGATGGAAGAGATAGGCAGTGCGCTGGTCGGCATAGCCCTTGTCCTTTCGGCCGTTCTCCTGCCCATGGCCTTCTTCGGCGGTTCGACGGGGGTTATTTACCGGCAGTTCTCCATCACCATTGTGTCCTCCATGCTTCTGTCCGTGGTGGTTGCGCTCATCCTGTCGCCCGCCCTGTGCGCCACATTGTTGAAATCGGCCAGTGAGGAGCGCCGTCACCAGGGATGGGCGGGCCGGTTCAACCGCTGGTTTGGGGACGTGACCGGCGGCTATATGCGGCGGCTTGAGGCAATCATGCATCGACGCGCCCTCTTCTGGACGATCTATCTGCTGATATTGGGCGTCCTTGCGCTGATCTTTGTCCGCTTGCCGACCAGCTTCCTCCCCGTAGAGGATCAGGGGCAGGTCATGGTGCAGATGACCCTTCCCGCTGGCGCCAAGTCCACGCGAACCGCGCAAGTGGTCGAGAGTGTTCGCAGCTACTTCCAAAGCGAAGAAGGAAATAACGTCGGCAACATATTCATTGCCCAAGGTTTCAGTTTTGCAGGACAGGGCGAAAATACCGCGCAGGGTTTCATCAATCTCAATCCTTGGGAAGACCGGAAGGGTAAGGCGAATAGCGCGACCGAGATCGCGAACCGCGCTACAAAGCAGCTCGCAGCCGTACGTGATGCGAAAATTCTGGCCATGACGCCGCCCGCCATCCGTGGCTTGGGCCAGTCGAACGGCTTTACCTTCGAGCTGCTCAACACAGGCGGCCTCAGCCGAGACAAGTTCCTGGCCGTGCGCAACCAGCTGCTCGCTGCAGCTTCGCAAAGCCCTCTGCTCGCGGGTGTGCGTGCCGCTACGCTTGAGGACACGCCCCAGTTGAAGGTCGATATCGATAATGAAAAGCTTGCTGTGCTTGGACTTACACAAAATGATGTGGACGATGTTCTAAGTTCCGCTTGGGGAAGCAGCTATATCAACGACTTCATTGATCGCGGACGCGTAAAACGTGTCTTTATGCAGGCTGACGCCCCTTATCGAGCTTTGCCGACCGACATTGAAAACTGGCAAGTCCGCTCTGCCGCTACGGGCGAAATGGTTCCATTCTCCGCTTTCGCTACCACCCATTGGGAAATGGGTCCGACAACTGTGTCTCGCTTTAATGGCCAATCCTCCTATGAAATACAGGGACAGGCCGCACCCGGTGCGAGTTCGGGGGAAGCCATGGACGAAATGGTGCGTTTGCAGCAGCAATTGCCGACCGGAACCAGTTATGCTTGGAGCGGCCTTTCCTATCAGGAACAATTGTCCGGCGGACAGGCGCCCTTGCTTTATTCTCTCTCCGTACTGGTCGTCTTTCTCTGCCTCGCGGCACTTTATGAAAGCTGGTCGGTACCACTCGCAGTATTGTTCGTAATCCCGCTGGGCCTGATCGGGGCAGTCGTCGCCGTTTGGGCGCGCGGGCTGGAGAATAATGTATTCTTCCAGGTAGGCCTCCTCACCACGATGGGGCTGGCGGCCAAGAACGCAATCCTCATCGTTGAATTCGCCGAGTTTGCCTATCGCGATGGCAAGGACGCGATGAGCGCGGCGATCGAAGCAGCCAGGCTCCGTTTCCGACCGATCATAATGACCTCGCTCGCCTTCATTGCGGGCGTTATGCCGCTGGCGCTCGCTCATGGCGCTGGCGCACAAAGCCGCATCGCCATCGGCACGGCGGTTGCTGGCGGCATGCTGACCGGAACCTTGCTTGCCATCTTTTATGTGCCGCTGTTTTTCTTCACGATCATGCGGCTTTTCAGACGCAAGGACCATTCACCTGCCACCGGATCGGAGGTGCCCGCATGAGGCGCTTGCTCCCCCTCGGCCTGTCCGTGACGCTGACCGCCTGCAATCTGGCACCCGCATATGAGCGGCCCACCGCGCCCGTTCCGCCCGCCTGGCCAAATGGATCCGCATATTCAGCCGCCCTTCCTACAGAAGTGGCAGGTTTGCCCTGGACGGCTTTGGTCGGCGACGAACGGCTGCGTACGATCATTGATCGGGCGCTGATCAACAATCGGGATCTTCGCGTAACTCTGGCCAACCTTCTCGCGGCGCGCGCCCAATATCGCATTCAGCGGGCCGCGCAGATGCCTACGGTTACGGCGGATGCCAACGCGACGCTCACGCACCGGAATGACCAGCGTCAGGACAATTACAGCGCGGACATCGGTTTTAGCGCTTTCGAAATCGATCTGTTCGGCCGCCTGCGCAACTTGAGTGAATCCGCCCTTCAATCCTATCTCGCAAGCCAGGAGGGCGCGCGCGCCGCGCGCATCGCGCTCGTCGCGGAAACGGCCAGCGCCTATGCAACGCTTGCTGCGGACCAGCAATTGCTCGCCGTAGCTCGCGATACGCTCAGCAGCGCCGAACGGACGCTCGCGCTTACACGATCGCTCAACGGCGTCGGTCTTTCCGGCAAGCTCGACGTCCATCAGGCGGAAACGATCGTCGAACAGGCGAGGTCCGATGTCGCGGCCGCAGTTACGCAGGTAGCGCAGGATCGCAACGCGCTGGATCTGCTCGCCGGGGCGCCGGTAGAAGAAGCTCTGCTCCCGCTATCCCTATCCGCTCTAATCAGCTCGACTGCGCAAGTTCCTGCCGGGACTTCGTCCGAAATCCTGCTCCAGCGGCCAGATGTGCTGCAGGCCGAACATCAATTACAGGCTGCGAATGCGAATATCGGCGCTGCACGGGCCGCGATGTTCCCGAAGATCAGCCTGACGTCAGCGATCGGCGTCGCCAGTTCAGCACTGTCGTCGCTTTTCACTGGCGGCGCATTCAGTTGGACAGCTGCTCCATCGGCGAGCCTTCCCATCTTCGGTGGCGGTGTGAAAGCCAATATCGAATATAGTAAGGCGCAACAGCAGGCCGCAATTGCCAGCTACGAGAATGCCATCCAGAGCGCCTTTCGTGAAGTCGCCGACGCCTTGGCACGCGGAGGCACCATAGGCGAACAGCAGCGGGCTCAGCGAGCTCTGGTCGCGTCGAATGAGAATGCCTATGCCTTGTCCGAACAGCGTTATCGGGCGGGTATCGATCCGTTCCTGACAACACTCGTGAACCAACGCTCGCTATATTCCGCCCGGCGGAGCGCGATCGCGACGGACCTTGAACTGTTGCTAAATCGTATATCCCTCTATCGCGCAATCGGTGCCGATTTTTAAGAGTTTTACTCGGTTGAGCCCCTAATGGTGACGGGCCGTATGGCTGCAACGCCGTCACCTCCCTCTCCACCGAGTTCGGTCAAGCCGGGCCAACTGACTTTAGGTGCGACAGTTTCCTTGCAGTTCGCTTTGACGAAATGAGCTTCGAACCACGCCGCGTTGTGCGCGGCATGGCTCGATCCTCACTCAACAGGCATTGGCAGTCCTCAGTTTTGATTATCAGGCGCTGACCTGAACTTCGCTGATAAGGGCCAATAACTGCTGAGCATGTTCTTTTCTGCAAATGAGCAGGTCAGGCAGATACACATTTGCCTGATTGTAGATCAGCGGGCTGCCATCAATTCGCGAGCAGTGCAGGCCATGCGCCTTCGCCACGGCGACAGGTGCCATACTGTCCCATTCATATTGGCCGCCGGAATGCAGGTAAATGTCTGCCTGTCCCAATATCACCGCCATCGCCTTGGCGCCGGCCGAGCCCATCGGAACAAGTTCGGCGCCCAGCTTTTCCGCAACCGCGACAGCTTCGGCTGCCGGGCGGGTGCGGCTGACCACCATGCGCAGCTTTTCGGGTGCAGGCGGGATTGGCTGCGGCTGATCCGACCGAACTATTGTACCCTGCCCTGTTCCGGTCAAGTCAAGGCCCGGCAGCGCTACAGCGCCGATCTCCGGCTGCCCATCGATCGCCAAACCGACATGGACCGCCCAATCGGATCGCTCCTCGCCATATTCGCGGGTGCCATCGACAGGATCCACGATCCAGACGCGGCTTTGGCTCAGCCGCTCGGCATTGTCCTTCTCTTCCTCAGACAGCAACCCGTCCTCGCCCCGTTGTTCACGCAGGGCGTGAACAAGGAACTGGTTGGCCGTTTGATCGCCCGCCTTGCCCAGCGCCTTGGCGCTGAACATGCCGCTGGCGCGCACCTCAAGCAGGATGCGCCCAGCGGTTTCGGCAAGATGCGCCGCAAGGTCGGCGTCACTCATGCCGCCGCTCATGGGATCAGCCTGGCGACGATGGCGGCGGCCGCTTCCTCGGCGGTCATGGCCGTAGTATCGATGCGGATTTCCGGGTCCTCTGGAGGCTCATAGGGGCTGTCTATGCCGGTGAAGTTCTTGAGATCCCCGGCACGCGCCTTCTTGTAGAGGCCCTTGACGTCCCGTGCCTCTGCTTCAGCAAGCGGCGTATCGATGTGCACCTCGATGAACTCGCCCGGCTGCATCATCTGCCGCACCATTTCGCGCTCCGACCGGAAGGGCGAGATGAAGGCGGTAATGACGATCAGGCCCGCGTCGGTCATCAGCTTGGCAACCTCGCCCACGCGGCGGATATTCTCTACGCGGTCGGCATCGGTGAAGCCCAAATCCTTGTTCAGGCCGTGGCGTACATTGTCGCCATCCAGCAGGAAAGTGTGCCGGTTCATCCGCGCCAGTCTCTTTTCCACCAGATTGGCGATGGTCGACTTGCCCGCGCCAGAAAGCCCGGTGAACCACAGCACGGCAGGCTTCTGGTTCTTGAGGCCCGCATGGAATTCACGGGTAACGTCGGTCGCCTGCCAGTGGACATTCTGCGCCCGCCGCAGCGAGAAGTGCAGCATGCCCGCCGCCACGGTGGCGTTCGTGATCTTGTCGATCAGGATGAAGCCGCCCAGCGTCCGGTTCTGCTCATAGGACTCGAACACGATCTGCTTATCGGTGGACAGATTAGCGACACCGATGGCGTTGAGGTCCAGCGTCTTGGCCGCCAGATGCTCCATCGTGTTAACGTTCACCTGATATTTCGGGTGCTGCACCGTCGCGGTGACGGTCTGCGTCCCGATCTTCAGCCAATAAGGACGGCCCGGCAGCATTTCCTCGTCAGCCATCCACACGATGGTGGCTTCGAACTGGTCGGCAGCCTGCGGAGGATTGTCGGCCAGCGCGATGACGTCGCCGCGCGAGCAGTCAATTTCATCGGCGAAGCAGATCGTCACCGACTGACCCGCCACCGCTTCTTCCAGATCCCCGTCCAGCGTCACGATGCGGGTGACGGTGCTGGTCTTGCCCGAAGGCAGCACGCGGATCGCATCGCCCGGCTTCACGGTGCCGGTGGCGATCAGGCCGGAAAAGCCACGGAAGTCGAGGTTCGGGCGGTTGACCCATTGCACCGGCATGCGGAACGGCTTTTCCGCGTCGGTCGCGCTGTTGACTTCGACCGTCTCAAGATGCTCGATCAGTGCCGGGCCCTTGTACCAGGGCGTGTTCTCCGAAGGGCCAGTGATATTGTCGCCCTTGAAGCCGGAAATCGGCATCGGCACGAAATGCTGAATGCCGATCGAGCGCGCGAACTCGGTATAATCCTTGACGATACCGTCATAGACCGCCTGGTCATAATCGACCAAGTCCATCTTGTTCACCGCCAGCACGATATTCTTGATGCCGATCAGGTGCGCCAGATAGCTGTGGCGCTTCGTCTGCGTCAGCACGCCCTTGCGCGCATCGATCAGGATGACGGCGAGATCGGCGGTCGATGCGCCGGTCACCATGTTGCGCGTATATTGTTCGTGGCCGGGGGTATCGGCGACAATGAACTTGCGCTTTTCGGTCCCGAAGAAGCGATAGGCCACGTCGATCGTGATGCCCTGCTCGCGCTCGGCGGCGAGGCCATCGACCAGCAGCGCGAAGTCGATTTCCTGGCCCTGCGTGCCGACCTTCTTGGAGTCCGCCTCCAGTGCCGCCAGCTGATCCTCGAAGATCATCTTGCTGTCATAAAGCAGGCGGCCAATCAGGGTGGACTTGCCATCGTCCACCGACCCGCAGGTGATGAAGCGCAGCATCGTCTTGTGCTCATGCACCTTCAGATATTCGTCGATGTCCTCTGAGATGAGGGCGTCGGTCTTGTAAATGGGTTCGTCGAGAGTGTCGGTCATGTCATCTGTCCCGTCATCCCAGCGCAAGCTGGGATCTCGTTGATCTGGGGGAAGGGCCGAGCCTCAAATGGTCTACCAGGAGGCCCGAGACCCCAGCCTGCGCTGGGGCTGACGCTTCGGAACGCTTGCGCATCCCGTGGCGCGTCAGAAATACCCTTCCTGTTTCTTCTTCTCCATGCCCGCGCCGCCTGCATCCTTGTCGATGGCGCGGCCCTGGCGTTCGGACGTGGTGGTCAGCAGCGTTTCCTGGATGACCTCGGGCAGCGTCTTGGCCTCGCTCTCCACTGCGCCGGTCAGCGGGTAGCAGCCCAGCGTGCGGAAACGGATCGATCGCATCACCGGCGTCTCGCCTTCCTTCAGCGGGAAGCGTTCGTCATCGACCATCAGCAGCATGCCGTCGCGCTCAACGGTCGGGCGCTGCTCGGCGAAATAGAGCGGCACGATCGGCACATTGTTGAGGTGGATATACTGCCAGATGTCCAGCTCGGTCCAGTTGCTGATCGGGAAGACGCGGATGCTCTCACCCTTGTTCTTCTTGGCGTTGTAGAGGTTCCACAGTTCCGGCCGCTGGTTCTTCGGGTCCCAGCCATGCGAGGCGGTACGGAAGGAGAAGATGCGCTCCTTGGCGCGGCTCTTTTCCTCGTCACGGCGTGCGCCGCCAAAGGCTGCGTCGAAGCCATAAAGGTCGAGCGCCTGCTTCAGACCTTCGGTCTTCCACATGTCGGTGTGCAGCGCGCCGTGGTCGAACGGGTTGATCCCGCGCTCCTGCGCTTCCGGATTGTGATAGACCAGCAGCTCCATGCCGCTTTCCTTGGCCATGCGATCGCGCAGCTTGTACATTTCCTGGAACTTCCACGTCGTATCGACGTGCAGCAGGGGAAATGGCGGCGGCGAGGGATAGAATGCCTTGCGGGCCAGGTGCAGCATCACCGCGCTGTCCTTGCCCACGCTGTATAACATGACCGGCTTTTCAGCCTCGGCCACAACCTCTCTCAGAATATGTATGCTCTCCGCTTCCAGGCGCGCCAGGTGGGTGAGCGTTTTTGTATCTGTCATCGTCTTGTCCAGCCTTTCGCAGACCCAGATGACAGAAGGCGCGAATCATCAAACCTCCCAGATGGGAGAGAGATATTTCTTCCATTACCGCACGACGAAAATTTAATCAGCGGCAAGAGCGCGAGCCGACTTTTCAGGCATTTTGAGGCGACGCTTCGTCTTCACCCAACCTCAGTTCCACCTCATAGCCAGAGATAATCCGCTCCAGTGTTGTGCAATAATCGCCAAGGATTTCCGGTAGCGGTCCCCAATTTTCAGTCTCGTACTCAGGGAGTTGGATCAGCACCTCCCTCCTCATCATGCTGATCGCAGCACCGATCACAACCTGATTTATCTCGATATAAACGTTCAGGGCCACAGCAGGAGGAAGCCCCCTCGCCTCCAGCATCGTGAGTACCCTCTGCGAATAGTCGAACGAATGCTGTTCGGGTTCTTTTCCAATCAGATTGGTGATGAGGTGAGGCAGGGACCGGAAGAGACGATAGGTAACTGTCGCATGTTCGCGCAATATATCCTGCCAACTCTGTCCTTCATCCTTGATCAGCGCTTGCCCTACTAGACGCTGTGCCACGAGTTGCAGCAGATGTTCCCGCCCCCGCACATAGCCATATAGCGTGGCAACACCGGTATTCAGCCTTTCGGCAACCAGACTCATTTCCAGCTTGGCGATGCCGACCTCGCAGGCGGCATCGACAATCATTTCCAGCGTCAGCCTTCGGGGACGTCCTACCGTCCGTTTCGCCTGCCTCGGCATTCCGCTCTCCAAATTCGATTTCAAAGCGATTCTAGCGCGCCTATTTATATTGACAACGATTGCTTGCGCTCCTGCACGAACCGATTGTTCTAAGGGTAGATTATATCGATCGCCTCGTCTCGGCGGTCAGGCGTGTCCGCCCGCCACCGCACCGATCCGGTCGGCCGTTCGAGGCGCCGCCGTACCCGCCCCTCGCCGCTCCCCATGTGGAAGACATTAGCGGCGTCCTCGATCTGGCGGTCGCTCATCGTCATACGATCGCGCTGGTGCAGATAATCTCCCCAGGTCGGACAATGATAATGTTCGGTCCAGAGTTCGGGATCTGCGATGTCACGTGCCACGGACCAGCCAAAGGCGCCACTTCGCAGGCGGGCGCTGCGCACCTTCTGCATCGCGGCATAGAAGTCGCGCGCCTTGTCAGTATCTACCCGATAATCGATTTCCACGACTATGGGACCACTGCGCGAGGTCAGTGCAAGGCCAACCTGCGGCTGATGACTGAGAATGCTTTGTTCCAATCCATCGGGGAGCGATCGCGCCAACGGAAAGACGAGACCGAGAATGGTGCTGAACACCATCGCTGCCCCCGACATCATCATCGCTTCACCTGTTCCTAGAGCGGTGGCTACCGAGCCCCACAGCCACGCACCCAGAGCGAGCCCACCCGTCAACGCCGAGCCATAGCAGGCAAGCGCGCGCGCCGTGACCCAGCGCGGTGCTGACATTTGCACAGCGACGTTGAACTGCGCGACCAGGATCATCCAGGCAAAGCCCGCAACCAGCAGTGCCGCGCAAGTCAGAAGGATGTAGCTGCTGATCCCGGCGAGGATGATCATTGCGCCCAGCAGTATCGACAACAATCCCGCAGCCTGCTCCGGCCGCAGACGCCGACGCACCAGATCAAGCCCGGTGGCGCCCAGCACCGCGCCCACGCCATAGGCGCCCAATAACAAGCCATAGGTGCTTGCCGACCCGTGCAGCAGGTCCTTTGCGATCAAAGGTGTGAGTGCGGACACTGATGCCCCCGCGAGACCCACGACATGTGTGCGGATAAGCACGACCCGGATTGGGGGCGAATGCACCGCATAGCGCACGCCCGAGACGATCGCCCGATCGATCCTTTCCGGGGGCAAGCGCGAAGGCTTATGTTCCCGCTGCCACATCAGGAAGGCAAGGATCAGCGGCAGATAGAAGAAAGCGTTGGCTGCAAAGGCCGCCATTGCGCCCAGCGAGGCAACGATGATGCCGCCGATCGCGGGGCCGAAGCTGCGCGCCACATTGTAGCTGATCGTGCCGAGGGCGATCGCGGCAGGTAGATGCTCGCCGCTTACCTGCTCACCGATCGAGGCTTGCCAGGCAGGCCCATATAAGGCGACCCCCGTGCCGATCAGGAAGCAGAAGAGCAGCAATGTCCAGGGAGAGAGCAGTTCCGCACCGGCAAGCAGCGTGAGGCAGATCGCCATCAGTGATGCGAAGACAAGGCCAGCCAGCGCCACCTTGCGCCGGTCGAACATGTCCGCGATCGCCCCAGCGGGCAACGCGACGAGCATCAACGGCAGCATGAGGGCCGTTTGGACCAGCGCCACCATCTGCGGCGACGAACTCAGCCGCGTCATAAGCCAAGCCGCACCGACGCCTTGTATAAGTTGCCCGAAGTTCGAAAAAAGGCTGGCGATCCAGATTGTGCGGTAGGTCCGCTGGCGCAATGGCTCCAAAAGGGCGAAGCGGCCCGCCCCTGAAGTCGCGGTTTCAGCTGTGGTTACGGCCTTGTCGCTCATCTGCCTTGGTCTCGTTTCACGCTGAACACTTGTCTTGTGCGGCACAGGGACAGAATATTGCTGAACGTCCTGGAGTTTTCCAGCAAGGGTTTCGATTTAAATAGACTTATGGCTATCAGGCAGCCGGGGGCTCACGCCAAGTTCAATCGCGACGGAATATAGGGGCGCGCTTTTCGAAGAAGGCAGCGAAGGCTTCCTGAGCCTCTTCGGATTCCAGCATCTGTTCAAAAAGCCGCGCCTCCTCTTCGATCCTGTCGAGCAGCGCGGCGGGATCGCCCTTTAGCAGCCGCCGGGTGGCCGCCAGTGCCTTGGGCGGCTTCTTCATGAGGGTGGCCGCCTTCGCCCGAGCGTGACCAAGTAGTTCTTCGGTGGGCAGGATTGCGGTCACCAGACCTGACCGGTCAGCGGTTTGGGCGTCCATTGGCTCGCCCAGCAACAGCATCGCCGCTGCTTTTGCATGGCCCAGCGTCGCGGGCGCGAGCAGGCTTGAGCCAGCTTCCGGCACGATGCCCAGATTGACGAAGGGCATGATGAATCGCGCGTCGGGCGCCGCATAGACAAGGTCGCAATGGAACAGCATCGTCGTGCCCACGCCCACGGCCAGGCCCTGGACGGCAGCGATCAGCGGCTTGTCGAAGTCTGCAATGGCGCGGATGAATGCGAATGCAGCCGCGCCACCCTGCGGTCCTTGAGTGAAGTCCTTAAGGTCATTGCCTGCGCAGAAGGCGTCACCCTTTCCTGCGATCAGGACAGCGCCGATGTCGCTCCGCGCCGACGCGTCGGCAAGGGCTGCGGTCATGCTGTCGTACATGGCTGCGGTAAGCGCGTTCTTCTTATCGGGGCGATCGATGTGGATTTCCAGGACGCCGCCCTGTTCGATGATTCCGATCCCGTTGGTCATGACCGCCTCCGTTTCCTAAGCCCCCACTAATGTGTCGATCGGCCGGGCGTCTATCCTTTTTCCGTTAGACTGCCTACAGCCCTGGCATGAGCCGTCTACGGGAAATCGCCGACCCCTTCCTGCTGCTGCTGATCGCCATGGTAGCGCTGGCCTCCGTCCTTCCCGCGCGGGGCGAGGGTGCGCATATCGTTGGCATCCTTGCGGATGCGGGCATCGTGCTGCTGTTCTTCCTGCATGGGGCGAAGCTATCGCGCGAAGCGATCTGGGGCGGGGCAATGGCGTGGAAGCTGCATCTGGCGACGCTAGGAACGACATTCGCGCTGTTTCCGCTGATCGGGCTGGCGACGCAGCAGGTGGAAGCGATCCCCGGGCAGATGCGAGCGGGGTTGCTGTTCCTGACGCTGTTGCCATCGACGGTGCAGTCGTCGATCGCCTTCACGGCGATAGCGCGAGGCAACGTCGCGGCGGCGGTGGTGAGTGCGTCCTTTTCCAACTTGCTGGGGATCGTTCTGACGCCGGTGCTGGTGGCGCTGCTGATGCAGAAGAGCCTCGGGGGGACCGGCGGTCTGATCTCCCTGTCGGCGGTGGAGGGGATTGTATTGCAGTTGCTGCTGCCTTTCCTGCTGGGCCATATGGCGCGGCCGTGGATTGGCGGCTTTGTGTCGCGGCACAAGGCGATGTTGGGGCGAGTGGATCGGGGTTCGATCCTGCTGATCGTCTATTCCGCGTTCAGCGCGGCGGTGGTCGAGGGACTGTGGCATAAGGTGTCACGGGAAGAATTGTTGTTGCTGGCGCTGTTGTCGATTGCGATTTTGGTGGTGGTGCTGCTGTTTACCTGGGGTCTGGGGCGCTTGCTGGGATTGTCGCGGGAAGATGCGGTGGTGCTGCAATTTTGTGGGTCGAAGAAGAGTTTGGCGACGGGGGTGCCGATTGCCGGGGTTTTGTTTCCAGCAAGTGCGGTGGGACCGATATTGTTGCCGTTGATGTTGTTTCACCAGATTCAGTTGATGGTTTGTGCCGGACTGGCGCGGCGTTATGGAAGTCGTGAAGGAAATGGCGAATAGAACGGGATTTTCCGAAGGTCCGTGAGTTGTTGTACATATGTATAAGTATGACGCGGTCATCATCGGGGGCGGGCATAATGGGCTGGTGTGCGCATTCTATCTGGCGCGCGCGGGTTACCGGGTCCGCATATTGGAGCGGCGGCACGTCGTAGGCGGCGCGGCGGTGACGGAGGAGTTCTACCCCGGTTTCCGCAATTCGGTCGCGAGCTACACCGTCAGCCTGCTGCATCCCAAGGTCATCGCGGACATGGCACTAGCCGACCATGGCTATCGCGTGATCGAGCGGCCGATCGCCAATTTCCTGCCGCAGCCGGACGGCCGCTATCTGAAAGTGGGCGGCGGCATCGAAAAGACGCAGGCGGAGTTCGCCAGGTTCAGCGCGAAGGATGCGGCCGCCCTGCCCCATTATCAGGATGCGCTGGAGGTAATAGCGGACCTGCTGCGCGACATGATGCTGAAAGCTCCGTCCAACGTCGGCGACGGGCTGTCGATGCTGACGGCGGCATTGTCGCAGGGACGGCGCGTCGGCGCATTGTCGCTGGACGAGCAGCGCGACATGCTGGACCTGTTCCTGAAATCGGCGCGCGCCTTTCTGGACGGATGGTTCGAGAGCGAGGCGGTGAAGGCGGCCTTCGCCTTTGACGCGATGGTCGGCAATTACGCGTCGCCCGATACGCCGGGCAGCGCCTATGTCCTGCTGCACCATGTCATGGGACAGGTGAACGGCAAGAAGGGCGCATGGGGCCACAGCGTCGGCGGCATGGGCGCGATCACGCAGATCATGGCGAAGGTCGTCCGCGCGATGGGCGTGGAGATCAGCCTGGAAGCGCCGGTCGAACGGGTGCTGGTGGACGGCGGACGGGCCGTCGGCGTCAGGCTGGAAAGCGGGGAGGAGGTCATGGCGGCGGCGGTGATAGCCAATGTCGGTCCCAAGCTGCTGTACGAACGGATGATGGACCCGGCCGACCTGCCGCCCGATTTCCGCAAGCGCATCCGGGGTTTCAGGACGGCGTCGGGCAGTTTCCGCATGAATGCCGCGCTGTCGGCGCTGCCGGACTTTGCCTGCCTGCCGGGACCGGGCGAGCATTTGCAGGCCGGGATCATCATCGCGCCGGACATGGACTATATGGACCGCGCCTTTACCGATGCGAAGGCCAGGGGCTGGTCATCCGCGCCGATCGTCGAAATGCTGATCCCGTCGATCATCGACGACAGCCTGGCGCCGCCGGGATGCCATGTGGCGAGCCTGTTCTGCCAACAGTTCGCGCCGCAGCTACCCGATGGCCGAAGCTGGGACGAGGCGCGGGGGCAAGCGGCGGACGACGTGATCGCGACGGTGGACGCTTATGCGCCGGGCTTTGCGGCGTCCGTGATCGCGCGGGACATATTGTCGCCGCTGGACCTTGAACGGAAGTTCGGGATGGTGGGTGGCGACATCATGCATGGCGCGATGACGCTGGACCAATTGTGGGCGGCAAGGCCGGTGCTGGGCCATGCCGGTTATCGCGGACCTGCCGAGGGGCTCTATATGTGCGGCGCGGGCGCCCATCCGGGCGGCGGAGTGACGGGCGCGCCGGGGCATAATGCCGCGCGTGTCGTAATGAAGGACATGGCGCTGGGCGGACGGCTCCGGCGGCGGAAACGTGCCGATTGAGACTGCCGATAGGGGACTCAAGTCTGCGCCCAATGGTCAGGCATGAAGGCGCGCGGAGAGAGATTCGCGCGGCACGAGCAGGCGCATGGACCCCGCCAACCCCCAAAATATCTCGAATCCGGCACGAAAATATCGGTTAATGGGCAAAAACACCCCTAGTTGCGGGCGATGAGACAGGTTAAGACCCGTCGTCCACGAAAGGGAGACGATCGATGAACAATACCGAACTCGCCGAAGCAGTTGCAGCCGAGCATGGCCTGACCAAGGCCGACGCCCGCAAATATGTGGACGGCGTGTTTGCCGCTATCGCTGGCGCCGCTGCCAAGGGTGACGAAGTTTCGCTGAGCGGCTTTGGGAAGTTCAAGGTCAAGGATCAGCCGGCACGTGAAGGCCGCAATCCGTCGACCGGCGCAACCATCCAGATCGCAGCATCGAAGAAGCTGACCTTCACGCCCGCAAAGGCGGTCAAGGATCAGCTGAACGGCTAACAGGCCGGGCGCCCCTTCCGGCAAGGAACGGGGCGCCGCGAATGTTACGATTGCATGACGTGCAATCGACATGCCGATCTAAACAATTGTCAGGAGAGGGTCGCGGCGGCAAATGCCGCCCTGCCTTTCAGGCATCCTCTCCTAAAACTCATTAGGCCGGTCCTTTTTGGACCGGCCCTTTTTTGGCCCGCAGCGCGACGGCCGGTTACTTTCGGCGATGGCGGCGTATTTTGGATGCGTATTCCGCGGTCCTCCCCTGGCGACAATATATAAGATGGTTACGGCCCAAATTGTGGGTAGAGCCGCGTTCAATCAACATCTTCACCCATCATGTCGATAATGAGATGGGACAAGATCAGCCCTCTACTAAGGGCGCCACAGCAGCGGAACATCAGAAGCGTCCATCATAGGGACAGATATCGCCACACTAAAGAAGTGAAGGTGATTTACATTTGAGTTGAAAGCGCGCAGAAGGTCGCCACAGTTATTCAGTGCGGAGAAGCGTGCCAATGTCTGAAAATTCGCAGCCCGACATCACGACGCTCACAGTTCAGCTTTTGAGTGCGTTTGTCTCCAACAATTCGGTTACGAGCGAGGGGCTCGCCGAGCTTATCCGGACAACCCGGATCGCCTTGACTGAAGATCCGGCGGCGGAGTCTGCCGATGCGCAGGCAGCGACTTACACACCGGCCGTTTCCGTTCGCAAAAGCCTGTCGTCACCCGACCACATCCTGAGCATGATCGACGGCAAGCCGTACAAGACGCTGAAGCGCCATTTGGCGACGAATGGCCTTTCGCCGGACGAATATCGCCAGCGCTACAATCTGCCCAAATCCTATCCGCTGGTTGCTCCCAGCTATTCCGAAGCGCGCCGCGCCGTTGCCACGCGCCTTGGCCTGGGACGCAAACCCGCGACAGCGAACGGCGTGAAGGCAGCCGCACCCCAGCAGGCGAATGCAGGCGACAAGGCCGCGCCGAAAGCACCCGGTGCCGCTGCAAGTGCCAAGGCGCCCGCGGGCAAGGCGGCGAAGGCTGCAAAGCCCGCCAAGGCAGCGGCGAAGCCCGCCGCAAAGCCTGCCGCCGCTTCGGCAAAGGCGGCTGACGGCGCGCAGCCCAAGGCGGCCAAGGCAGCACGCAAGCCTCGCGCAAAGGCGGCACCGGCCGGGGCCGAAGCCAAGAGCTGACGCTTCCTTCCTTTTCGAGATAATGGACGGGCCGTTGCGGTTGGCGCAATGGCCCGTTCTTCGTCAGTCGATGGTCAGTCGTCCGCAGCGGTTACGCGTACCGGTACATGGCCCACCCGCTTGGCGAGTTCAGCTGCATCGGTCAGTTGCAGACGTCCCGAACGCAGGACGACATCGCCACGCCGCCGCATCTGTTGCAGGGTGCGGTTGACGTGAACGGACGTCAGGCCGAGGGCATCGGCAAGGGCGTTCTGCGTCAGCGGCCATGCAAAGCTGCCCTCGCTCACCAGGCCGCACAGCGCCAGACGATCGCGCAATTCCAGCATGAGATCCGCGATCCGTTCCTCCGCGCTGAGGCGGCCGAGGCGCGTGATCTGGGCAAGCAGATAGGCTTCGTCCAGGGCGTGGCTTATTCGATAGGCCTGCTGAAGCGCCGGGGAGCCGATGGACGGCGCGGCGCAGACCGTCAGCTGGCTGAGGGCGACGACGGTCGATACCGACAAGGGGCGGTCATGATGGCAATTGCCGATGAGGTCGCCGGGCAGGATTATGCTCATGATCTGCCGCCGTCCATCGGGCAGGAAGCGCGTTCGAGCGGCCCAGCCATTGAGAATCAGCAACGGGTTCGAAATAGGCGCGCCCTCCGCGATCAGTTCGCGCGCGGGCTTCAATATGCGGCCGCGCAGGGCGGCATCGGCCAGCGCTGCCTCCGCGTCCTGATCGAGAGCGGCAAGCGCGGAGAGCCTGCGGATCGCGGGACGCGCGGGAGCGGACAGGCGGGTGATGACGGTCATGGCTGGACGACCGGGTTGATGACAGCGCGTTTGCCGATCAACCGCGCCATCGCGAACGGCTTTCTGAACCGGGGCGCGTCAATGGACCGCAAGCCGCTCTTAATTGTCATGGATAGCGGCAAGTACTTCATTGGGAATGCCTGCCCCATTTCACCGACCTCCAGAAGCATCGATTTTGCCTGCAAAGGTTAATATGAACGGATGGGAAACGATGTTGGAGGCGAAAGGGTCCACATGTGGTGGTCAACCTAGACCGGTTCGTCTTAAGCAAGGCGAGCAAGTTTTGTCTTTCGCCCCGTGGCGATGGAGCATTGCCCGCGTCAGCATATGCGCGTCATTGGGAGCCTGACAAAGAAGCGTCGAACGCGGGGAATTAGGCAGAGTATCGACGGACCCCGTGGGCCTGTTCCAACGGTGGCGCGGTTGGGGCGGTCAGAGACCAAGCTCCCCTTGCCGCGGGCGCACTGGCGCGGATATTGGCGGGGAGAGCGGCGGCTGCATGGGCAGCATGGCGGCGGATGCTATCAGAATGCGAGCGAGGCCGGTCAGCGTATAGACGGCCTGCCGCTGTGCCCCGCGATTATGATGATCGACCCGGTAGCCCTGATAATGACGGCGCAGCAATCCCGCCGCGACCATTTCCGATACCGCGCGACTGAGGTTGGTCTTGCCCGAGGCGCGGACCCGCAGCTTCACCTCCTCTTCGACCGCGAGGCTGGCGGCGTCCGGATCGGCAGGAAGGCGCCCCTGTACGGCAAGTTCGGCGCGCACGCGCGCGGTCAGCGCCATGCGGCGGGGATCGCGGCCCCCCATCGGGGTCAGCGCGTCGCACAGCCAGTCGCGCAGGGGCTGCAAGCCGCCCTCTTTCGCCACTAACGGCCCTGCGCTGCCGTCCGGGCGCGCCGCTTCGGCAATCAGGGTCAGCAGCATGAAGGCGTAACGTGGCCGCGTGCTGACATGGGCAAGCCGGTCCAGCAGGGCGGAAAGATCGCCACTGGCCGAAGAAGGAGGCTTGATCGAACCGTGAAACATAACGGGGATGAATCAAGCACAGGTGGAGGCCAATGTGAATCCCTTGCGTTGGGAATTGGTCGCTTTTGTCGCGAATGACACTTTGCCCGAGGGTAAAGTGTCATTGTTGGCACTTTGGTCGTGGGGTAGTTGAGGGAAAGTGAATGGCGTTCAGTGGAGGCCTGAGCCGCCCCCGCTCAGTTCCTTGGCGATGGAGCCGACCATGTCCTTGGCATCGCCGAACAGCATCTGG
>CAMPIM010000072.1 GCA_946886365.1 uncultured Novosphingobium sp.
CCACGACCCGAGATCGAGAACACGTCTTCGATCGGCATCAGGAAGGGCTTGTCGATCGGACGCTCAGGCTGCGGAATGAAGCTGTCAACAGCTTCCATCAGCTTGAGAACAGCGTTCTTGCCAATCTCGTCGTTCGAACCATCAAGAGCCTTGACCGCCGAGCCGGGGATGACGGGGATGTTGTCGCCGTCGAAGTCGTAGGACGACAGCAGTTCGCGGATTTCCAGCTCGACGAGCTCGAGGATTTCCGGATCGTCAACCAGATCGACCTTGTTCATGAACACGACCAGCTGGGGAACGCCGACCTGCTTGGCGAGCAGGATGTGCTCACGGGTCTGCGGCATCGGGCCGTCGGTAGCCGAAACGACGAGGATCGCGCCGTCCATCTGGGCCGCACCGGTGATCATGTTCTTAACGTAGTCAGCGTGACCCGGGCAGTCGACGTGCGCGTAGTGACGGGCTTCGGTCTCATATTCGACGTGCGCGGTCGAGATGGTGATGCCGCGCTCGCGCTCTTCGGGAGCCTTGTCGATGTTCGCGTAGTCAACGAAGGTCGCGCCGCCGGTTTCGGCCAGCACCTTGGTGATCGCCGCGGTCAGCGAGGTCTTGCCATGGTCAACGTGACCGATGGTGCCGATGTTGCAGTGCGGCTTGTTCCGCTCAAACTTAGCCTTAGCCATTTTTTCCTACCTTCTAATCAAAATCAGCTTTGGTCTGACCGCTCGGCCGCGCCTCGCGAAGGCGCGTCCATAGCAGCAAATTCACAGATTACCAGCCCCAACCGAGCCGTTTGCACGGCCCGATTAAGGAAAATCATCAGGCCATCTTCGCCTTGACTTCGTCCGCCACATTCTGCGGCACTTCGTCATAGTGCGAGAAGGTCATCGAGTAGTTCGCACGACCCTGAGTGAAGGACCGCAGCGAATTGACATAGCCGAACATGTTGGCCAGCGGGACCATCGCCTCGACCACCTGCGCGTTGCCGCGCGTATCGGTGCCCTGGATCTGGCCGCGGCGGCTGTTCATGTCGCCGATGACGTCACCCAGATATTCTTCCGGGGTAACGACTTCCACCTTCATGACCGGCTCAAGCAGCTTGATGCCCGCCTTCTGGGCCGCTTCACGCATCGCAGCGCGGCCCGTGATTTCAAAGGCCAGCGCGGACGAGTCGACATCGTGATACGCGCCGTCATACAGCAGGATCTCGAAGTCGATGATCGGGAAGCCGATGAGCGAACCGGTCGCGGCCGTTTCGCGCATGCCCTTTTCGATCGCCGGGATATATTCCTTGGGAATATTGCCGCCCTTGATTTCGTCCTTGAAGACGAAGCCGGAGCCACGCTCGCCGGGCGTGATCTTCACCTTGATGCGGCCGAACTGGCCGGTGCCGCCCGACTGCTTCTTGTGCGTGTAATCGACGTCCACGGGCTTGGCGAGATATTCGCGATAGGCCACCTGCGGCGCGCCAACATTCGCCTCGACCTTGAACTCGCGCTTCATGCGGTCGACAAGGATTTCGAGGTGAAGTTCACCCATGCCCTTGATGATGGTCTGGCCCGATTCGTGATCGGTCGACACACGGAAGGACGGATCCTCGGCAGCCAGGCGGTTGAGCGCGACGCCCATCTTTTCCTGGTCAGCCTTTGTCTTGGGTTCGACCGACAGTTCGATGACCGGCTCAGGGAATTCCATCCGCTCCAGGATGATCGGCTGGCGCTCGGCGCACAGCGTATCGCCAGTGGTGGTTTCCTTCATGCCGGCCAATGCGACGATGTCGCCGGCATAAGCTGCATCAATGTCTTCACGGCTGTTCGCATGCATAAGGAGCATGCGGCCGATCTTTTCCTTCTTGTCCTTGACCGAGTTCAGATAGGTGCCCTTGGTCAGGGTGCCCGAATACACGCGCAGGAAGGTCAGCGAGCCGACGAACGGATCGTTCATGATCTTGAACGCCAGACCCGAGAAGGGCGCGTCGTCGGCGGTCGCGCGGCTGTCGGGCTGGTCGTTGTCGGGGTTGATACCCTGAACGTCCTCGATGTCGAGCGGCGAAGGCAGATAGTCGACGACGGCGTCGAGCAACGGCTGAACGCCCTTGTTCTTGAACGCCGAGCCACACAGCACCGGCACGAACGCCTGGCCCAGCGTACCCTTGCGGATCAGCTTCTTGAGGGTTTCGGTGTCGGGCAGGTTGCCTTCAAGATAGGCTTCCATCGCTTCGTCGTCCTGCTCGACGGCAAGTTCGATCAGCTTTTCACGATATTCGGCAGCCTTGTCAGCCATATCAGCGGGGATTTCTTCGTAGGTGAACTCCGCGCCCAGATTCTCATCCTTCCAGATGATCGCGCGATTCTCGACCAGATCGACCAGGCCCTTGAAATCCGACTCAGCGCCGATGGGCAGATAGAGTACAGCCGGGGTAGCGCCCAGGCGATCAATGATCGTCTGCACGCAATAATAGAAGTTGGCGCCGGTACGGTCGAGCTTGTTGATGAAGCACATGCGCGGCACGCGATACTTGTCGGCCTGGCGCCACACGGTTTCCGACTGCGGCTCAACGCCAGCAACGCCGTCGAACGCGGCGACCGCACCGTCGAGCACGCGCAGCGAACGTTCAACTTCGATGGTGAAGTCGACGTGGCCGGGGGTGTCGATGATGTTCAGGCGATGCTCAGGACCCTTGCCCTCTTCGGCCTTCCACACACAAGTGGTGGCCGCAGACGTGATGGTGATACCACGCTCCTGCTCCTGCTCCATCCAGTCCATGGTGGCGGCGCCGTCATGGACTTCGCCGATCTTGTAGGACTTGCCGGTGTAATAAAGGATACGCTCGGTCGTCGTGGTCTTGCCGGCGTCGATATGCGCCATGATACCGAAATTGCGATAGCGTTCGAGCGGATGGCTGCGGGCCATGATGCTTCTCCGTTGCCGGTGCGCCGGCGGTGAGTGAAAGAGTCTTGCGGCTGGCCCCTAAACCAATCCGTTCGCCATGGGTAGCCCCACGGCGAACGGACCGATATTCAAAAACCAGAAATGATGAAGCGGGCACGCGAGCGCCCGCTTCATGCTTACCAGCGGTAGTGCGAGAAGGCGCGGTTCGCTTCCGCCATGCGGTGCGTGTCTTCGCGCTTCTTGACGGCATTGCCGCGGTTGTTGGCGGCGTCCAGCAGTTCACCCGACAGACGGGCGGCCATGGTGGTTTCGCTGCGGTTGCGCGAAGCCGTGATCAGCCAACGGATCGCCAGCGCCTGGGCGCGCTCGGGGCGCACTTCGACGGGGACCTGGTAGGTCGCACCGCCGACACGGCGGCTGCGGACTTCGATGCCGGGCTTCACATTGTTCAGCGCGTCATGGAACATGCCGATCGGGTCCTTCTTGGACTTCGCTTCGACAGTGTCGAGAGCACCGTACACGATGGACTCGGCGACGGCTTTCTTGCCGTCCTGCATGATGCTGTTCATGAATTTGGACAGCACGATATCACCGAACTTGGGATCGGGCAGGATAACGCGCTTTTCTGGGCGACGACGACGTGACATATTCTAGTCTCCCTTACTTCGGACGCTTCGCGCCGTACTTCGAACGGCTCTGCTTACGGTCCTTGACGCCCTGGGTATCCAGAACGCCGCGCAGCACGTGATAGCGCACACCAGGAAGGTCGCGTACGCGGCCGCCACGGATCAGCACAACGCTGTGCTCCTGAAGATTGTGGCCTTCACCCGGAATGTAGGTGATGACTTCGCGCTGGTTGACCAGACGCACCTTCGCCACCTTACGGAGAGCCGAGTTCGGCTTCTTCGGGGTTGTCGTGTAAACACGGGTGCAAACGCCGCGCTTCTGCGGGTTCGCTTCCATTGCAGGGACCTTCGACTTGGTCTTCTGCAGTTCGCGGCCCTTGCGGACCAGCTGGTTGATTGTTGGCATGAAGCCCTTCACCTTTTCAGTTACTTTACCGCAAGCATTCCCGCGTTCTTCACGGCCTGAAAAGGATGACCTTTCAAACAGCAAAGGCCCCGACGGGAGGACCCGTCTGGAGCCGCAAGAGCACCGGCAATGTTCAGCTCTATGTCGCCTGGCATGTCACCGACCAGAAAGACCGAATCTTTCCAGGTGGATCGCCGCTGGGCAGGCGCGCCTATAGCGAGGCACGGTAAGCCGGTCAAGAACGGCGGCCCGCCACCCTGTTTCGGCTTCGTTCCAAGATGGTGAAGCCATCATTAGCAGATTGATAACCGACATTATTCTATTGATTTCCAGTGGCGCCACCGGGAGCGCCGACCTGGATTGGCCGTGCCCCATCTTTCTCTCTTTTCAGGTGAGTTTCTCAGCCGGACACAGGAAGCCGCTTTTCGAGCGGAGCGCCTCACCGAGTCGCGTCGGCACGCCCGCATACTCTTCATCTGCTCGGCCATACTGAATGCGCTTTTCCTGCTGAGTGATTGGCGCTTTTTCGGCACGCCCCATTTCTGGATCGCGGTACCGGCGCGCCTCATTGTGGTGCTATGGTCACTTGGATGCCTGTATTTCAGCCGGAATCTGGAGTCCTTCCAGAAGGTCGAGCGGCTCTGCTTCGCCTGGCAGATCGTAACCACAATCGGCGTGGCGTTCCTGGTCAGTTCCCGCAGTGATATCGCGATTTTCGTGCTCGTCATGCTGCCGCTGATCTTTTACCTGGGCGTGCCTACCAGCTTCCGGGGCAATTTCGGCGGCGGGCTGGGATGTGGAGTTGCGCTACTCATCGGCTATCTGGCGCCTGCGCCCTTATCCCCCACCGCCCCCGGCATGATCATGGCCGTGCTGATCCTTCACTGCGGCATGTGGATCACGATCATGCGAACCAACCGCCTCCAACGTCTGGAGTGGATGGCGAGCCAGGCAGCCGGTGCGGCGCGAGCCGCGTTGGCGCGCAATAGCGAAACACTGGAGCGCATGTTCATGAGCGTGCCCATCCCGCTGCTGGTCACGCGTCAGGACGGCACGGTAATCCGCTTCAACGATGCTGCTGCTCAAACCTTCGGATCAGACGGCGACATTTCGCGCGTTCACCTGCTTGGCGAGGGCTCCGCCGCGCAGGCGAGCCTGCGGGACCAGATCGCAAGCGGAGATGCGCTCAACAATCAGGAATGCCGGATCGTCGGAAAAGATGCGGTGGTCCACGATGTGTTGCTCGCGACGCGCCCGATTCAGATAGACGACAAAGACTGCATCCTTTCCAGTATCGTCGATATCACAGACCGCAAGGATGCCGAGCGGCATCTGGCCCATCTTGCTATGACCGACGCGCTGACAGGCTTGGCAAATCGCTCGCATTTCATGGCGACGCTGGCGCAGGCGGCAAGTGCGACAGGCCATGCGGGCGGACAGATGGCCGTTGTGCTGATCGACGTTGATGAGTTCAAACGAATCAACGACAGCGCCGGGCATGCGGTCGGCGACGCGCTCCTTTGCGCTGTAGCCGAGCGCCTACGGCGCGCGGTGCGGCCGGGAGATCTGGTTGCGCGCATGGGGGGCGACGAATTTGCCGTTCTGTTGACGCGTCTGCGCAATGGACCGGATCTGGAAGCGATCCTGGCGCGCATGATGGCTCAACTTCATCAGCCACTCGCCTACGGCCATCGTGACGTTGATTGCCGTGTCAGCATGGGTGTCGCACTTTTTCCAGAACATGCCGGGGACATTGCGGACCTTATAAAATTCGCAGACATCGCCCTGTATGAAGCGAAAAATGGCGGACGAGGCCGCGCGTGCCTGTTCGAGCCCTCGCTGCTCGAACGCTGGCAGCAAGAAGCCCGAATGCTGGATCGCGCACGCCACGCCTTGGTCCATTCCCCACCCGTCCCCTGGTATCAGCCCAAGATCGATCTATCGACGGGCGCCATCATCGGCTTCGAGGCGCTGCTGAGATGCGTTCGTACTGACGGCTCAATCATCATGCCGTCCGAGATTGCCGCTGCTTTCGAACATTCCGAGCTAGGCCGGACAATCAACGAACGGATGCTGGATCGGATTCTGGTCGACTGTCGACGCTGGCAGGATCGGGGACTGGATTTCGGCCATGTCGCCATCAATGTGCCAGGGGTAGAGCTTCACGACAGCAGCTTTCCTGATCGATTGCTCTCCCGACTCGCCGCGACAGGGGTATCCATTGCAAGGATCGAATTGGAGGTGACGGAGTCGGTTTTTCTTGGCCGGAATGCGGAGGTCGTGGAACGCAGTCTTCATCAATTGAGTACAGCTGGCCTGTCCATCGCGCTGGATGATTTCGGCACCGGCTATGCGTCGCTCTCGCATCTGAAGCAGTTTCCAATAGATATCATCAAGATAGATCAGCGTTTCGTCCGGGACCTGGAAACCGATCCGGATGACGCCGCCATTGTGCGAACATTGCTGAACCTTGCCTACAGCCTTGGCATTCGAACGGTCGCCGAGGGCGTCGAGAATGTTCATCAGATTGATTATCTGCGTGCTGGTGGATGCCATTATGCGCAGGGCTTTCATTTCGGGGCAGCTGTCCCGGCTAGCGAAGTTCCCGCGCTACTGGGGCTGCATGTCGCAGCTCGTCCCACCGAGGCATAATTTTACTTTTCGTCAGGAACCGGAACGGCCGAAGCACGTTTCGCCCCGATCTGATTTCGACTCGTCACGAGTCTGCCTTGGCGGATTCGCGTGCTGCTCTTTCCCTTGCTAACGGGCCGATTCTCTAAGAATTGAGCACGGGGTCGTCATTGTTGCAGCGGTGTAGATTGGGCATTTTCAGCCTATGGGAGAGGATTGCCGCTTTGTGTCCGGAGCGGCAATTCCTCTTCCAATCTGGCGGAAAGCTGCAGCGTGTCCGCATCTCGAGCCGCACCCAGGTATCGACGCTTCTCCTATCCGCAGCGCTGATTATCGGCGCGGCCACGCTGGCCCTATCGCTTTCCTGGAATCGGTCTGAAATGGAGAGCGAAAGCGCCGCGATCAATGCGAAAACCAGGGCGATAGCTGAGTACAGGAAATCCATTGAACAACGTGCGCGTGACCTGGAGGCCCGGCAAGACTTCATGGACGATCTTTATCACGCTCATTTTGGCGAGGACGCTTCCCAAGCTGGCGGGGCACTGAAAGACCTGTCTAAACCAGCTCCCACGCAAGGCAGCGCCGATTCATTAAAGGTTCGCATCAGTGCCGCGCAAGACATTCATCCTCTGAGAGCGATTGACGCGAGACAGCGCCAGTTCGCGGCGCTTCTTACTCATGCGGTCAAGCGCCGGGCGGACGAAACGGCGCATGCAATTCGCCGCCTGGGTCTTAATCCCGACCTATTGGCGCGTGCCGCTCCCCGGGCGCAAGGCGGTCCCTTCGTGCCCTGGCCTGATGGGCAGAGGCCGATGCCCCAGGAATTCGAACGTCTTTCTGATGCTCTTGCCCGGATGGAATCTCTGGAGACCAGTCTGAAGACCATTCCATCTGGCCTCCCGACGATGGCCCCGATGCAATCCAGTTCCTATGGCTATCGCCGCGATCCGTTCAATGGCCATGCCGCATTCCATGCGGGTATCGATTTCCCCGGCCATCACGGCGAACCCATATTGGCCGCCGCGACAGGCAGGGTCAGCTTCGTTGGTCAGCGGAGCGGCTATGGCAATGTGGTGGAGATCACCCATGGTAACGGGTTGATGACGCGATATGCACATCTATCCGGTTTCAATACCCGTGTTGGGCAACAGGTCATCCGTGGACATCAGATCGCGCGTATGGGTTCAACCGGCCGTTCAACGGGTGACCACCTCCATTTCGAAGTGCGCCTGAACGGGGAGCCCGTCAATCCGCGACCTTTCCTGGAAGCCGCCCGAAACGTCCAGCAAGTCACCGCTGCCCGGAACGCTGATATCCGAAACCGCGGCTGAATCTCCGCGACTTCAACGATTGATACTCCGGCAGTTTCACCCACAAGCATCATACTCGCCGAGACTTTCCGGGTCAGTTGACTGGCGCCCGCCGCCTGTAGCTGAGCGCTTCGGCCACATGTACGCGGCCGACCTGTTCCGCGCCAGAAAGGTCGGCGATCGTCCGGGCTACGCGCAATACCCGGGTATAGCCCCGGGCAGAGAGCTTCATCGCCGCCGCCGCCTGCGCCAGCAGCTCCCGCCCAGCTGCATCAGGGCCGGCAACTTCCTCAAGCCGCTCTCCATCGACTTCCGCATTGGTTCGCACTCGAGTTCCGGCATAGCGCTGCGTCTGACGGTCGCGCGCGGCCGCCACCCTGCCTGCTACTTCCGCCGAACCTTCAGTTGGAGGTGGCAGGACGAGATCTGCCGCCGTCACGGCCTGAACCTCGACATGCAGATCGATACGGTCAAGCAGTGGTCCCGAAACCTTGGCCTGATAATCCGCGGCACAGCGCGGCGCGCGTGAGCAGGCGAGAGCTGGATCAGCAAGATGGCCGCAGCGACAAGGGTTCATCGCTGCAACAAGCTGAACCCGCGCCGGGAAAGTGACATGGGCGTTGGCGCGAGCAACCGTAACCTCGCCTGTTTCCAGCGGCTGACGCAGCGAGTCGAGTACAGTGCGCTGGAACTCGGGCAGCTCATCGAGGAAGAGGACGCCAAGGTGCGCCATGCTGACCTCACCCGGCCGCGCCTTGTGCCCGCCGCCGACCAACGCCGCCATCGATGCGCTATGGTGTGGAGTGCGAAACGGCCGTGCGCGGCTGATGCGGCCGCCTTCCAGTGACCCTGCGACGCTTGCCACCATGGACGTTTCCAGCGCTTCGGTCGGGGTGAGTTGTGGCAGGATGCCGGGCAGGCAACTTGCCATCAACGACTTACCTGCGCCCGGTGGCCCCACCATCAACAGGTTATGCCCCCCAGCTGCGGCGATCTCCAGCGCGCGCTTTGCCGTCTCCTGGCCCTTCACCTGGCGCAGATCTGCCGTACGATGTGGAACCTCCACGACGCCCGGCTGTGGCGGGGAAAGCGCGGCATTACCTTTGAAGTGGTTGAGCAGACTCAGCAGATCGGGGGCGGCGATGACCTCCACCTGACCAGCCCAGGCCGCTTCCGGACCCTGAGCGACCGGGCAGATGAGGCCCAACTCCTTTTCGCCAGCATGCAATGCGGCGAGCAGCACACCGGGGGTGGAAGCGATGCGGCCATCAAGCCCCAATTCTCCCACGACGACATAGCCCGATAGAGTCTCAGCATCGATCACCCCCATCGCGCCGAGCAGCGCAAGTGCAATGGGGAGATCGAAATGCGATCCTTCCTTCGGGAGGTCCGCAGGTGAAAGATTTACCGTGATTCGCTTGGGCGGAAGGGACAGGCCGATCGCGGCGATGGCATTGCGCACCCGCTCACGGCTTTCCGCCACGGCCTTGTCCGGCAAGCCGACAAGGATGAAGTTGGGGAGGCCCGGAACGAGCTGGCACTGCACCTCCACGCTGCGCGCGTCCAGCCCGAGATAGGCGACCGTCGATACCGTCGAAACCAATGTGCCCCCATTTTCTGAAAAACGCTGCGCGTGGCTGCGTCAGCCCTGTTCGTCGGGCCGTCCCTTGAAACCCTGCGCCACGACATACCATTCCACGCTGCCTTTGCGGCTGGCGGGCGGCTTCGCGTGCTTGATCGTCGTAAAATGCTTTTTCAACACCGCAAGCAGATCGGCGTCAGTACCGCCCGCGAACACCTTGGCCACGAACGTTCCACCTTTGCGCAGATTTTCCACTGCAAACCAGGCCGCTGCCTCGACCAATGCCATGGTGCGCAGGTGATCGGTCTGCGGATGGCCAACTGTGTTCGCGGCCATGTCGGAAATCACAAGATCAGGCGCATCGCCCAGAGCTTCGGCGAGAGCAGCGGGCGCCTTGTCATCCATGAAATCCATCTGGAACAGCGTGACGCCGGGGATGGGGTCGGTCGGGAGCAAATCTATCCCCACGACCTTCGCCTTGGGCGACAGCTTGCGTACCACCTGAGCCCAGCCACCGGGCGCGACGCCCAGATCGACGACGGCGCGTGAACCCTTCACGAAATGGAACTTCTCATCCAGTTCGATCAGCTTGAAGGCGGCCCGACTTCTCCACCCCTCCGCCTTTGCCTTGCGAACATAGGGGTCGTTCAGCTGCCGCTCCAGCCAGCGGGTGGATTGCGCCGTCCGCCCTTTTGCCGATTTGACCCGAACCTTGCCGGCGCCCGCGCCTCTCACATCATTGCTCCATCGCGATCCATAAGGCCGCGCAATATACCCTCGCGAATGCCGCGATCAGCCACGCCCAACCGCTCGGCGGGCCAGATGTCCAGGATGGATTCCAGGATGGCGCATCCGGCCACTACCAGATCGGCTCGCTCAGAACCAATACAGGGTAATTTTTGCCGTTCGGCCAACGACATGGTGGACAGCCTGCCAGAAATCGACCGCATCGATGTCGAAGGTACAATTAGCCCATCGATCGCCTGCCGATCGTAGCGCGGCAGATTGAGATGCACGCTGGCCAGTGTCGTCACCGTGCCCGATGTACCCAGCAAACGTATCGAGGACGTCTGTCGCGGCAAGCGGCGGGCGAGCGGCGCAAAGGCATCCGCCACACGCGAACGCATTCGGCCGTAGGCAGCCAGACGCTCATTCTGATCGGCATGATCGAACAACTCGCTTTCGGTAAGCGACACCACGCCCCATGGCGCGCTGACCCAATCCACGATGTGCGGCGCGCCCGCCCGGTTTGCATCGACGAGCACCAGTTCGGTCGATCCGCCGCCTATGTCGAAGATCAATGCAGGACCGTCGCCAGGCTCCAGCAGCGCGTGACAGCCCATTACGGCAAGCCGCGCCTCTTCTTGCGCACTGATGATGTCGAGAGCGATGCCGGTTTCCCGATAGACGCGCTGGATGAATTCCGCGCCGTTAACAGCACGGCGGCATGCCTCGGTTGCGACAGATCGTGCCAACGTCACGTGCCTTCGCCGCAGCTTGTCAGCGCATACGGAAAGCGCGGCGATCGCTCGGTCGATCGCGGCATCGCTGATCCGTCCGGTCGCAGCTAGGCCTTCACCCAATCGCACGATACGAGAAAAGGCGTCGACGACGATGAAGCCGTCAGCCGATGGCTTGGCAATCAGCAAACGGCAATTGTTGGTGCCCAAATCTATCGCAGCATAAGACCGCCTGCCACGCGGTGGATGAGGCAATGAGCCCCGCTGCTTCGACGGGGGAGGTATGGCCGCAGCCGTGCTCCCATTACCCTGGCCGGAGCGGGCAGCTTTGCCCGAAACACCCCCGGCGGGACCGGAACTCTGCGGCGATGGGCGGCTTTGCTGCACCATGGCCGGATCACTTTTCTTCCTCGCCGACACCGACAGGTGGCGGAACTTGATGCCAAACTATGCGGATGCCGCGCAAAGCGCAAGACGGCGCCAGAAAAGCCAATGACATAGCGCGCCGCCGAGCGCCGCACCCGTCAAAGCGGGAGCAAGGCCGCCACGATCCAGCGCTCTTCGGCCCGCAACACGCCCCAGGCGCGGGCTGCGGCACGGCTGTCCATCACTTCCACGCCGATGCCCATATTTTCGAGTTCGCGAACGAAAACCCGAGGCGGCTGGCGCAAACCTCCCCCGGTGCCGAGCAAGAGAAATTCCGGCAGGGGATCGATCGTCAGCAGGTCACCCAGGGAGGCAAGCGTTAGCTTCTCCGAAGAGGGCGCCTCGCTCCACTTCGATGCGCGGACCGGGGTGAGCAACAGCCCTTCGGGAAAGACGTCATCCCTGACGCGAAAGCCTCTGCCCGAAAAACCGGTTACGATCGGCCCCTGCCCCGTCTCATCTCGGCGGACCTCGCTACCAGTGCGCTTGTCGGTCAGGGCCGCGCCCCGTCATCACGCGGACCCATGCGCTCTGCCTGCGCGGCGATGTTCGGCTTGCCCGCTTTCCGTTCCGTCAGCTGCGGCGAGAGCCCCAGCGTGATCAGCAACGACGACGAAACATATACCGACGAATAGGTGCCTACGACGATGCCCAGCATCATGGCAGCGGTGAAGCCACGCAACACATGGCCGCCGAACAGCAACAGCGCGCCCAGGGCGAGCATGATCGTGAGCGACGTCATCACGGTTCGAGGCAGCGTTTCGTTGACGGAAAGGTCGATCAGCGCCTTCATATCCATCTTGCGATATTTCCGCATATTTTCGCGGATACGGTCGTCGATCACCATCTTGTCATTGATAGAGTAGCCGACGATCGTGAGGACGGCAGCGACGATGTTCAGGTCGAATTCCAGCTGGGTGATCGCGAAGAAGCCGAGCGTCATAAGAACGTCGTGCATGATCGCCACGAAGGTCGATACGCCGAACTGCCATTCATAGCGGAACCAGGAAAAGATGGCGATGCCGATCACCGCCAGCATCACTGCCAGCACGCCATTCTGGATCAACTCGCCGGACACCTTACCCGACACCGTGTCGTAGCGGGAGAAAGTAACGCCGGGAAATTCAGCGGTCAGCGCCTTGCGCGCTTTTTCCACGATCGCATTGGCCGCGCCTGCCCCGCCCTGCTCTGGTAGCGGCAGACGGATCTGTACGGTCTTGGGATCGCCGAACTGTTGCAGCGATCCATCGCCTACGCCGAGCCGGTCAATCGTCGTGCGAACCCGATCGAGCTGCGCCGGTTGCTGGAACCGGGCCTCGATCATCAGGCCGCCGACGAAATCGACGCCAAGGTTGAGGCCACGATGGATCGTCGCGCCCACGGCGAGCACGGTCAACAGCGCGGTAAGAGCGAACGCCCAATGGCGCAGCTTCACGAAGCCGATGTTGGTATTGTCGGGGACGAGCTTAAGAAGTTTCATGGGTTTTCTCCCGGCCCCTTAAATGTGGATCTCGGTCGGGCGCTTGGCACGAAGCCAACGAGACGCGAGCAGGCGGGTGAAGGTAACGGCGGTGAACACGCTGGTCGCGATGCCGATCAATAGCACGATCGCGAAGCCCTTGACCGGACCGGAGCCGAGCGCGAGCATGATGCCGCCGGCGATCGCATGGGTCACATTCGCCTCGAAGATAGTCCGGCTTGCTTCCTTGTAGCCGAACTCGATTGCCTGGACCACGCCGCGCCCGCGCCGCCGTTCTTCGCGGATGCGCTCATATATGAGGACGTTGGCATCGACGGCCGTGCCGATAGTCAATACGAAGCCCGCGATCCCCGGAAGCGTCAGCGTCGCCCCCAGCATCCCCATGACGCCAAGGATAACGAGCACGTTGATGGCGACCGCGAGGTTCGCATACATGCCGAAGCGGCCGTAGCTGGCGAACATGAAGATCGCGACCGCAGCTACCGCGATCACCGAAGCCAACAATCCGGCGCGGATTGAATCGGCGCCGAGCTGCGGGCCGACGGTGCGCTCCTCCACCACGGTCAGGGCGACGGGCAGCTTGCCCGATCGCAGGGCGATGGCGAGTTGATTGGCGCTTTCAACGGTGAAATTGCCGCTGATCTGAGCGGAGCCGCCAAGGATCGGTTCATTGATGTTCGGCGCCGACAGGACCTCGCCGTCCAGGATGATAGCGAAGGGCCGATTGACATTCTGGGACGTCACTTGGCCGAACTTGCGCCCGCCTGACCCATTGAAACGGATGTTAACGATTGCCTGGTTGTTCTGGTCGTAGCCCTGCGTCGCGTCCGTCAGATCTTCACCGGACACCATGACCTGGCGCTTGACCGCGATCGCCGGAACACCGGATGGGTTGCCGGGATAAGGCAACACTTCGCTGCCGACCGGCGCGCGGCCCTGAGCAACTTCCGACGGATTGGCACTGGTATCGACCAGCTTGAATTCCAACTTGGCGGTCTGGCCGAGTAGGTCCTTCAATGCCTTCGGATTCTGAAGGCCGGGCACCTGCACGACAATGCGGTTTCCGCCCTGCTGCTGGATGGTTGGCTCGCGCGTGCCCATTTCGTCAATGCGCTTGCGGATGACTTCGGTTGCCACCTCCATCGCGCTCTTAACCGCATTGTCGATCCCCGCCTCGGTCGGCGTGATCACGATCGTCGAACTGTTGACCACCTCGACATTGAAGTCGCGCTGCCCTGTTAGCCCCGCGCCCTGCGTCAGCGGGCGGATGCGCTCGACCGCAGCATCGACCTGCGAGGGATCGCGGACCATGAAGCTGAGCTTCCCGTCGCGGCTGGAAATGTCGCCGACCGAGATACGCGGGCTGCCGCGCCGAAGCTCGGTGCGGACCTGCTCCTCCATGTTGGTGAGACGCTGCTTAGCCACGTCCTGCGTCGATGCTTCGAGCAGAAGATGACTACCACCGGAAAGGTCGAGGCCAAGGTTCACCCGGGTCTGCATGAACCCAGGCAGCCGTTGAACCGCAGAGTCCGGCAGGAAGCTGGGGACGGCGCAGGTGATGCCGATCAACAGGGGCAGCAGGATCGCTGCGATAGTCCAGCGCGAGAAGTTCAGCATCGGCCGATCAGTCGTTCGCAGGCTTGGCGGTCGCCGGGTCGATGACATCGGTAAGCGTCGATTTGACCGCCTTCACCTTCATCCCCGGCGCGAGTTCGACATCGACGTAGAATTCATCGACGCGGGCTACCTTGCCGACAAGGCCCCCACCGGTCACGACCTGATCGCCCTTTTTAACTGCGCCAATCTTCGCCTTATGGTCCTTCATCCGCTTCTGCTGGGGGCGGATCAGCAGGAAGTAGAAGACTAACCCCAACGCAGCGAACTGGATGAGCATTGGTAGCATACCGGAGAATGACTCCGAGCCGCCCGCGGTCTGGGCAAAGGCTGGGGTAATGAACATTGTGGGACTTTCGCCTTATCTCTTGTCCAGCCGCAGACAGGCAAATGCCTGCGGATCAAAGGCGCGCGGCTAACACAGATCGGGATAGGGAGGCAACATGATTAGGGAAGGAAGAAAGCGGCAAAAAGCGCGCGCCGAAACGCTTGCATGTTTTCAAACATGCTTCTATGTGCCGCCGCTCCGGTCGGGACGTAGCGCAGCCTGGTAGCGCATCACACTGGGGGTGTGGGGGTCGGAGGTTCGAATCCTCTCGTCCCGACCAAATTCATGAAGGAAATGGCGAAAAGAACGCGTTTTTGCGGGTTCGCCTTTCCTATCCCGGCAGATCCTATTTTTCCTATTTTTGCGCCAGACGCGAAATATTGCTGTCCTACAGCTAACCAAATGGGATAAATGCCCCGCCTCATTCGACGAGGGAGGCGGGTTCATGGATATTTCGGCACTGATTGACGAGGTGATCGCGCGCGAAGGTGGCTATTCCCATCATCCGGCGGATCGGGGCGGGCCTACGAATTTCGGAATCACCCAGGCCGTCGCGCGGGCCAATGGCTATGCGGGCGACATGCGTAAATTGCCGCGGACGCTGGCTGAGACGATCTACCGAAGGCTTTACTGGGAACGGCCGGGCTATGCCTTTGTCGCGGAGGTTGCGCCGGACATCGCCGCCGAATTGTTCGACAGCGCAGTAAATATGGGGCCGGGCACGGCCACCGGCTTCCTGCAACGGGCGCTCAACGCGTTTAATCGCAATCAGAAGGACTATCCCGACCTGAAGGTCGATCGCGCGATCGGCGCCAAGACGTTGGCGGCGCTGCGCGCATTCATGGCGCTGCGGGGCAAGGCAGGGGAGAAGGTGCTGCTGAAGGCGATCGAGGCACTGCAAGGGGAACGTTATCTGGCGCTGGCGGAGAGCAGGCCTGCCAACGAAGCCTTCCTCTATGGCTGGTTGGCGAACCGACTTGGTTAGAGGCGGGACGGCTGCGGGCAATCGGAGGCGGCGCGCCGATCGCTGGACGCTGCGGGCGCGGCCAGCCTTTCTATACGTCATGTACGCCCTGCTGCTGTGGTCGGTGCCGGTGGGGCTGATCGGGGGTATGTGGCCGGAGGGGGCGGCGGCGATCGTCCGGGCGATGCGGGGCTATTTCGAGGCGTTGCCGGAGCCGCTCTATGCGCTGTTTGGCACGGGGTATCTTGGATATACGGCGGCGCGGACGTGGGGGAAGGTGCGAGGGGTGGAGCGGTAGGGGAGAGTTGCGCTTCGGATCGGGCGTTGCGCAGCCCCTCTCCCTAACCCTCTCCCCTAAAGGGGCGAGGGAACTAGGTCGCGCTCAAACCCACAAAAATGAGAGGGGCCGCTGGGTAGATAAGTCCCAGCGGCCCATCATTGACATGGTCACAGCGGCCGGAAGTGCCGCCACACGGAAACGTTGATCGCGCTATCTTTGCAGACAAAGGAAGCCAGTTCGCGACTGGTCGCGGCAGAGGCTGTTTCAATGTCTGTAAAAACCGACGTTATGACGTCGCTCAGCGGCGCGTTTCCCGAATGGACTTGACCGACCTCACTGCTGAACCATGAGACATCGGATCACCTCCTTTCGCTTGTTAAAGCCCGCGCAGCCCGCCCTGGAAAACCGTTTTTGACCTGGCCACGAAATGGACTGTGAATCAGACGGGAAGCATGATCAAGACTTGTAAAATTCTTTTTTCGAATCATAATGGCGCGTCCGCTTGAAAAGCCGATCTGGTGCTTTTCAGTCGATACCCCCACAAGATGTACGGCAAGCGGCCGGAAAACCCCTCCTTAGCGACGGCAGTCCTCTATGACCCGGCCGACCTCTGCCCAGGCGGGCAGGATCAGGGTTTCGAGCCCCTGCACCTCGACGGCGAAATGGCCCCGGCTGTAGGCAATCTGATCCAGCACTGTGTCGCTGGCGGCGCGGACTGCCAGGGTTCCCGAACCGTTCGGCGTGGCGGGCCAGCTGACCGCGCCATAGCTGGTGCGGAGGGTGACGTTCCCCTTCCCTGTCCCGGCGCGCAGAAGACTGATCCGGCCTGCGGCGGGATCGCATCGCAAGGAAAGCAGCGTGCCGGATGCGGGGCTGGCGAAGGTCGCGACGGATCCCGATCCTTCCGCGTGGTAGCTCCAGTTGCCGGGCGTCGCGGGACGATATTGCCATTCGACCGGTCCGGGAACGGGTAGAGGCGGCTTTGCCGAGGGCGCGGGCGCAGGGCGCGGAGCTGGCGGCGGGGGCGCTTCTGGAGCGCCGACGCAGGCGGGAAGGAGGAGCAGGGACGCGAGGACGGCGGAGGCGGGGAATATGCGCATGCGCCACTCAATGCCCGAGGGGACGGGACGGGTTCAACTGGAAAAGGAATTTTTGGGATGGGGGGGGTGCGATATAGTATTGGCGTTGCGCTGGCCCACCCCCCGGCCCCTTCAAACGAGTCACGTGCCTCGTTTGAACGCTTGCGGGAGGGGGAGTGAAGGTGCGCTATCTGCCGCACACGGTCGCAAGCGCGACCTTGGCCAATTGACAGTTTCCCGCCGAATCGCTAGGGGCGGACGCATCCCGGACACGCTGGTGAGCGGCAGTGCATGGCACTGGCCGTCTTTTTTGCGTCACGGGGTCTATCGAATCGGCCGATGTCCCTATAGGGGTCTCTGCCCGGACGCTTTGAGATGGGGTGGCGCCAACCGCCCCGTGGAGCAGGAGAACAGATTACCATGGCACGTATTGCGGGTGTTAACATCCCGACCAACAAGCGCGTGATCATCGCGCTCACCTACATCCACGGCATCGGCCGCAAGACCGCCGTCGACCTCGCCGACAAGCTGGGCATCGATCACAGCCGCCGCGTTCAGGACCTGTCGGACGCCGAAGTCCTGCAGATCCGCGAAGCCATTGACGCCGACCTCACCGTTGAAGGTGACCTGCGTCGTGAAACCGCGATGAACATCAAGCGCCTGATGGATCTGGCCTGCTATCGCGGCCTGCGTCACCGCAAGGGCCTGCCGGTTCGCGGTCAGCGCACGCACACCAATGCGCGCACTCGCAAGGGCAAGGCTAAGCCGATCGCCGGCAAGAAGAAGTAATCGTTGAGGGTCAACCTTTCGGCATGGCCCTCCGGTAACTTCCGCTTTCAACGATTTCAGTAGGATAGAGCAACATGGCACGCGAACCCCAGCGCATTAAGCGGCGCGAGCGCAAGAACATCTCGGCCGGCGTCGCGCACGTCAACGCCAGCTTCAACAACACGATGGTCACCATCACCGATGCCCAGGGCAATGCGATCAGCTGGTCCTCGGCCGGCATGATGGGCTTCAAGGGCAGCCGCAAGTCGACCCCGTACGCCGCGCAGGTCTGCGCCGAAGACGCTGGCCGCAAGGCTGCCGAACATGGCGTGCGCACCCTGGAAGTCGAAGTTAAGGGTCCCGGTTCAGGCCGTGAATCGGCTCTGCGCGCGTTGCAGGCCGTCGGTTTCCACATCACCTCGATCCGCGACGTGACGCCCATTCCACACAATGGCGTCCGTCCTTCAAAGCGCCGCCGCGTCTAATTCGACGCGAGGCTTGTTGGCGGGCGGCGGACGCGCCGCCCGTTCACCCATTTGCATCGGCCGAACGTCCTGTCTGGGTCCAGGATTTAAACGTTTCGGCCTCATCCCCAGGGGAAATACATGACTGTCAACATGAAGAACTGGCAGGAATTGAAGAAGCCCAACAGCCTTGAGATCAAGGCGACGGGCGACGGCAAGCGGAAGGCGACTTTCGTTGCCGAACCGTTGGAGCGTGGTTTCGGCCTGACGCTTGGCAACGCGCTGCGCCGGGTTCTTCTGTCCTCGCTCCAGGGCGCGGCGGTCACCTCGATCAAGATCGAGAACGTGCTCCACGAATTCTCGTCGCTGGCCGGCGTGCGTGAAGATGTGACGGACATTGTCCTCAACATCAAGCAGGTCGCGCTCCGCATGGAAGGCGACGGTCCCCGCCGCCTGCAGCTGTCCGCGACTGGTCCGGGCGAAGTGCGCGCCGGTGACATCACCACCGTGGGCGACATCGAAGTGATGAACCCCGATCTGGTGATCTGCCACCTGGACCAGGGTGCGACGCTGAACATGGAACTGACCGCTGACGTCGGCAAGGGCTATGTCCCCGCCGTCGCCAACCGTCCGGCCGACGCGCCGATCGGCCTGATCCCGATCGACGCGCTCTATTCGCCGGTGCGTCAGGTTGCCTACAAGGTCGACAATACCCGCGTCGGCCAGGAACTGGACTATGACAAGCTGTCGCTGACCGTCGAAACCGACGGCACCGTCACGCCGGAAGACGCGGTGGCCTATGCCGCCCGCATCCTGCAGGACCAGTTGCAGCTGTTCGTTCACTTCGAAGACGCGCTGCCCGTGGCCGCTCCGGCTGCTGGCACCGCTGCGGCTGCTGCCGCCGAGGGCGAGAGCGACACGAACCAGATCAACCGCTACCTGCTCAAGAAGGTGGACGAACTGGAACTGTCGGTTCGCAGCGCAAACTGCCTCAAGAACGACAACATCATCTACATCGGCGATCTGGTCCAGAAGACCG
>CAMPIM010000073.1 GCA_946886365.1 uncultured Novosphingobium sp.
CGCCTTCCCGCCAGGCTTCGGTCAACGCTTGTCCATCCCGGCCATAAAGCTCGAAACCGAGCCTGCGCGTGTAACCGGTCGTTACCTCGAAGCCGGAAGCGTAGACCAGGCAGTCGACCGGATAGTCGACCCCATCGACGACGACGCTATTCTCGGTGATCCGTTCTACCCCCTTGCCGCCTGTATCGACCAGCGTGACATTTGGCCGATTGAAGCTGTCAAGATATTCGTCATGGAAGCAAGGGCGCTTGCACATGGTGTAATACCACGGCTTCAGCGCATCTGCCGTCCCGCGGTCTCGCACGATATGATCGATGCGCGACCGAACTGCCTCCATATTGGCAAAGTCCGCCATTTGACGTTCCTCTGGAGTAGCGCCGGGGTTGCTTGCGCTCCCGAAGATTTCGGTCCAACCGTCACCGACCAAATCCTCTTCCACCGGCTCGCCCGAGACGATCGAGGTGAAATTCTCCATCCGGCGCTGCTGCCAACCGGGTTGAAGCGACTTCACCCATTCGGGATCGGTCGGGCGATTGGCCCTGACGCCGACTGCTGAGGGGGTGCGCTGGAAGACGTAAAGATGTTTGGCATCCCGTGCGAGAGGCGGCACCGCCTGCACCGCCGTCGCGCCCGTACCGATGATACCGACGCGCTTGTCCGCCAGTCGATCCATGGGTTCGGTTGGGCCGCCGCCGGTATAATTATAATCCCAGCGACTGGTGTGGAAGCTATGTCCCTTGAATGTTTCGATCCCTGGTATGCCGGGGAGCTTGGCCTTGAACATCGCCCCGCCGGCGATGATGAGGAAATGCGCCTTCAGTACGTCGTCCCGGTTGGTTTTGACGAGCCAGCGAGCGGACCCTTCATCCCAACGGACCTCTGAAACCACGGTCTGGAACAAGGCGCGGTCGTACAGATCGAAATGGTTGGCGAGCCTTTGGCAATAGGCGAAGATCTCGGGCGCCTTGGTGTATTTCTCCGTCGGAACGTAGCCCGTTTCCTCAAGCAGCGGCAAGTACACATAGCTTTCGATGTCGCATGCCGCCCCCGGATAGCGGTTCCAGTACCAAGTGCCGCCGAAGTCGCCGCCTTTTTCGACGATGCGAAAATCTCCGATGCCCTGCTGCCGCAGGCGTGCCGCAGCCAGCATTCCCCCAAAGCCGCCGCCGACGATCGCGACGTCGGTCTCCTCTGTGACCGCAGGGCGGGTGAAGCTTGGGTCGGCATTGGGGTCTTTATCGAGGTCCTGAAACGCACCGCTTAGATCGAGATACTGATCAGGACCATCAGGCCGCAAACGCTTTTCGCGCTCAATGCGGTATTTCTCCGCCAAAGCTTCAGGTGATACTTCAACCGACTCTCTCGAATTGCTCATCGAGCTTACTCCAATTATTTGTACTTAAGCGCCGAGCTGCCGTAATCGTCAGAACAGTGAGGAGGAGCTTGACGGGCGCTAAGCCCGTCGATGCAAGGAAGCGATCTGAGCGAGCAGTCTGCCCCCAAACCACAGCTAAAAAAGCTGCGTCATACTATCCGTCGCGCTGACCGCCATCGATCTCGTTCAGGCAATCAGGCCATTTCTCGTACGGATAAATTCTGTCTCACACCGACCCGCTTCTTCCTGCACTCTGATCAGGCAACAGATTGCATGATCTCGATGTTGTGACCTTCTGGATCGGCGATCATTGCATAGCGGAATTTATATTCTTCCAGTGTTTCGGCTGCTCTGGTGCTTTTGCCGCCCGCGGCCTGTGCGGCCGCCACGACCGCGTCCACATCTTCAACCATGAAAGCAACCACTGCTTCGCCGGGCGTTGGAGCAGGCTTATTCACATAGTGCAGCAGAGCGATTTGATTATCACTCTCTCCTGCAGATAGGAAAATCTCCAAATGAGGGTCATCGGTTGCCAGTGCATCAAAACGTCGAACCTCCTTCATGCCAAACACGTCATGATAAAAGTGTGCCAAAGACTCTGAATCGCGCACGACAATTTTGAAATAGTATAAGGAAGTATTTTTCATATTTTGATCCTCATCATGATTCATTTTCTGAAGCACAGGAGCGAGTTTTTATAAGATCGCCGGTATCACATGCGTACGATCTCACGCTCATGCCCCTGTGTCTTCTTATGCCCGGATCAGAGGCCGAATTGCATGAGCTCGAGAACATGACCTTCGGGGTCAGCGATCGTTGCCCAGCGGAAATTATGTTCTTCCAGCGTCTCGGCTGGCAGGACTACGCTGCCCCCTCCTGCCAGTGCAGCAGCCACAGCGGCGTCCACATTCTTAACCGTGAAGGCAACCCTTACTTCGCCTGGCGTGGGCGCGGGCTTATTCAGATATTGCAGCAGGCAAAGTTGTTCTGTCGTACCCGAAGACATGAATATCTCCAGGTGCGGACGGATGTGCTCGGGTTTGAAGATACGTCGAATCTCCTTCATCCCGAACACACTGGCATAAAATGGCGCCAGTGCTTCCGCGTTGCTAACCAGCACCTTTACATAATATAGAGACGTATTGCTCATGGATTTTCCTCTCACTGAAACCAAATCAGGACTGATGTAGGATGTTGGGCATCTTGCCTGACATCAGACATTGTTGATCATTATGGCACCGCTTCAGACTGGTCCCGATGGCAGCGGATCGGCGTGCGGCATGGTTGGAGCGCCCTTGCCGCGTCGGGCAAGTTGCCAATTTATCCATATATATGCTGCGGCTGCAGTTACACACACGAGGATCATCCCGATGAACACTGGCCGGTAGCCACCGAACATGTCGTGCAGCTGCCCCGCGGCAGGCGCCATCGAGAATGTGAATGGAAGCGCGAACATACTCAACAGTCCGAGTACTTTTGGCAGTGCCTTCATGCCGAAAACCTGGACTGTCAGCGCGCTTACCGGCGGGAAAACAGCGGCGCCGCACGTACCTATCAGGATGGCCGAAACTGCCAAAACAGGGAGCCATCCCGTGATTGCAATCAAGGACCACGCCAGCGCGAAGCCCAGCGCAACCAATCCAAGCGTTTTGGCAGCGCCGATACGATCGCAGGCATAGCCCGCGATGAGGGAGCCGAGAATACTCATGCCGTTCGAGACAGTAAGGAGTGCCGCTCCGGTCTGCATGGAGGCGCCATATCCCGTGACAATCGGCAGCATATGGGCCGAGCCCACGATGGCTGCTCCGTTCAAGATGCCATTACCAAGCGCGATCAGCCAGAAAATCCGATCGTGGAAAATCCCTTGCGTTGCGCCGCTTGCGTTGTCTTGCGGATGTGCGGGTTCCGTTGAAGCTTCGACCACGCCGAGCATCAGTGGAAGCAAGAGCAAATGTGTCGCCGCAAGTGTCAGGTAAAAGCTTGGTAAGCCATAACGCTGAATGATGGTTACACCGAGCAGGGGCAGGATTGTCGCCAGGATCGGAAGATAGACGATCCCCATCGCCTTGCCCCGCGCCTCGGGATACCAGCCACTCGCCAGGATCGCAGGCGGAAGAACAGCGAATAGCGCACCGCCCGGCCCAATTAGGAGGGCGCATGCCATCAGGGCCAGAGGCAGCGAAGGGGCGTAGGCCAACGCCACGTATCCAGCGGAAGATATCAGAACTCCAGCGGACATCACTGATCGAATGCCAAAGCGAGCGATCAGCCTGGCAATCAGCGGGCCGAGGCCCATCATGGAAAGCACAGTGATCGATAAGCCGAGAGCGGCTGAGCCCAGCGACGCGTCGTACCGCTGTTGCAGCGCCAAGACGCTGAGGCCCAGGCCGGCGAAAGCACATCCTGTGCCTATATTTTGCGCAAGCGTGGCACGAATGAGCATGCTTTTCCGGCGCCCGCGCCACCCGATGCCCGATCTATCTGCGCCAATATTACCGGTCATGTGTTCAGGCCCTTCTTCAAATGCGGCATGGCGCGAGCATGTGCCTGACAAGTGCCTCTGCGGCTGGCCGCAGAGGCTCCTCGTCTAGATTCTGTTACGAGAAACTTTGCTCGAACAGATCCATAGCGCGGGCGAACCGCGCGAAAAGCTCATCCAGCTCCTCAGATGTGATGATGAGCGGCGGGCAGAAAACAATGGTATCTCCCCCCAATGCCCGGACGATAAGCCCCTGCTTCATCGCAATTTCGGCAAGGCGAGGGCCAGCCTTGACGGCAGGATCAAAGGTTACACGGGCCGCGGGATCGGCATATAGCTCGATGGCGCCGACGAAGCCCACGCCGCGGACTTCACCGACATATTTCCGCCCCTCATAGCTGCGTATGGCGGCCTGAAGCTTCGGCGCCAGAGCCTGCACATGGCCGAGGATATTTTCCTCTTCATAAATGTTCAGCGTTTCCAGCGCGATGGCAGAACTTACCGGATGGCCCGAATAGGTGAAACCATGCCCGAATGTGCCGATGTTGCCGCTGTTGGCTGCTACGGCCGTATATACCTTTTCATTGATTATCACTGCGGAGATCGGCGCATAACCTGACGACAGTCCCTTCGCAGTGGTCAGAATGTCCGGCTTCAGGCCGTAAGTATCCGAACCGTACATCTGACCCGTGCGCCCATAGGCGCACACGACTTCGTCCACGATGAACAGCACATCATATTTGGACAGCACCTTTTGCACTTTATCAAAATAGGTGGCTGGCGGAATGATAGCTCCACCCGCGCCCATGATTGGTTCAGCAATGAATGCGCCGACCGTTTCAGGTCCTTCCTTCAGGATCATCTGTTCCAGATTGTCGGCGAGGCGGGTGGCGAAATCCTCTTCGCTTTCGCCTGGCTCGGCGTAGCGGAAATAGTGGGGGCAGTCCGTGTGCAGTATTCTGTCGATCGGCAGATCAAAATCGCGGTGGTTGTTGACGAGGCCGCACAGGCTAGCGGACGCCACGGTGACGCCGTGATAAGCATTGTGGCGCGCGATGATCTTCTTCTTTTCAGGCTTGCCGATGGCATTGTGATAATACCAGACCAGCTTTACCGCAGTGTCATTCGCTTCCGATCCGCTATTTGCAAAGAACACCTTCGACATCGGCACCGGTGCGATCGACAGCAATTTATGAGCGAGTGCAGTGGCCGCGGGGTTCGATCGGCCGCCAAAAGTATGGTAGGTGGGCAGTCGTTGCAAGGCGTCGTAACCGGCCTTGGCGAGCCGCGCATTGCTGAACCCCAGTGTAGCGGACCACAGTCCCGAAACGGCTTCGATGTATCGATTGCCCTGATCGTCTTCCACAAAAATGCCGTCGCCACGGGCGATGGTCAGCGGCCCAGTGTCCGGGTGCGTGGCCAGATTGGTGAATGGGTGCAGATGCGCTGCAATATCGTTCGTGGCATTCGTGGCGGGGTTGCCCATTATCTTCATCTTTCCAAGTCTTGAAAACTGATTTTCACTTCGGTTGGCTCAAATTCGCAGGCGATATCAGCGGCGGCGATCTTCACTCGATTGCTGATCTTTTCCATCGAATGTCACATTTCGTCGAGGACCGGTACGGTGTAGTTCAGTCCTTGTCTGCCACCGTCCGCATAGATCGTCTGACCGGTAATGTAGGACGATTGATCGCTCGCCAGAAATACTGCGACATTCGCAATCTCGTCTGTCGTGCCCAAGCGTCCCAGCGGCGTGCGACTGAGAAGGCTATGCTTCGTCCCCTGGTCCTCCATGATAGTTCTGGACATATCCGTGAGGATCGTACCGGGACCGATAGCGTTGACTCGGATGCCGCGGGGTGCGAGCGCGATCGCTGTCACGTTGGTCAGTTGCTTGATGGCGCCTTTGGACACCGCGTAAGGTATTTGATTGGGAATAGCGAGTTCGGCGTTGATCGACGACATGTTGATGATCGATCCACCCCGCTCCATGAGCTTGGCAGCATGCTGGGTCGAAAGAAACGCGCCTTTCACATTGACCATCATTACCCGGTCGAAAGCTTCCTCGGTAATATCCTCAAGTTCCGCCTTGTGAATAATCCCGGCATTGTTCACGAGAATATCGAGACCGCCCCAAGCCGCTTCCGCTTGAGCGAACAGGGCGTCGACGTCCGCCTTTTTGGAAACATCCGTACGCGCCGAGATCTGGCCAAGACTGGCGGCGATGGCTTGCACAGCATCATCGCGATCAGCGAGAAGAACTGAGGCTCCTTCAGATACAAATCGTTCTGCAATCGATGCGCCAATACCCCGCGCAGCGCCCGTGATAATAGCTCTTTTTCCCGCTAACATTGTCATTCATCACTTCCTGATTTTTTCATCTGTTAGACCCAAGGCCCACCACCTCTCCCCCTCTTATATGTAGTAAGCATTTCGCCATCACACCTTGGTGAGTGTGATGGCGCGCGCTTACTTAGTTTCCGAAATGATATCGGAGCGAGACACCGTACATTCTGGGCTCGCCATAGATGTAGGAGTTGAACCCGCTTTGATAGGATACGCCGTTACTGCTGATGATATATTTCTCATTCGTCAGGTTCGTCGCGAAAGCGCCGAGGTCGAAGTTGGATCCTGCGACATTCTGCCACTGCAGGTTCACGCTCAGTAGGCCATAGCCATTGCCCGGTCCGCACTGGATGGACCCGGCATAGGGGCCTGATTGCAGGCGGGGACAATTTCCGCCGATATAGGCGAAGGGCTCGTCGATCGGGGCCTTGGAAGGCGACGTGTATTGGGCATCAATATAGGCGTAGGTCGCCGTAATGCTGATTTTGCCGATCGATTCATCGACAGGCAGATCGACCCTGCCGGTGACGCTGAACTGGTTCTTGGGCGTGAACTGGAAAGGAATTGCGCCCAGGACACACTGGCCGGTGGCGCCGTTGAATGGAACGCCTACGCCGCAGTCGAAGCCGGGCGGCAGGCCGAAGGCGGGGATGCCATCCGGGAATAGCGAAGGTGCAGTATATTCATCATATTTGGCAGCGGTATGGGAATAGCTTCCCGATAGCGTCAACCAACGGGCCGGCCGTATTTCGCCTTCAAATTCGATACCCTGGATGTGCGCTCGTCCAGCATTGCTGGTTTGCGCACCGAAGACCTGCTGGCCATTAAAGATGTAAGAGGTGCCCCCCGTTCTCTGCAGATCCTTGTAATCCGTATAATAGTAACCCAGATTAGTCCGGATCGGCATGCCCCCAATATGCCAATCTGCCTTTATGCCACCTTCGTAAGAGGTGACAAATTCAGGGCTGAAAGAGCGCAGTTGAGGCGCGGGCGTCGAAGCACCGATCCCACCCGATTTATAGCCACGACTGACTTTGGCGTAGAGCAGCACATTTTGCATGACATCATAGTCAAGGCCGATCGTCCAGTTCGGCGCCCTGAACTTGGCGCTCTCCAAGGTGACCGGCGCGCCGGGCAACCCATAGTTCGAGAAAGTCGTCAGGCTGTCCCATGTATAACGATAGCCAGCGGTCAGTCGGAGGCCATCAAGGCTTTCTGACAAGCTGCCGAAGGACAGAGTCCCTTGGGCATACAGCGCCTGGCTGGTTGATCTCTGGCCTCTGCGGGTCTGATTAGTTGCTGAAACCAGCTGTTGGCCTAGCGGTTTAACACTTTCATAATAGGCGCCCACGGTGAAGTTGAGCGTGTCCCCACCTAATTTGCCCTGAAGCTGAGGCTCGAACGAGTACTGCCGGACATCGGTGTAGTAATTGTAGCTCGGAAGGCCGCCCGGATCGATTTCTTCAGCGCCGATCGCGCCTCCGCCCAGGTTGCCCGGAGCGCGCTGATTATCAGGGATCCCGTCGCCGTCGAAGGGCGCGCTGTTCTTTAAGCGTTGGTAATTGGCGATGTTACGGAAAGTCAGTGAGTCGGTAAGCTCTGCCGACAGGATGTCCGTTACCGAGAAATAGCGCGTACGCTCGCTAAAGAGCAGCGGGCTAAGCTCCACCGAGCGGATGCCGCGATCGATCTGTTCTTGCAGGTATGTGCTGTATGGCACGCCATTCTGCGGGTTGACGCCGTCCGGAACCGCGTTGAGGACCGTGCCGGTGCCATGTTCCTGGACGCGGCCTACAGTGGCGAGGAGATAATTCTCAATACCCGGCGCCGGGCGCCAAGTCAGGCCCGCTCGAAAGGAATAGCGGTTGCGGTTATCCAGGTCGGTGTCCGTGGTGATCTCGTGCGTGAAGCCGTCGCGCTTCTGATAGATGCCAGCGACGCGCAGGAGCAGCGTGTCCTCGACGATCGGCACGTTGAGCGCACCGCGCAGCTCGATTGAATCATAATTGCCATATTGGATCTGGCCATAGCCCTCGAACCGGTCGGTCGGGCGCTGTGGTTCGAACAGGACGGCACCGCCTGTCGTGTTCCGGCCGAACAACGTGCCCTGGGGCCCGCGCAGCACCTGCAGGCTGGCGAGGTCATAATAGTTGAGGCCGCCACCATTCTGCGCATTGTTGCGCTGGTCTGCAATCAGCGGAACTTCGGCCGAGTACAGCACCACGCCCGGTGCCGCATTGAAGGTCGCACCCTGACCACGGATGGTGATATTCTCGGTACTGCGCTGCTGTCCCGATCCGCCGACGACGAGCGAAGGAACTTGTCCAAGCAGGTCCTGCGTGTTCGAGATGTTCCGTTGCGTGAGCGAGTTGGCATCGAAGGCGCTCGCAGAAATTGGGACCGATTGCAGCCGCTCAGCCCGCCTGCGCGCGGTTACGACGATTTCAGAAAGGCCCGTTCCTTCGGTCGAACCTGTGTGAGCTTGCTCATTGGTTGGCACTGCGGAAGGCCCTGTTTGAGCAAGCGCGCCTCCCGCGCAGCCTACGAGGGCAGCACTTCCCATTAAAGTGCGAATAAGATGAATACTCATGCATACTTCTCCCTGTTAAGTAAAATCAATCGTTTATTATGAATTTTATCGAAACGACTGATCTATCGTTCACCTTGAACAATCACTGCCAAACTGTTTTACGATTTCCGCAAGGATGCGTTATTGATGACGAAGCGGTATCGGACGTCGCCTTTGAGCATGCGCTCATAGGCGTGGTTGATGTCCTGGATATCGATCATCTCGACATCGCAGCTGATGCCGTTGGCGGCGCAGAAATCGAGCATCTCCTGGGTTTCGGCGATGCCGCCGACATTGGAACTGGCGACCGACCTGCGGCCCATCATCAGCGGGACGTTGTGAAGCGGCGGATCGATGGCGCCGAGCAGTCCCAGGAGGATGAGCGTGCCGTTCCACGCAAGGGTGGCGACATAGGGATTGACGTCGTGGGCGTTGGGAACAGTGTCGAGGATATAGTCGAAGCTGTTGGCCGCCGCCGCCATCTGCGCCTCGTCGGTGGAGAGCACGACATGATCCGCGCCCAGGCGCCGCGCCTCTTCCTCCTTGTCGGGGCTGCGCGTGAACAGCGTCACTTCCGCGCCCATCGCCTTGGCGAACTTCAGCCCCATGTGCCCCAGGCCGCCCAGGCCGATCACGGCAACCTGGTGCCCCGGGCCGACCTTCCAGTGACGGAGCGGCGAGTAAGTGGTGATGCCCGCGCACAGCAATGGCGCGGCAGCTTTCGGATCCAGCCCGTCGGGGATGCGCACCGTGAACTTTTCCGAGACGACGATATTTTCGGAATAGCCGCCATGGGAGGGCATGCCGTCATGCCGGTCCATGAACCCGTAGGTGGGCGTTGCATATTCGACGCAATAGGGCTCTTCGCCCGCATGGCAGGGCTTGCACTTCTGGCAGCTGTCCACATAGCAGCCGACCCCGACCATGTCGCCGGGCTGGAACTTGCTGACGCTGCTGCCCACGGACGTCACCCGGCCGACGATCTCATGGCCCGGAACGGTCGGATAGCTGGTGTATCCGGAGTGATTGCGGGCGTGATGCAGATCGGAATGGCACACGCCACAATAGAGGATCTCAATCGCCACATCGTCGGCGCGCAGGTCACGGCGGGCGAAGGTGAAGGGCTCCAGATCGGTGTCCGCGCTTTGCGCCGCATAGCCTTTGGTCAGGTTGGTCATGACTTTTTCTATGTTCCTTAGATGAGGCCGAGACTGGAGAGGTCAGCCAGATACTTGCCGATCAGTTCGCGGGACAGGTGCGGGACATCCTTCGCCACGCCCACTTCATGCGCGATCACATCGGCCCGGAAGCGGGAGGAGGAAACGGACGTGCCGAACTCTGCGGGCACCTGATAGTGAAGCTGGTGCAGCAGCGGCAGCGAGCTATGCTGGCGTTGCTCTTCCGGCAGCGCGCGCAGGGCCGTGCCGAAGCGTTCAAGCCAATCGACATAATCGTCTATCCGCCGCACCGGATATCCGGCCGCATCGATCCAGTCGACGAAGCTGTCGAGCGAAATGCCGTCATCATGGGAATTGATGACATGATAGGTGCGATAGCCGCTGGTCGCCTTGACGCCCAGGTCCGCGATGGCCTCTGCCGTGAAGTCCACCGGCAGCCCCGGATAATGGGGCTTGGCCGCGCCGCTATAGAAGGACCCAGGAGCCAGCCCCGTCGCCACTATGCTGAGCAGCAGGCGGGTGAACATGTCCGGGACATTGAGCTGCCCCTCGTAGCGGCTGTGCGCCAGGATCATGTCCGACCGGAAGGTCGCGACCGGCAGACCGAAGCGATCATGCGCATCGCGCAACAGCACCTCGGCCGCCCATTTGCTGTTGGCATAGCCATCGGCATAGCCTTCGCTCGACAGCGGTCGAACCGGGGACGTCACCCGCACATCGGCATCTTCGTCGATCATCGCGCCGCCCGGCACATGCGCCGCCGCTACGGTCGACACATTATTGAGGGGCTTCAGCCGATGCGTGATGCCCAAGCGGATGATCTCCGCCGTGCCCGCGACATTGGGGGCGAACATCTGCTGATAGGGCAGGACATGGTTCACCAGCGCGCCGGGATGGACGATCAGGTCCACGCTCTGCGCCAGACGCTCCCAATCAGCATCGGCAAGGCCAAGCTGCGGCTCACCCAAGTCGCCGGCCAGGACTTCAAGATGGTCCTTTGCAAGCTCGTCAAAACGGCTCTTCAATTGCGGATCGCTCTCGAACACCTCCGCGATGCGCTGCCGCGCCGCCGCGGCATCACGGCCGCGGGCGATGCAGATCAGCTTGCCCCCCACGGCCGCCATGCGCTCGAGCCATTCAAGGCAGAGGAACCGCCCCAGAAAGCCGTTCGCCCCGGTGAGGAACACTGTCCGCACCTCCGTCGCGGGAGGCAAGGCGTCGCGCGCCGCATCCAGCACCGCGCTATCGATGAAGCGATCCAGCGTCAGGTCGCTCGCGCGGATCTCCTTTGCGCCAGCGCCATGCACCGAAGCGAAGGTCGCGCCCTTGGCATCGCCGCTGCGTCCCCGTTCGATGAAGCGGGCGACGTCCTGCATGCTTCCGGCAGGGCTGTTGATGACCGAGACTGGCACGTCGATGCCATAAACCTCCTCGAGCAGCAATGAGCAGGACACGGCCGAAAGGGAGTCGCCGCCCAGATCGGAGAAGCTCATCCGCTTCGACAGGTCGATATCCTCAAGCCCCAGCGTCGCCTTGACCGCGCGGGCGACCGTTTCCAGCACGGGCAGGGTCTTGCCTTCGCGGCGCAGCGCCTCAAGCTCATCCTGCTGGCTTGCCGCGATCCGGTCGTAAACGGCTTCCAGCGCGGCGGTGTAGCGTTCCTTGAACTTGGGCCGCTGATATTTGCCGATTCCCGCCAGCAGGCCGTTTTCGGCGCTGAAGGGCTCATGCTCGACGATGAAGTCGCGCGGCACTTCATAGGGGTGGAGCTGTTCGGCACGCGCTATGTTCTGGATCGCTTCCCGCAGGGCATCCTTGATCGCGGCCGGGTCATTGGCGATCCCCATCTGCTGGAGCGTCGCTGCATTGGGCACGAACACGCCGACCAGGAAGGCGCGCTCGCTGGTGCCGTAGAGATAAACCTGCTTGATCAGCGGATCGCCATTGGTGAAGATCGCCTCCAGCCGGGCGATGGCGACGAACTCGCCCTGCGCGAGCTTGAGCACATTGTTGCGGCGGTCGACATAGACCAGTTGGTCCGGCGCGATCTCCTGCATGATGTCGCCGGTCTTGTAATAGCCTTCTTCGTCGAACACGGCGGCCGTGGCATCGGGGCGCTTGTAATAGCCCAGCATGATGCTCGACGTCTTGATGCGCAGCTCGCCGCGCGGGTAAGGCTTGTCGGTCTTGAAATAGCCAAGCTCGGGCACGTCATCCAGCTTGTAATCGATCACCGGCGGGCGCTGGATGCGGCTGTCGCTGAGCACGGCGGCGACCTCGGTCGCACCATAATTATTGCCCAGCTTGTAACCCAGGCACTCTTCCATGAACTGCAACACTTCAGGCGCGAGCGGAGCCGAGGCGAAGGAGGCAACGAGCAGCCGTCCGCCCAGAAGGACATCGCGCGTCTCGCGCAGCAACTCGGCCTTGACCGCCTCCAGGTCCGCGCCCGGCACGGATTGCCGCTCAAGCGCAACCTGATATTGCTGGTAGATCATCTCGCACACGCGCGGGACCAGCATCATGTAGCTTGGTCGGCAGATGCGCATGTCGTCAAACAGTTCGGACAGGTCCTTCTTGCCCGTGAAATAACCGATGCCGCCAAGGCCCAGCAGCGAAAAGACGATGCTGCGCCCGGACGTATGGTTCATCGGCATGTAGATGAGGTTGATCATCGGCATAGGCGAATCCACCAGCCACAACTGCTTGATCATCCGCTCAGGCAGCATCGCGCCTTTGGGCAGGCCAGTGCTTCCCGATGTATAGTAGATCGTGCTCAGCCGCTCCCCGTCCGCCTTGTCGAACAGCGGCGCGGGCGGCAGGGCACTGCCCTTCGCCAGAGCCGCGTCCAGCGTGACCAGCAGATGCGCGAGGCCCGCGTCGGCGAGCTTCGCCCGGGCCGTTTCGAACCGTTCGCGCTCGTCATCCACCTCGCGATGATAATCGAACAGCAGCAACCCGCGAGGCCGATGGCCCTGGATGACCAGTTCGGCCGCTGTCTCGATATATTCAAGGCTGACCGCCAGCCAGCTTGGCGCCACCTCGTTGAAGATGGACAGCGATTGCTGGAACGCGCCATTGGCCTGAAGGGGTATGAGGACCGCCCCATTATGGATCCCGGCCAGATCCACCGTCACGAAATCCACGCTGCCAAAGGCCAGGATGCACAGAAAATCATCCGCCTTGAGCGCCTGCGCGGCATCGCCATGCCAGAAGGCCGCCAGTTGGCGCGCCCGATCCCAGAGCGTGCCGTAGCTGGTCATGTCGAAATGCTTCTGGATCTCCCGCGTGGTGCGCCCGGTCGCGGGATCAACCTTCAGCTCCACCGCCCGCTCAGCCAACGCCGGCCGGTCGGCATAGCCTTCCATGCAGGTCGCCACAATCTGGGCGAAACCAAGACCACTGACCCGCTTGGCAGTGTTGATCGCAGGGTCAGGCATCGCCGCCGCAATCTGCGCATCGGTCTCGATCAAGAACTTCAGACGCGTTGCAATGCCTTGCGCATAATCAGCCATCGTCATCGTATATTGCGAGCGATCCAAACTATCGTGAGAGCTCACCGTGTAATCTCCTAATAACTTGGTCTTATAATTGCTGTCCGGAGATCGATTATCCCCGGACAGTCGCAATATGGATGATCCGACCCGCCAAATTTAGCTAAGCCTTAGCGCTGACCGTCGTGGACGCTGATTTCCTCCGGACGCAATCCGCCCAGCCGGTCATGGATGCGGCCGCCCGTCGCCACGACAAGGCCAAACAGCAACTCATTCGGCCGCGGGGCATCAATGGAGCCGATCTCAACGGTGTTGAAATGACTGCGCACGAAGCTCGCATCGATGTGGAACAGCGGAACCGGCAGGCGATACCCCGCGCTCGCCACTACTTTGGCAGCCGGAACGATGGCTTTGCCGTCCACCGCCTTACGCAAAGGCCAGCCGCCTGCCTCATGCCAGATGGCACCATGCTCAAGCTCGCCATTCACGCCGACGATCGCGCCCTTACCGAATGCCTGGACTTTTTCTGCGCCGCCGACTGCCTTGATCAGATCTTCCGTCAGTTGCTCGCCGAGCGCTCGTGCTTCAGTCATGAAATCTTTCAGATTTTCTTCATAACGACCCGCAAAAGGATTAGCGACTACTGCATAAGCAGCGGCAGTGAGCAATGGCGTCTCAGGTGCAGGGCCATTTTCATGGTAAATTGTATCAAGAACTACGCTCTTTTTGCGCACGTTGATCAGCGACATGTTTAAATCCTTTTATAGCTCCGGGCCTTGGTCCGGCTTCAAATTGTCTCGCTACCGAATTGAACACCCGCCCAGCCTTCGAAATGCTTGATCAGATGTCCGTAATCCTTGGGACCATCGCCCTGAGAAACTGCAAAGGACAGGAATTGCTTGGCCGACGGCCCCATGAACATCATCACCCCCAGGCGCTCAGCCTGATCGAGACATAGCTTGACGTCCTTGTGCAGAAGGTCAGTGGCAAAGCGCATCGGGAAGTTGCGTTTCAGAACGCACTGCGGGATTTTCTCGAGAGTAGCCGAATTCCGTCCGCTCGACACATTGATAACAGCGAGCATCTGAGCCGGGTCCAACCCTGCCTTCGCTCCCAGAACCAAACCCTCGAAAGATGCGACCGCCGCAACTGCCGAAAGCGTGTTGTTGATCAGCTTCATATACTGACCAAATTGCGGAGCATCGCCCAAGTAGAAGATTTTTCCGCCGATGATGTCGAGTGTGGGCCGGGCCTTGTCGAATGCCGCCCGATCTCCCGACGCCATGATCGTTAATGTTCCTTTTTCCGCGCCCGTAGTACCGCCACTGACAGGCGCGCCGATATAGGAGATTCCCTGCTCCTTGCACCTTGCAGCAACGCGCTCGGTTACCTCGGGACCTGTTGTAGATAGGTCAACGATGATTGATGCTTGACCGCCACCGGCCAAAATCCCCTCCTCGCCACAAACAACCTTCTCCACGATCGCGGGAGTTGGCAGGCAGAGCAGGATCACGTCGACCTGGCGGGCAAGATCCGTAGGGCTTTGTGCGATCTTGGCGCCTTTTTCGCCCATTCGGGCCACAGCTTGCTCGTTGACATCGAAGACCGTCAGATCAACCTTGGCCGCAAGCAGGTTGGCCCCGAAATGGATGCCCATATTGCCCATGCCGATAAGGCCCAATTTCATTCCAGATCCTATCCTTCTTCTGTCCGTCGCACTTTCAGCGAATTTCAATGAGGATAAGCGGGCTGACACAGGAAATGATAATGCAAATATTTATATTATCTATAACATGAGGTAATGGGATTGAAGGGCTTGGCGGCCCTGCAGCAGCTTGGAAGCCGACCAGATGCGGACTGGGAACAGAGGATTATGAAATTACGTTTGCGACAGATTGAGGTGTTCCACGCGGTGATGCTGACGGGGTCGGTGAGTGATGCGGCGCGGCTTCTGAACGTGTCGCAACCTGCGATCAGCCGAATTATCGCCCACACCGAAGACCTTCTGAAATTGAAGCTGTTTCATCGCAAAAAGGGGCGGCTCGTTCCGACCAGCGAGGGTGAAAAGCTGTATGGCCCGGTCAAGGAATTTTATCATCAGGCGATGAAAATCGACGAGTTCGCCGAAGGGCTTGCAAGCGGGCAAACCGGCCGCTTGTCGGTATGCGCGAGCCCCTCGCTCAGCCTCAGCATAGTACCACGAGCAATAGCTGAACTTTCCCATCGCATGCCGATGGCGACTTTCGAACTGTATACGAAGCTGATTCTCGACATTCCCCCGGAAGTTCTGACGCGAAAGGCCGACGTGGCCATTTCGATCATGCCGATAGAGCTTCCAAACCTCACTTGCACAAAACTGGCCACCGGGCGGATGATCTGCGCTGTCCCTGCCGGGCATTCCTTGTGCGACAAGCAGGAAATCGGATTGCGGGACTTGTCTGAACATCCCTTGGTCATGCACCGCGCGGGGGTGAGCTTCGGCCAGTTGATTCGAAGGGCGTTCGAGAAGGCCAATGTTGATTTCATGGTCCACACTACTGTTCTGCAGACCGAGGCCGCTTGCAGTCTGGTTGAAGCCGGGCTCGGGCCAGCCATCATCGACGAATTTACTGCAGCAAACGACTACTGGCCCAATATAGTTTACCGGCCGCTTAAAGAGGAGATTCTGCTTACGCCTTGCGCTGTCTTCTCTGCCTTCGATGAGCCCGGCATGCTGGCCCAACGGTTTATCGAGGTTTTGTCCAAGACGATGTCAACATCCCGGAAACCCTGGGATTATTAGCCCTTTACAAGCAGCTTTGTATGGCGGTGGCCCCAAATGGATGTGCCGTCGAGACCTCCCCCATGTTAACAGCGAGGTGAGATTTTTCCGTTGACAAAATTTTTGATACCGCCAACTAACGGGCCGTCGAATGCCGTGGTCGATGATTCCGCATTGCAGAGACCATGCATCAACAAGTTGTTGAGAATTTGTAACTTCATGAAAGTTTTCAAGAGAACTTTTTGAAGTGAATATAATCACATCGCATATTTGGTTAATTGATCGAATATTTTCACATCTTGGGTGAGATAGTTAATTTATCTGTTCTTGTAGTTCGAACATCGGGCATTCGCCTGATGATTGGACAACCATATCGGGGCGGATGATCGGCCTGTCGCTGGCGACGTCTGCTGGGCCCGTCGAGGGGGCCGTGGTCTCCCCGATATAATGGGCAAAGTTTAACATGGGGCCAAGCGAGCCTTGGATATCTCGCTCCGCATTTCTCGCCCTGGCGCAGCACAGAAGACCACATGGGCTTCCTGAACAGCTGGAACGCTACCGTCGAATACAGGTGATCAAATGAGTGGCTATGAAATAGTTCAGACCAGAATTTTCACTACAATGCCTGAAGAATTCCTCAAATTTGAGGAAACGAAATTCTCGCGCGACATGACGATTGATGGAAAACCGGTTCCCTCGTTTCTCGAAGGACCTTCCTTCGACCGCGACGGCAATCTGTATGTCGTCGATGTTGCGCACGGCCGTATTTTCCGCATTTCACCGAGCGGGGATTGGACGTTGGTCGCAGATTATCCCTGTCGTCCCAATGGGCTTAAGATACATAAGGATGGCAGGATTTTTGTCGCCGACCGCGATCTCGGATTGGTGGAGATCGACCCCGTCAGCGGGAAGGTTTCTCCTTATGTACCTGCTGAAAGACTGACCAACTATAAAGGGCTGAACGACCTTTTCTTCTCTTCGAACGGGGACCTGTATTTTACGGATCAAGGTGAGACCGGATTGCATGATCCTACAGGACAACTCTGGAAGCTCGACACGAAGGGCAAGCTGACCTGTCTTCTCAACAATATCCCAAGTCCGAACGGATTGGTGATGAATCCGGAGGAAACGGTCCTGTATCTTGCAGTGACCCGCATGAATGCGGTTTGGCGCGTTCCTATTCGGCTGGATGGTTCGGTGCACCGGGTAGGCATGTTCTGCCAACTTGAAGGCGGCACCGGCCCTGATGGCATGGCCATGGATGTCGATGGCAACCTGTCGATCGCGCATATCTGGCGTGGCGCGGTATGGCTCTACTCGCCGCTGGGCCTGCCGATTGCCAGAATTGACAGCTGTGCCGATACTCTTGCTGTCACCAATCTGGCTTATGGAGGTCCCGGTAACAGGTCACTCTTCATCACCAATTCGATGGCCAACAATATCCTGGTGGCCGAACTGCCCGTCGCGGGGCGCCCCATGTTCGGACAGATGTAGGACGCAGCTGAAATGACATATGACTTCGTAGTCATCGGCGCAGGGATTGTCGGTCTTTCTACTGCGTGGCAGCTGAAGAATGCTGCTCCCGACGCCAAAATTCTGGTGGTGGAAAAAGAAGCGCAGCCAGCGATGCATCAGACCGGGCATAATAGCGGCGTCGTGCATGCCGGTGTCTATTATGCGGCGGGAAGCGCAAAGGCGCGCATGTGCAAGGATGGCGCCCGGGCGACGAAATGGTTCTGCAATACATATGATATTCGCCTTCGCGAATGCGGCAAACTGCTCGTAGCGACTAACCAACTCGAAAATGATCGGATCGAGGGCCTGCACGAGCGTTGTAACGCGAACGGCATCGCTCATGAGATAATCGGCCCGGAAGAGCTGAAGGCGCTTGAACTCGAGATCACTGGCCTTCGTGCCATTCGCGTGCCGTCTACTGCCATTACCGATTATCCCGGCATATGCCGGAAGCTGCTGGAGTTATTTTCCCAGGCTGGAGGCGAGGCGCGCTTCGGTATCGCCATTGAGAAAATCACGGAAAACGCCGGTAGTGTAGAATTGCGTCATGCGGAGGGGGCCATCGACGCCAGATGCGTCGTCGCCTGTGCCGGTGTGCAGGCCGATCGCATCGTGCGGTCCAGCGGCCGCAAGCCTTCCTTTGCAATGGTGCCCTTCCGTGGCGAATATTTCCGCTTGCCGAGCGAGAAGAACGATATCGTCAAACATCTGATCTATCCGATCCCCGATCCGGCGCTCCCATTTCTGGGAGTTCATCTGACACCCATGATTGATGGCAGCATCACCGTGGGCCCTAATGCGGTGCTGGGCTTTGCCCGCGAAGGCTATCCGAAGGGCTCGGTCAATCTGCGCGATGTCGGAGACATGCTCGGCAATGCCGGCTTTTGGAGGCTGATCGGGGCGAACGTATCGTCCGGTCTAAGCGAAATGGGGAATTCTCTCTTCCGTCGTCGCTACCTGGCACTTTGTCAGAAATACTGTCCCCAACTGACTTTGGCTGACCTCGAACCCTATCCTGCGGGGATACGCGCACAGGCGATTACCCCAAGGGGCGAGTTGATCCATGACTTCGTTATCGAACAGACCGATCGCGTGCTGCATGTCTGCAACGCCCCATCACCTGCCGCAACCTCCGCTCTGCCTATCGGACGGCACATCGTCGATCTGGTTCGAGCCAAGGCGGAAGAAACAGGCCTGAAGATTTTCGATGAGAAGCAAGCGGCGCCCTGGGCCTGATCATTATTGGTTATTTCAGAGCGCCGTAGCACAGAAGGAAGAGGGAAACATGAGCGCCAAGATAGGCTTCATCGGATTGGGAGCGATGGGGCTACCCATGGCCAAAAATTTGATTTCGGCGGGCTTCCAGCTGGCCGTTACGACCTCTTCGGCGGAGAAGGCGGATCGCTTGCAAGCGTTGGGTGCGGTCATCTGCGAAACCCCGCGCGAGGTGGCGGCAGCGGCAGAAATCATTGTGACGTGCGTCCCCGATGGCAAGGCGTTACGGACGGTGGTCACCGGCGAGGTGGGGCTCGC
>CAMPIM010000074.1 GCA_946886365.1 uncultured Novosphingobium sp.
CTGCCACCCCTCAAAACGCGCTTTTCCCCCCGCCTCGCCCGCGCGCTTTTCATGTCCCTTTTGATGCACCATCGACACTCCCCGGAAAGCGGCATAGATCCTTGGCCGGTTGCCGATCGTGAGGCGGCCCGCGCTGATGCGTTTTGATGCACCCAGAGCGCCCTATTCGGGCCGGTGCGCGCATCCCGAAAATTGATGTGCCTTCGCCGTTGAAAACGGGCGGGGTCGGGAAAAAGGTAATCTCGCCAATACGCTCCAATCATCCGCTAAAAAATGACTGATTTCTGCCGTTTTTTGGGTTGTCCTTCCCCTATAATCTTCTGCAACCTCTGAGGAGGCAAAACTATAATCCCTTTGAAAACTAAGCCTTTTTTCTGGCCGTCAAATCACTCTCAAAAGGTATAATCTGGTTATAGAAATATTATAGGTAATGTTACTCATAAGCCATTGAATTTACATGCAGGTTATAGAGATTGCCTTTTTCCCGACCCCTCCCGGCTTACTAAATGGCCTGCCCCCTAAATAGGGATAGGCTTGAGCGCGGTCATGACATATCCGCTAGCCTTGTATGGCGTGGGTAAAGCTGCGATCTCTTAAGTTGGGTCGTCTGACGGGCCGAGCGACGATGGCTTTTCGCAGCGTAGCCTGACGAGAAAGAGGGGTTGGTGTGAGTACGATGATGCGACTGGGGTTCGGTCTGTTGCTGGGCGCATCCTCCTCCGCCGCGATGGCTGCATCTCCTGATATGACTACGTTGGAGGACTTTTATCTCACCCCATCTTCTGTCGCCTTGCCGGCTCTCCAACCTCAAGGCGAGCCGCCGACGATGCTTTATGGCCCCGCCGACGCGTCCGAGCCTTCAACCAAAAAAGCGCCTCGCGAGCCGGCGCAGTTTCACGGTTTAGGTCAACAGGCAAGGGCAGTGAAGTGGGAGATGGTTGGAATCATTGGCTATTACACCTTGATAAACGGGGCCAAAGTGTTTCGCGATCCCGAACCTCCCCATTTCCACACGGAAGGGTGGTTCGGCAAATCAACGCATAACCTAGGCGTCGATAAGATGGCTCATGCATACAGCGCCTACGTGCTTTCAGAGTTGCTCTACGCTCGACTAAAATACAAGACGGGCGACGCGCCTGGCATCGCCCTGACCGCTGCTGCGCTCGGCTCGGCAACGATGCTCTACACCGAACTGTGGGACAGTATAGAGCCGGATGCCGGATGGTCCTGGGAAGATGTTGCGTTCAACTCTGCTGGCGCGGGTTTTTCAATATTGCGAAACTCGATACCTGGGCTCGATAAGAAGTTGGACTACCGTCTGATGATCGTACCCAATTCAGATGGCTTCACGGCTGCGGGCAAGCGCCATTTCGAGCAGCAGCGCTTTTTCTTCGCTCTGAAGCTGGGCGGTTTCAAAGCGTTCGAGAACGGCCCGCTGCGCCTGCTGGAACTGCACGCAGGCTATTATGGGAAGGATTTCACCAAAGAGGACCGGAGGCACGGCATAGACCCGAAACGCCGGATGTTTCTAGGCTTCGGCATTAACCTGCGCGAGCTATTCTTCAAGAACGCCCACAGCCGTTTCGGCCGTGCGGCGGGCGAATTCCTTGACTATTTTCAGCCGCCCTACACCGCCGTGCACCAACACGTCACAAATTAAGGGGCGTACCCCTTCTGCGATGGTGACCGATCAGCGATGCTCTCCACCCTTATCATCACGGCTTTCCTGCTGGTCGCAACGCTGCTGCATCGACAGAAAAAGTATCTGTCCGCTTTTATGGTTTTATGTATGGTATGCGGGCGCGGCGGCCCGGAGGCGTCCCTGAAAAATCAGCCGCTTAGGTGAGAAGTTCGGTTTCCTCCGTCTCCGCCACCTTTCCGTAAAATCCCGTCCGCCGCCGCTGTTCAGGACGGTATGAAGCGGCGTTCGTAGCGCCAGCTGGCCCATAGCTGCTGAACCATCCGGCCGGTGGTGCGAAAACGGTCGGGCGGGACGCGGCTGTGCGAGGAGTTCGCCTCTGTCGCCACGCTGGGCGGCAGGTTATGAAAACCACCGACACGAAGGCCCGTCAACGTCGCAGCCTCCCGGCAGAGAGCGGTGAACCGGCGCATCACTGCATGATTGGGACGTTGACGGTCGCGGGTCAGCATTTCGAAACTGTGCGTGACGACGACGAACGCGGCATGCCGCTCGCCCACCGCGTGGCGCAGGCCGGTGCGCATCTCTTTCGCCGACATCGCGCAGATTTGCGCAGGGCGAAAGCTGCCGGGCCGGTCGGTGATGCCCGAAACGGGAAGCTCACAGACATCGAAGCTGCTCGTGGGAGCGACCTGATCGCGCGCACCGTTGATGCGGCAGCCATAGCGATGATAGGCGGGGTTTACGCTGCTGTCCCAGGTCATGCCGACATGACCGAGGGCGCGCAGCGTATCGTCATTGGCACCAAAATTGCCTGCTCGAAAGGCCATGGGCGCAGGCGCTCCGGCTTCCTCCAGCCATTGCCTGCCCAAGCGCAGCAGGGTGATCTGATCATTCATTGAGAAGTCACCGATATTGCGGCCCAGCCTCCCTTGGACAGGGGAGTGGCGCGCCCAACGGAGCCATTCGCTGTGAACGTGCAGTTGCACCTCATGCCCCCGGTCCACGATTGAGGTGACGATGGGCTTCAAAAACGCGGTCCCATAAACCAGCGCGGGCATCGGATCGACGAAGAACACCCCTTTGAGGCCATGCCTTTCCAGTTCCGCCATCTGCCAGCCGATGCCATAGGATTGCCCCTGAGACTCTGCCCAGATGGACAGGCGGATATTATCCTCCAGGCTTATTCCGCGCTCGTGGAGCAGTGACGATAATTCTGTGTCCACGGTGATCAGTAGGGCAGTCATTGCCGATGTCCCTACCCCATCCATGTTAAGGAGCGGTAACGTCGGCCTGATTATGGCCACAGGGCGGGTACCCACTCGACCAGTCGCACGCTACATCGTCTTATGATTTCAATTCACCCGCTGACCGGCATGGCTGAAATTTGCGCTGGTGACGATTTGGCCGCGCTGTTGCGCGATGCTTTGAGGGAAGCGGGACTCTGGCCGTTGCTGGACGGCGACGTGCTGGTCATCACGCAGAAGATTTTGTCCAAGGCGGAAGGTCGCATGGTCGATCTTGCCCAGGTCGAGCCGGGGCCGGAAGCTCTGGAACTGGCGACAATCACCAAAAAGGACCCGCGCCTTGTCGAGCTTGTGCTGCGGGAAAGCGTCGCCGTCGTCCGTGCCGTGCCCCACATATTGATCACTCGTCACAGGCTGGGCCATGTCATGGCCAATAGCGGCATAGACCGGTCGAATATCGGCCCGGGCGGCCCGGAACGGGCGTTGCTGTTGCCCCTCGATCCTGATCGCTCAGCTGCTGCGATCAGCCATGCCCTTACCGACGGCGGGATCGCGCCTGCGGTGGTGATATCCGACAGCTTCGGGCGGCCGTGGCGCTACGGGGTGGTCGGCGTTGCCATAGGCGCGGCACGCTTGCCTGCGCTGATCGACCGAAGGGGAGACAGGGACAGGGATGGCCGCCGCCTGGAAGTGACGCAGATCGCCTTGGCCGACCAGATTGCGACCGCCGCCGCATTGGTCACCGGCGAAGGGGCTGAAGGCATTCCAGCCGTGCTGATGCGGGGATTGCGGTTGCCCATGGGTGATGCGCCTGCAACGGCGCTTGTCCGGCCGCTGGAGGAGGATCTGTTTCGATGAGCCGTATCGTGACGCTGACGGGTGGCGTGGGCGGCGCCAAGCTGGTGCTGGGTCTCATGCGCATTTACCCGCCGGAACAGATTACCGCCATTGTGAATACGGGCGACGATTTCCGGCACTTCGGACTCACCATCTCTCCTGACATCGACACCCTTCTCTACACCCTGTCCGGTAAGGCCAATGCGGCCCAGGGCTGGGGCCGGGAAGGCGAGAGCTGGAGCTTCATGGACGCCCTCAAATCCTTGGGCGGCGAAGATTGGTTCCTGCTGGGCGATGGCGACCTAGCGCTGCATGTGCTGCGATCTCATCTGCTGGCGCGGGGAGAGACGCTGAGCTCGATTACCGCCAGCTTCGCTTCTGCATGGGGGCTGGACCTTACCATCCTGCCGATGAGTGATGACCCGGTTGCGACGCATCTCAACACCAGCGAAGGCGACATGCCCTTCCAGCGCTATTTCGTCGAACGCCGCTGCGCGCCAGAGGTGCGGGCCATTCGTTTCGAAGGCGCAGAGCGCGCTATACCGGCGGCAGGCGTGATCGAAGCGATCACCGCCACTGACACACGGGCCATTGTGATAGCACCGTCCAATCCCTGGCTGAGTGTCGATCCGATCCTTGCGGTGCCTGGCATCCGGGAAGCGTTGGCTTCCGCTCGCGCGCCGGTTGTTGCGGTGTCGCCGATCGTCGGGGGCCAGGCGGTCAAGGGACCCACCGCCAAACTGATGCAGGAGCTGGGCCTGACCGTGACCAATAAAAGCATCGCGGCCCACTATGCGGATGTGATCGACGGGCTACTGATCGACGAACGCGACGACGCCTCTGACATTTCGATCCCACACGACGTTTGCGACACGCTGATGAAGACGCTGGAGGACCGGGAAAGAGTTGCGCGCGCCGCCCTGGCGCTGGCGGACCGGATCGCCAGCTGAACCGTGCGCTGCTGGATCGTCATCCCGGTCAAGGCGCCGCAACTATGCAAGACGCGGCTGTCCCCTGTACTTGGCGAGGATGAGAGGCAAAAGCTGGTGGCGACGATGCTGCGCCAAACCGTTTCTGCTGCTCAAGCGGTTGCAGGGCGGGAGCAGGTTTTATTGCTGGGGCCGTCGCGCCATGGTCTGGCAGAGGATATTCCGCTGCTCAACGACCCGGGACGCGGCTTGAACGCAGCCCTGATCAGCGCGCGAGACGCGGCGGTTGAGGAAGGGGTCGACCGGCTGTTGATATTGTCGGCGGACCTTCCTTTGATCGGGCCTGATGATGTGACGGCACTGCTGAACCTGCCGAGGGATAGCATCGCGGTCGCGCCCGATCATGCGGGCACGGGCACCAACGCGCTCTTACTACCCCTCCCCGGCGCGGCCGAGTTCCGCTTCCATTATGGAGAGGGCAGTTTTGCCGCGCATGAGGCCGAAGCGGACAGGCTCGGCCTGCTTTTTCGCAGCGTGCAACGACCCGGACTGGAACTCGATATCGATCGGCCGGAAGAGCTCGCGCTCTGGCGGCGGGGCTAGCCCCGTCCCTGCCTTAGAGGGCCACCCCTGCCGAAGCGAGTACCGCCAGTGTGAGCAGTTCGGACGCATTTGAAGACATGGTCGCTATCTGCACGGACTTCTCCATGCCCACGAGCATCGGGCCGATCATCGTCGTGCCGCCCAGTTCGCGCAACAGTTTCGCCGAGATGTTGGCTGATTGCAGGCCGGGCATGACCAGGATGTTGGCCGGGCCGGACAGGCGGCTGAAGGGATAATTTTTCATGACGGCGGGATTAAGCGCCGCATCCGCGGTCATTTCGCCTTCATATTCGAAATCGACGTCACGGCCATCGAGAACCTTCAGCGCATCGCGGACATTTTCCAGATGGCCGCCTGGGGGGTTGCCGAAGTTGGAATAGGACAGGAAGGCGACGCGCGGGTCATGACCCATGCGCCGTGCGACCGCGACAGTGCCCTCGGCGATGTCGGCCAGCTCGCTGGCGGAGGGCCGTTCATTGACGGTGGTGTCGGCCAGGAACACCGTCTTGTCCTTCGACACCATGATATGGATGCCAAAGGCAGTGCGCCCCACCACCGGGTCCATGACGCGCTTCACCTCGCGCAGAGTCTGGGCGAAGGGCCGCGTCACGCCTGTGATCATCGCATCAGCATGGCCCATGCTGACAAGCAAGGTACCAAAGATATTGCGATCGCGATTGACCATGCGTTCGCAGTCGCGCCGCAGATGACCGCGCCGCTGCAAGCGGCTGTAGAGCGTATCCACCATCTCGGGGACCAGAGGCGAATTGACGCTGTTATGCAGTTCGAAACTTTCAGGATCGCGGACGCCAAGCGCCTTCAGCTTGTCATAGACTTCGTTCCGGCCGACGAGAACGGGAATGCCATAGCCGAGGTCACGGAACTGGATGGCGGCGCGCAGCACCACTTCCTCCTCCGCTTCGGCGAACACGACGCGCTTGGGATTGGCCTTGGCGACCTCATAGGCCGTGGTGAGGACCGACGTCGTCGGATTCAATCGGCCTTTGAGAGACTGGCGGTAGGCCGCCATGTCGGCGATCGGCTTTTGCGCGACCCCACTTTCCATCGCCGCTTGCGCGACAGCGGCAGGCACAACCTCCATCAGACGCGGGTCGAACGGCGCGGGGATGATGTAGTCGGGACCGAAGCTGTGTGAACGGCCGTAAGCCTTGGCGACTTCCTCCGGCACCTGTTCCCGCGCCAGTTCAGCGATGGCGTGCGCCGCCGCCACTTTCATCGGTTCGTTGATGCCCGTTGCGCGCACGTCCAGAGCGCCCCGGAAAATGAAAGGGAAGCCCAGCACATTGTTGACCTGGTTGGGATAATCCGACCGGCCCGTAGCGACGATCGCATCCGGGCGAACTTCCAGAACCTCGGGAGGCGCGATTTCCGGGTCGGGATTGGCCATGGCGAAGATGATCGGCTTTTCCGCCATCGCCTTCACCATGTCCTGCGATACCGCTCCGGCAACGGACAAGCCGAGGAACACGTCAGCGCCCTTGATCGCTTCGCCCAGCGTGCGTGCGTCGGTCTTCACCGCATGCGCCGACTTCCACTGGTTCATACCTTCGGTACGGCCCTGGTAGATCACGCCCTTGCTGTCGCACATGATGACATTGTCGTGCGAGACGCCGATCGCCTTGATCAGTTCGGTGCAGGAAATGGAGGCCGCGCCTGCGCCATTCACCACGACCTTCATGTCCTTAAGATCGCGCCCGGTCAGCATCGCCGCATTGATGACGCCAGCGGCGGCGATGATCGCCGTCCCATGCTGGTCGTCGTGGAAAACCGGGATGTTCATCCGCTCTTTCAGCGTCTGTTCGATGATGAAGCATTCCGGCGCCTTGATGTCTTCAAGGTTGATGCCGCCAAAGCTCGGCTCCATCAGTTCCACCGCATCGATGAACTTATCGACGTCCTCGGTCTTAAGCTCGATATCGATCGAGTCCACGTCGGCGAAGCGCTTGAAGAGCACTGCCTTGCCTTCCATCACCGGCTTCGATGCAAGCGCGCCCAGATTGCCAAGGCCAAGGATAGCCGTGCCGTTGGAAATGACCGCGACCAGATTGCCTTTGGCCGTATAGTCGTAGGCGGCCTGCGGATCGGCGGCGATGGCGCGCACCGGCACGGCGACGCCCGGCGAATAGGCAAGGCTGAGGTCACGCTGCGTCGCCATCGGCTTCGACGCGATGATTTCGATCTTGCCCGGCCTGCCAGTCGAATGGAAGAACAGCGCCTCGCGCTCGGAAAATTCCACACTCGACTTATCAGCCATGACGCATCCGCCCCTCTTTACCTAGGAAACAGGCCCTAGCGGCAAGCCCGACCTGTCGGCAAGCGCGAGCCGCACGTTTTTTCACGCCCTTTCCTGAACTGCCGCTTGCCGCTATCGCCTGACGGTCATGCACAGCCCCAAGGAAAACGCCGCGACCCAGCCGACGCCGATGATGGCGCAATATCTGGCGTTGAAGGCTGAGGCGCAGGATTGCTTGCTATTCTACCGCATGGGCGACTTCTTCGAGCTATTCTTCGACGACGCAAAGGCTGCCGCGGCGACGCTGGACATCGCGCTCACCAGCCGGGGCGAACATGGCGGCGCGCCGATCCCCATGTGTGGCGTGCCCGTACATAGCGCAGAAAATTATCTGGCCCGGCTGATCAAGGCCGGACACCGGGTCGCCATCGCCGAACAAACCGAAACCCCCGCGGAAGCCAAGGCGCGCGGCAGCAAGGCGCTCGTGGCCCGCGCCATCGTACGCTATGTCACGGCGGGCACGCTGACCGAGGAGACGCTGCTCGATTCCAGGCGCGACAACATGTTGGTGGCGCTGGCCCAGACGGGCGGCGACGGCGCAGGCGAGATCGGAATAGCCGCAGCCGACATTTCCACCGGACGGTTCGAAACGCTGACGCTGCGGACAAGCGACCTACCCGCCGAACTGGCGCGGCTGCGGCCGAGCGAAATCGTCGTGCCCGACGGCCTCGCCCTCGATCTACCCGAAGCTCACCCGTTTGATCGTGCGGCATTTTCCAGCAACCGGGCCGAGTCAGCGCTCAAGAGGCTGTTCGGCGTCGCTACCCTCGACGGATTCGGCCAGTTCAGCCGGGCGGAGCTGGCCGCGATGGGCGGACTGGTCTCCTATCTCGATCATGCGGGCAAGGGCACCCTGCCCTTTCTGGCGCCCCCCGTGCACAAGGCGAGCGGCGCCCATGTGGCGATCGACGCGGCCACGCGGGAAAGTTTGGAGATCAGCGCGACGATGAGCGGCGTGCGCGCGGGCAGCCTGTTGGGGGCGGTGGATCGGACGGTCACGGGCGCAGGCGCCCGGCTGCTGGCGCAGGACCTGTCGGCGCCGTTGATGGATCAAGGGCTGATCGAGGCCCGGCTGGGTCTGGTGCAACTCCTCCATGACGACCCGCTGCTGCGCGACCAGTTGCGTGCCGCGCTAAGGGCATTGCCCGACGTCGGGCGAGCACTCGGACGCATCGCCGTAGGCCGGGGCAGTCCGCGCGATTTGGGGCAGCTGCGCGACGGGCTCAACGAAGCGCGAATGCTCCGCGAAAGACTTGGGCGATTGCCTGATCAGCCACCGCTGCTCCAGCAACTGCTGCCAGCCCTCGATGGCCACGGAGCACTGGTGGACAGCCTTTCGCGGGCGCTGGTGCCCAGCCCGCCGACCGAGACGGCCAATGGCGGATATATTGCCGACGGCTACGATCCGGCTCTGGATGAACTGCGGCGGATGGCAGGCGACGGACGGCGGGCGATCGCTGCACTGGAGGCAAGCTATCGCGAGCGCACCGGGATCGCATCGCTCAAGATCCGGCACAATGGCGTGCTTGGCTATCATGTCGAAGTGCCCGCCCGCGCCGCCGATCCACTGATGCAGCCGGACAGCGGCTTCACGCATCGCCAGACGCTGGCGGGCGTGGTGCGATTCAATTCGGTCGACCTGCATGAACAGGCCGGACGGGTCGCGCAGGCGGGTGCCCATGCGCTGGTGGCCGAGGCCGCGCATCTGGAGGATCTTGTCGAAGCCGCCCTGGCTCGCAAGGCAGAGATCGCGCTGGCCGCTGACGCGCTGGCCCGGCTGGACGTTGCAGCAGCGCTGGCGGAACGCGCAGCCGAAGGAGGCTGGCAGCGGCCGCATTTCCTGCCCCAGGAGGGCGGTGAACCTTGTCTGGAGATCATTGGCGGTCGGCATCCGGTGGTCGAGGATGCGCTGCGGAAGGAAGGGCAGCCCTTTGTCGCCAACGATTGCTGTCTGGGTGCCGAAGACCGGCTCTGGCTGGTCACCGGCCCCAATATGGGCGGCAAATCCACCTTCCTGCGGCAGAACGCGCTGATCGTTATTCTGGCGCAGGCGGGCAGCTATGTGCCTGCTCAGTCGGCAACGCTCACATTGGTCGATCGGTTGTTCAGTCGCGTGGGGGCATCGGACAATCTTGCACGCGGGCGATCGACCTTCATGGTCGAAATGGTGGAGACCGCCGCGATCCTTTCGCAGGCGACGGAACGCAGCTTCGTCATCCTGGATGAAGTCGGACGCGGCACCTCCACCTATGACGGGCTGGCCCTCGCCTGGGCGGTGGTCGAAGCGGTGCATGAGGTCAACCGCTGCCGGTGTCTCTTCGCGACGCACTATCATGAACTGACGCGGCTCGCGGAGACTCTGTCGTCGCTATCGCTGCATCATGTGCGTGCCCGCGAATGGAAAGGCGATCTCATTCTGCTTCATGAGGTGGCGGAGGGACCAGCAGACCGCAGCTACGGCCTCGCCGTCGCTCGACTTGCCGGGCTGCCGCCCGCCGTTCTGAAGCGTGCCAAGGATGTTCTGACCAGACTGGAGGCTGGCCGGGCAAAGACCGGCGGCATCGCAGCGGGCCTGGACGACCTTCCCCTCTTCGCCGCCGCCGCGGCGCAGGAAGAGGAGGCGGTCGATGCCCTGCGCGCCGCGCTCGACATGATCGATGCCGATGCGCTTTCTCCCCGTGAGGCGCTAGAGCAGCTTTATCGTTTGAAACAACTGGCCGCGGCCAGCAGCTGACACTAGACTGCGCCCATGGTCATGCAGTTTCCCTCCCTTGGCTCTCGCCGCTCCATCATCGACCGGCGCGCGATTTCGGACAGCATCAACGCGTTGGCGCAGGAGCATCGGGGCGATCCGGCGAAGCTGCGGGCCTTGGTGGTCCGCGAGCTGAAGACCGCGCTGGATGCCGGACGGGTCGACGTCGCAAAGCGGTTGGAGGCCAAGCCTACGCGCGGGCGCGAGGCCGTGACCGCCTTTGCGTTCCTGATCGACCAGATTCTGCGCCTGCTCTACGATGCAACGACGCATCATCTATACCCTGCCAGCAATCGCAGCACGGGTGAGCGCATTACCCTGATGGCCGTAGGCGGCTATGGCCGTGGCGAGATGGCGCCGCACAGCGACGTGGATATCGCCTTCATCACGCCATGGAAGCCCACCGGGTGGACCGAGCAGGTCATCGAATCCATGCTCTATTCGCTCTGGGACTTGGGCCTAAAGGTCGGGCATTCGAGCCGATCGATCGATGAGACCATGCGCATGGCCAAGGCGGATCTAACAGTGCGCACGGCACTGCTCGAAGCGCGTTATGTCTGGGGCGACCGAGCGCTGTACGAAGACACCGCCAAGCGGTTCGATGCTGAAGTGATGCAGGGGACGGCGCGCGCTTTCGTCACCGAAAAGCTGGTGGAGCGGGACGATCGGCACAAGCGCATGGGCGATAGCCGGTATGTCGTTGAACCCAATGTCAAGGAAGGCAAAGGGGGGCTGCGCGACCTCCACACGCTGTTCTGGATTGGCAAATATGTGAATCGGGTGAAGTCCGTCGCCGAACTGGTCGACGTGGGCTTGCTGACCGATCTGGAACTGCGGCAATTCCAGAAGGCTGAGGATTTTCTTTGGGCCGTCCGATGCCATCTGCACATGATCACGGGGCGGGCGGAAGATCGCCTGACGTTCGATCTACAGCTGGAAACCGCCACGCGGATGCACTTTACGGGGCGGCAGGGCCGCTCTGGCGTGGAGCGCTTCATGCGCTATTATTTCCTGAACGCGAAAATCGTGGGCGACCTTACGGCCGTGTTCCTGGCGCATCTGGACGACCAGATGGCGGCGAAGGGGCGGCGCTATATTCCGTCCATATTCCGTCGGCCAAAGAAGCTGGACGGGTTCGTGCTCGACCGTGGTCGGCTCGCGCTGCCAAGCGACGACTTTTTCCAGCAGGACCCGGTGCGGTTGCTCGAAATTTTCGCGGTAGCCGATCGTCATGAATTGGGCATCCACCCAAGCGCCATGCGCACCGCCAGCCGGGACGCAGGTCTCATCACGGCAAAAATCCGCCGCGATGCTCGCGCCAACGCCGCATTCATGGATGTGCTGACATCGCCCCGTGATCCGGAAACGGTGCTGCGCTGGATGAATGAATCGACGGTGTTTGGCCGGTTCATTCCCGATTTCCGCCGCGTTGTGGCGCAGATGCAGTTCGATATGTATCACCATTATACGGTGGACGAGCATACCATCCGCGCAGTCGGGCTTCTGGCCCGCGTGGAAAAGGGCGATTTGGTGGAAGACCATCCGCTGTCCACCGAGATCATGGGCAAATTGCTGTCGCGCCGGGTGCTCTATGTCGCGGTTCTGCTGCACGACATCGCGAAGGGCCGCGGCGGCGACCATAGCGTGCTTGGCGCCGAGGTAGCCGACCATCTCTGCCCGCGCCTTGGCCTGACGCCGGCCGAAACGGAAACCGTCGCCTGGCTGGTGCGCCATCACCTGCTGATGTCGGCCACGGCGTTCAAGCGTGATCTGGCCGATTACAAGACGATCCTGGATTTCGTCGAGGTGGTGCAGAGCCCCGAGCGGCTTCGCCTGCTGCTCTGCCTCACCGTTGTGGACATCCGCGCCGTGGGTCCCGGCGTGTGGAACAGCTGGAAACGGCAACTACTGGGAGACCTTTATGAGGCTGCCGAGGAAGTGCTGCGGCTTGGCCACAAGCAAAAGGGGCGTGGCGAACGCGTCACCGCCAAGCAGGAATCACTGCGCGAGGCGCTCGGCATGTCCAAGGCCGACTTCCAGAAGCTCAGCAAGCGCCTGCCCGAATCCTACTGGATCGCCGAGCCTGAGGACATCCTGATCCACAACGCGCAGCATATCCTGGCATCAGCCGATTCGCCGCTGTCGATTGCCGCGCAATATTATCCGCAGCGCGGCGCCACGCTTGTCACCGTCTATGCCGCTGACCATCCGGGCCTTTTCTACCGGATTGCCGGAGCGATCCATCTGGCGGGCGGCAATATCATAGATGCGCGTATCCACACCACGCGCGACGGCGTCGCCATCGACAACTTCCTGGTGCAGGACCCTTTGGGTGGCGCTTTCCATAGCCCGGAACAGCTGACCCGTATCCGCAATGCGATCGAGGATTCGCTGGCGAATCGCCATCGCATGATCACGAAGCTGGAAGCGCGTCCCCTGCCCCGCACCCGCGCCGAAGCGTTCCGGATCGAACCCAATGTGCTGATCGACAACAAGGCTTCCAATCGGTTCACGGTGATCGAGGTCAATGCACGCGATCGCCCGGCCCTGCTCTTCAGCCTTGCCAACGCATTGTTCCAGTCGAAGGTCACTGTGCATAGCGCCCATGTCGCCACCTATGGCGAACGCGCGGTCGATACATTTTATGTGACCGACCTTTTGGGCGGCAAGATCGAGAGCAAGGCGCGGATCCAGACGCTCGAGCGGCGGCTGCTTGAAGCTGCTGGCGATCAGGTCGATGAGGCTCTTGAGCAGGCCTGAGCCTAAACTATCTCCACAGCGTCGCCGGGAGCCAGCAGCGGCAGCAGTTTCAACATGTCGCCACGGTCGATAGCAATACAGCCCGCCGTAGGACGCCCTTCGGACAGGTGAAGAAAGATCGCGCTGCCCTGCCCTGGCACAGGCGGCGCGTCATTATGTCCCAGCACGACGATCACATCATAGGCATCATCGCCGCGCAGGAGCGATTCCGCCGAAAAGCGCCGTGGCAGATGGACCGGCCGGTTGTAGGCGGGATCGGCAGGGTCGTCGGACCAGCCATCACCTTCCCTCACCCAGCGCCATGGAAGCCGGATTGCGGCAGGCTCCACCCTTCCCGGCCGCAGCAGAACGCCCCGCAGCGGCCAGGCCCCTAGCGGCGTGCAGCCGTCTCCCTCCCGCTTATCGGGCGCCGCGCACACGCCGCCCCGGCCCAGCGTGCATGGGATGTCCAGCGTGCCTAACCGCAACCGCCGGGCGGCGCTGTCCACGCGAATTGTGGTCACAGCTGGTGCCCGGTACGATCGCGCTTGGTCGCCAGATATTGTTCATTGTGCGGGTTGGCGGGCAGTATGATGGGCAGGCGTTCAGCCACCTTGATACCCGCGCCTTCAAGCCCCTCCACCTTCTTGGGATTGTTGGTGAGCAGCCGCACTTCTTCTATGCCCAGCAGCTTTAGCATGCGCGCCGCGACCGAGAAATCACGCGCGTCGACGGCAAAGCCAAGGCGGACATTGGCATCGACGGTATCGAAACCCTGATCCTGCAATGCGTAGGCGCGCAATTTGTTGATGAGGCCGATCCCGCGCCCTTCTTGCCGCAGATAAAGCAGGACGCCCCAACGTGAGTCCGCGATCCGGTGCAGCGCCTCATGCAGTTGAGGCCCGCAATCGCATTTGAGGCTGCCCAGCACGTCTCCCGTCAGGCATTCGCTGTGCAGCCTGATGACCGGCGGCGAGGAGTCGCGCGTCCCGACAATCAGGGCGACATGCTCTCGGGGCTCGTCCGGACTGCGAAAAGCGATGATCTCGGCGGTCTCGCAGGCTGACACCGGCAGCCGCGCGCGCGTCGCTATGGCAAGATGAGCGGCGTCATCATAAGCGTCGATGTCATCGGCACTGACTTCGGCCTCGCTCTCTCCCTCCGATCCCAAAAAGAAAGCAGGCAGGATACCCGCCAGCCGGGCGAGCTTGAGCGTCGCCTTTGCCGCCAGGGGCGCGGCAAGGGGTTTGGCTGCGAACGGTCCCTTCAAAGGTGATGAGAGGTCGAGTACCGGGTCAGCAATCGCGGTAGCAACATCGCCATCGATCCACGGCGCGCGGGCGATCAGCACGGGCATGTCGGGATCAGCCGCTGCCAGTTGGTTGGCGAGCTTCAATGTCTCGCCCCTGGCTGCTGCTATCAATATGTCCGCTTTGCCCGCAGGATCGAAAGTCTTCAGCGTCACCGCATCCGCGCCCTCAACCGCCATGACGCGTATGGCGCCGTCAGTCGCACGAACGGTAACCGCCCAACCACGGCGCAGAGCGTCAATCGCGCGGGCGGCGGCGCGCCCGTTCATGGCAGACTGTCCATCAGAAGGCGAACTCGGTGATGATCGGGACATGATCCGATGGCTTGGTCCAGCTGCGCGCCGGTTCGACAACACGGTGCCCGATGGCCTTTGCCGCGACATCCTGCGTCATCCACATATGATCCAGCCGCCGCCCACGATCCGATTCCGCCCAATCCCGCGCGCGATAGCTCCACCAGGTATAAAGCCGCTCCGGAGCAGGAAAGAATTGGCGGCCGATATCGATCCAATTGTTCGATTCCTGCAACCGAGCCAGCAGTTCGCATTCGGTTGCCGTATGGCTGACGACATTGAGCAGCTGCTTATGGCTCCACACATCGCATTCCATAGGCGCGATATTGAAGTCGCCAGTGAGGATCGTCGGCTTGTCTTCAAGCTGGGAGGACCATTCGATCATGCGCTCAATGAAATCGAGCTTCTGACCGAACTTCGGATTGACTGTCCGGTCGGGAATATCGCCTCCGGCAGGGACATAGACATTTTCTATCCGCACGCCGTTGTCCAAACGGACGCCGACATGACGCGCTTCGCCATTGGCCTGCCAATCGAGCCGGTCATCCTCATGAATGGGCACTTTACTCATGATCGCCACGCCATGATGCATGCGCTGGCCATTCAGCACCTGATGAACATAGCCCAGACGCCTGAACATGTCGGTGGGGAATATGTCATTCACTACCTTCGTCTCCTGAAGGCAAAGAAGGTCAGGGGCTTCTTCTGTCAGGAAACGTTCGACGATGTCGATCCGGGCGCGGACGCTGTTGATGTTCCAGGATGCGATGCTCAGTGTTTTCGGCATGCTGATCCCCTAAGGGCCTGCGAACGGCTTCGCAAGCTCAGCTCTGCACCGACCAGCCACTGGCAAAGTAAGACCCCCGCTCCGGGGGCATGGAACGGGGGTCTCGATCGCGCCCTTGAAGCGCTTTGCGGCGGGAGCTGCGTTCCGAGTAACAGGGGGGAAATCCCGGACTTCGTCTCGCGCCGTGGAGTTCTTATTAGGGTTCCGGATATGAGCCGAAGATGAACAAGATTCAGGTGAGCACCATCCATCTCATGCCAGGCCCGTTTCACCCCCCGGCTACGCGACCCTTCGGGCGCGGGTCTGTCCAACGAAAGGCGGAATTCGCAACCGGGACGCCATAACGCTGGTTCGACAAGCGCACGCTAGTGCGGTTATTCTGAGAATCGAGCGCTACCCATCCGTAAAGCTGAAGACCTGCCGGCCCGGCAGGATCCCGTTCAAAGATCATCGTGATGGTCCCGAATTCCGGCCGCTTGGGATCGCGTGCCTGAACGCTGATCACCTTCGGATCCCCGGTCTGGATCAACTTGCCAAAGCGGGACAGGTCCTTTTTCGGATCGAGCAAGGCGCCCAAGGGCGAGCTGCCGATGGACCAGCGCTGTACCTGCCGGACTTCATAGTCGATCATGGTCAAGGCCTTGCCGTCGCCGACGATCAGCAGCGGTACACCCTTTTGATATTGAAACCGCACCTTGCCGGGCTGCTTGATCGTCAGTTTGCCCGTCAGGGTTTGACCGGCGCGGTCGGTCTGCACGAAATCGGCGGTCATCGTGGTGACGCCGCGAATATAGGCATTTACCCGGTCCATGCCGTCCGGCGACTGCTGCGCGGCAACGGGCGCGGCTGGAACGAACAACGGTGCGGCGGCCAGGGCCAGGGCGAGTGGCGCAAACAAGCGCTTCATGCATTCTTCTCCGCTTTGTTGAGAGGTCAAGGAGTAGCGATCAGGCGTTGAACCCATTGTGAACTGATGCGTTCCTGATCTCCGAACCCTGCATGGGCCGCTTTGCGACTGTGGGGTAGCTCGCCCAACGAACAAAAAAAAGGCTGGTCCGAAGACCAGCCGGAAAGTTTTAGGAGAGGATGCCTGAAAGGCCCGCTCTTATTGAACGGCGCTGATCCTTTTCGCAAATGCATAGAGGTCCGGCTCGATTGCGTTTGACGCAACCGTCATAGCGGATTGCCATTTTCGTCGCGCAATACCTCACGTCGGCCGACATGGTTCGGAGGGCCGACCAGTCCTTCTTCTTCCATCCGCTCAATGAGGCGCGCAGCCGAATTATAGCCGACGCGGAGCTGACGTTGCAGCCAGCTGGTCGAAGCCTTCTGGTTTTCAAACACCAGCTGGCATGCCTTGCGGAACAGCTGCGCGTCGGGGCTGTCGTCGCCCAGATCCACACCGTCGAGCGCGAAGCTGCCTTCTTCCGGTTCTTCGGTCACGGCCGAGATATAATCCGGCTGCCCTTGTGCCCGCCAGTGGTCGGCGACCACGCGCACCTCGTCATCGGACACGAAGGGACCATGGACGCGCATCAGACCCTTGCCGCCGTGCATGTAGAGCATGTCGCCCTTGCCCAGCAGCTGTTCGGCACCCTGCTCACCCAGGATCGTTCGGCTGTCGATCTTGGAAGTGACGAAGAAGCTGATCCGGGTCGGAAGGTTCGCCTTGATGACGCCGGTGATGACATCAACGGATGGTCGCTGCGTGGCGAGGATCAGGTGAATACCCGCCGCGCGCGCCTTTTGCGCCAGGCGCTGGATCAGGAACTCGACTTCCTTGCCGGCCGTCATCATCAGGTCGGCGAGTTCGTCCACCACCACCACGATCTGCGGCAGCGGCTGGAAGTCGAGCTGTTCTTCCTCGTAGATCGGCTTGCCGGTTTCCGGGTCATAGCCCGTCTGCACCCGCCGGCCGAGCGGCTTGCCCTTGGCCTTTGCTGCGCGAACCTTCTCATTATAGTTGGCAAGGTTCCGGACGGAGATGGACGCCATCATGCGATAGCGGTCCTCCATCTGCTCCACCGCCCATTTGAGGGCGCGGATCGCCTTGGCAGGCTCGGTCACGACCGGGGATAGAAGATGCGGGATGTCGTCATAGGTCGACAGTTCCAGCATCTTGGGATCGATCATGATCAGGCGCAGCTGGTCCGGCGTCATGCGGTAGAGCAACGACAGGATCATGGCGTTGAGGCCGACGGATTTACCCGAGCCGGTCGTGCCCGCAATGAGCAGGTGGGGCATCGGAGCTAAATCGGCGATGATCGGCTCGCCTGAGATATTCTTGCCCAGGATGATCGGCAGAGTCGCATCCTGCACGAACTGTTCGGAGGTTATCAGTTCGCGGAAGGAAACGCCCTCCCGGTTGGCGTTGGGCAGTTCGATGCCGATGACGGTGCGGCCAGGGATCGTCGCGACGCGGGCGGAAAGAGCCGACATGTTGCGGGCGATGTCATCGGCCAGAGCAATGACGCGGCTCGCCTTGATACCGGGCGCGGGTTCAAGCTCGTACATGGTGACGACCGGGCCGGGTCGCACTTCGACGATGTTGCCTTTTACATGGAAGTCGTCGAGCACGGATTCGAGCAGGCGGGCGTTACGTTCGAGCGCGGCCTTGTCGATCTTCTGCGCCTGACTAGCCGGGATCGGATTGAGCAGGTCGGCCGAGGGCAGCGAACTGTGGCCGAACAGGTCATCCTGCGACACCGGCGCCATCTGTCGCTGGGCGGGCGCGGGTTTCGGAGTCTGGATGGTGATCGGCGGCTTGGGCTCGTTCGACACGGCGCGGCGGGGAGCGATGACGCGTTCTCCGGCTTCGTCATCGTCATCTTGCGCGTCGGCAGTAACGCTCCCGCCGCCCGCGAAAGCGAGGGCCGGTTTGGGAAGGCTGAGACGCGGCAAGGTGGGACGGCGCAGGGCGAGGATCGGCTTTTCCAGCGCAAGGCTGCGATACCAGGTGAAGAAACCGGCGAGCAGCATCAGCACCACGAGAATGCCGGTGATCCAGCCTTGGGCAGCTGGCGCGGCGGACGTCAGGCTGCGTACGCCGTTAGCGGTGGCCAAGCCGATGAGGCCGCCCCAGCCCGAAGGCAGATCGATCAGCGAGTCAGGCTGGAACATCGCCAGCGCGATGCCGATGAGGATGATACCGAGGAAGCATTTGCCAAACTGCCCTTTCCACCCGGTCATGTCCTGATCACCCCAAAGCCGACGGGCGGTGATTGCAAGCAGCGGAAGGACAAGCGCGACGGGCACGCCGAGCAGGGTGAAGAGGAAGGCGGAGATCCAGGCGCCGGGCCAGCCCATGATATTTTGGACCTGATTGTCGGCGACGGTCATCATTGACGGGTCGCTCAGGCGGAAGCTGAGCAGCGCGAGCGCAAGGAACAGGGTCGCCAGCATCAGCGCGATCGCGCTGATGAGCGCGCCGCTGCGGATGAGGCTGCGTTTCAGCATCTCGCGCCATTCCGGCGTGCGCTTGGCTCCGCGGCTGACAGCCATGGCTTTTGAATGTCCCCCAAATGTTCCGTTCCGGCACAATGCGCCGAGCGGGGAGTCCGCGTCAAGAGTCCGGCGGTTCGGCTGGTCGTGGGAAAGTCATGAA
>CAMPIM010000075.1 GCA_946886365.1 uncultured Novosphingobium sp.
GACAAGCGCCGCGTGCCCGGCAGGGAAGCCAATGTGGAATCCGAGCGATCCGTGTGCGGGCACGCGATCCGACAATGGCTGCGCGTGATCACTGGGCAGGCCGTCGCGGACCAGCGCGGCGTCGGCTTCCCGGCTCTCCACAATGCGGGATACGGCGCGCGCGACGCCACCGTCCTCCAGCCCGATGCGGGAGCAGTCATGGGTGACATGTTCGGCGGTCAGCCAGGCGCCGTCCCGATCGACGGCGAAGGCAGTGCCCATGCTGTCGGATGGCGCGGCCGCCCGATCCTCGATCACGAAGGCTTCATCGCTCCATTGGGGCATCGGGCGCCGGGGCGATCGGGGATCGAAGCTTTCGACCCGTAGCGGCGTCGGTTGCGTCACCTCGCCGATCCAGGCGATCGTCAATATGACGCCCAGCATCAGCGGCAGGCAGCCGACGCTCCGCCGCGCCATGGCTTAGCCCGCCACGGCCGCCGCCGTCAGGCAGGCGATCGCGACTTTCATCATGGCAAGGAAGACGGCGGCCGACCGCTCATTCGCCTCGATCCGTGCCGACAGGGAGCCCAGCAGGAAATCCACGAAGCGGAAGGCAATGAGTTGCAGGATCAGCGTGACGCTGCCCCAGATGATCACGTCCCAGACATTGACCGACCCGGCTAGGCACAGCGCGAGAGGAATGGTCAGCCCGATCGCGGCGCCGCCAAGGGATATCGCCGCCGCCTCATTCCCGGCGCGGATCAGGGCGAATTCGTCGTGCGGCGTGATCCACATATAAAGCGCCAGTGCCGCCAGCCAGGCCAGCGTTGCGGAGGCGAGGTGCAGCAGGAAGATGGGGAGCCCGGACAGCAGGCTCTGGATGACGGGCATGGGATCGCTCATGCGACCAAGGATGCCGCAACCTGATCCCCGCTTCAATCAGGGATCGGGTTGCGGAAGTGTTTCTGTGCCCGGAGCTTCGTGCGTTTATCGGCACTGCCTCCTATTTCCGTTCGCCCTGAGCCTGTCGAAGGGTTCTACTTCTTTTTAGGAAGTAAAGGGCTTCGACAAGCTCAGCCCGAACGGGGTTGGGTGATTCAGATTAGAGGCACGATGCTCCAAGTCAGACAGCTATGCCTCAGCGGCAGATACGCACCCGGACGTCCCGGTCGCGATAATAGTCATAGCGCCATTCGGTCCAGCAGCGCTGGCGATAGCGATAATGGCTCCGCCGTCCATCGCGCCAGTAGCGGCGGTCGTTGTGCCAGCGGCGGTCGTCGCGACGGTCCCAATCGCGGTCATGGCGCCCATCACGCCAGTCGCGGTCGCCATAGCCATAATAGCCGCCGCGATATTGCGCCTGGGCGGGCGCGGCAGTCGCGCCCAGCGCGGTAATCGCCAATCCGAGCGCGGTCGCGCCCTTCACGAAGATGTTCATTTCCTCTCTCTCCTCACTAGCACCCCCGACGCATGGCGTTGAGCGGGGCTACGGATGAGAAGATGCACTTGGTTGACTGAACCGTCCGGGAACGGCGCTGTCAGCCAGCGTTCAGGGGGACTATTTTCCGCGCAGTTCGTCCTCGGCAGACACCATATAGTCGCGCGTGATCGGCAGGGATCGGCGATTGCGCGTATATTGAACCTGGTAGTTCACCATGCTGCCATGTTCGAACACCGTGGCCGCGCCCGCCAGATAGAAGGTCCACAGGCGGAAGAAGCGTTCGTCATAGAGGGCGATGATATCCGCCCGGCGCGCCATCGCGCGGGCATACCATTGGCGGATGGTGAGGCCGTAGTGCAGCCGCAGCACTTCGACATCCGTCACCATCAGCCGCGTGCCCTCACTGCCCTGGATCATTTCGGACAGGGCGGGAATGTAGCCGCCGGGGAAGATATATTTCTGGGTGAAGGCGTCGGTGATGCCCGGCCCATCGACGCGGCCGATCGTATGGATCAGCATCACGCCGTCGGGCGTCAGAAGATCGCGGCACTTGTCGAAGAAGGTGCGGTAATGCGCCGTTCCAACATGTTCGAACATGCCGACCGACACGATGCGGTCGAATGGCCCCTCTATGTCGCGATAGTCGATGAGTTCGAAACGGACATGATCGGCGACGCCCGCCTCCTCCGCCCGTTGCCGCGCGACTTTCAACTGTTCCTCCGACAGGGTGATGCCGGTCACATCGACGCCGCAGGTGCGGTGCAGATATAGCGCCATGCCACCCCAGCCGCAGCCGATGTCCAGCACCTTCATGCCCGGCTTCAGATGCAGCTTGGCGGCGATATGCGCTTTCTTGTCCTCTTGCGCCTGTTCCAGGCTGATCCCGGCCTCATTGTCCGCGTCGGGAAAATAGGCGCAGCTATATTGGCGGTCGCGATCGAGAAAGAGGGCGTAGAGGGCGCCGGACAGATCATAATGATGGGCGACGTTCGCTTTTGACCGGGCGCGGTGATTGGCGCGCCAGAGCGTCTGGCGGATCGATTTGAACCCGCGTTTCAGCCGCCCCTTGTCGCTGATCGACTTCCCGCTTTCCCAACTGTTGTTGGCGCGGATCAGCGAGATCAGTTCCATGATCCCGCCACCTTCGATCGTGACGCGCCCGTCGATATAGGCCTCCGCCATGCCGAGGCGCGGGTCCTTGATGATGTCGAAGGGCACGCGCGCGTCGCGGAACTTCAGCGCGAGCGAGGGAAAGGCCGGATCGGGCGTGCCCGCCGTCACCTTCCTGCCGTCATGATAGATGATGGTCAGCTGTCCCCGTGTGACCAGCCGCTTGATGACGCGATCGAATAATTTCATGGGCGGCAAATTGTCAGGTCATGCAGCGCCCGTCAAATGCCTGCGTACCAATCATAATTGGCGCGATCTTCCCAATAGCCGCCCTTGCCGTCGCCGATGCCGGACAGGGTGCTGACCGCCTTAATCTCCATCAGATATTTGGCCTGCTTGTAGCCCAATTGCCGCTCGACCCGCAGTCGCAGTGGCGCGCCATTGGCTACCCTCAGCGGCTGGTCATTGAGCGCGAAGGCGAGGATCGTCTGCGGGTGAAAGGCGTCGACCCTATCGATGCTTTCATAATAGGGCCGCCCGTCGCCCATGAAGTCCGCGCATTTGAAGACGAGATAGCGCGCGCGGTCGCTCATCCGTGCACCGTCGAGGATGAGGCGGAGCGATACGCCGCGCCATTTGCCGATCGCGCTCCATCCTTCGACGCAGTCATGGCGCGTGATCTGCTCGCGATGCGGAAGGTTGTGCAACTGGGCAAGGGATAGCGAAAGAGGGCGGCCGACCAACCCCGTGACCTTTAGCCGCGAATCGGCAAAGCCGGTTCGCCACAAGGCACGATATTCGGGTGTGTCGGGATTGGCGGTTCCGTTGGGCCGGAAGAAGGGAGAAATCTGGTCGGGCCTGAACTCCCGCGCCAGCGCGTCGCGCGCCATCAGGCTGCGCTGCGCCCATTTGTGGAAATTCTCGGCAGAGAATAGCGCGTCCCGCACATGTTCGTTGCGTGCCAGCCGGTCGCATCCCGACAGCGTGGCCGCCGCGCCGAGCATCAGCGTGCGGCGATTGAGGATCAGGCTCATGGCCTCTCCTCCGGCAAACGGTAGCGGCCGGTGATGATCGATCGCAATTCGTTCGCCGGGCCTGCCAACAGCACCATCGTCAGATGGACGAGGAAGAAGGCGACCAGCGCGAAGGCGGTGATGAAGTGGATCGACCGCGCCGATTGCCGCCCGCCGAACAGATCGACCAGCCACGGCCAGGCGGCATTCATGCCCGGCGACATGGTAAGGCCGGTGAGAATGATGAGTGGCAGGGCGACGAAGATGACCGCGATATAGCTCGCCTTTTGCAGGACATTATAGCGCAGTGCCGCCTGACCCGTCGGGAAGCGCAGCCGCGCATGATCGAGGATGTCCTGCCAGACATGGCGTGGCGCCAGCTCGCCTTTCCGGAAGGCGAGGTCGCGCGCGATATGGCGGCCCAACAGCGCCCAGAGCATATAGGCAAGCAGGGCGAAGGCGAAGACGGGCGCAGCCGCGAGATGCCAGTGCCGCGACATCGCCAGATCATAATGGGCGGGCAGGGTGATCCACCGACCAAAGCGCTCCAGCTTCAGCCACGGCTGATCGAAGTTCGCGCCATATTGGCCCCAATAGAGGCGCGGATGGGCATTGAAGATGCCAAGGCCGCTGGTGAAGAGGATGTAGAGAAGCCCGGCGTTGAGCCAGTGCCACAGCCGCACCGGCCAGCGGTGGCGCAGTACCGGCGGCGGCTTGTCGTCTGAGGGGGGAGGACCGCTGTCCATCGTCCTGCTGTTACCCTTTTGCATCAGTCGCGTCAAAAGCTGCCGTAGCGATCAGAACGTATCCGAAATGAGGTGCCGGTTCATCTTCTGGCCACATTCTCTGTGGATAGGAGCGCTCGGCCTTGCCTCAAGATCACGCTGTGGCGGAAAATGGGGGAATAAGATGGTGAAGAAAAGATGACTGTTGCGAAATAGCATCATCCATCGACAATCTTCATATCGATATTGCAACATTGATCAAAGACAGCCATATGCGGCCTCGCTTACGACGCAAGATCGGGGCAAGCAGGGATGGAGTAAAGGGGTCACTTCATAGCGACGCTCGAAGCTGAAATGCTTCGATACCATGCCTGTTATATATCAAGAGTGCGATCCGCTTCCTGGATGATGCACATCTTACCGCATGAGGACATTATGAAGACTGTGATTTTCGCAGCTGTTGCTGCTGCCGCTTTCTCGGCTCCCGCTTTCGCGCAGGACGCTGCTCCCTTCACCGGCCCCCGCGCTGGCGTGACCGTTGGCTATGACAGCTTCGGCGACGAAGAAGGCGTGAGCTATGGCGTGAGCGCTGGCTATGACGTCGCCCTGACCCCGTCGATCACCTTTGGTCCGGAAGTGACCTTGGGCGACACCACCACCGACGCTGCTGGTACGGACCTGAGCCGTGACCTCGCCGCTTCGGTGCGTCTGGGCTACGTCCTGACCCCGCAGGTCCTGGCGTTCGGCAAGGTTGGCTATGCCAGCACCCGCATCGAAACCGCTGGTGTCGGCGGCGCGGCATTCGAAGGCGTCCGCTTCGGTGGCGGCCTGGAATATGCCATCACCGGCAACACTTACATCTCGGCTGAATATCAGCGCACCGAGTATGAAGCTGGCATTGGCGGCCGTGACGCTGGCGTTGTCGGCATCGGCTTCCGTTTCTAATCCTTTCGGAATCTGAAACACAGGAGGGCGGTCCCATCGGGGCCGCCCTTTTTGTTTGTCGGCCTTTGCTTTCGCAGATGAGTTCGCCAAGCTGACGCCGTAGATTGGGAGGGGCACCGTATGGGACGAAGCGGCAAGCAATGCTATGGTGATTAAGCGAAGTCTTGCGTGGGTGCCGGGCCGCTGCCCTCAACCCGACGAAGCTACAGCGACCCGGCCAGAGCCAGCACCACGCCGCTTCCGACCAGCAACAGGCCCATCACCTCGCCGCGGGTCATCCGCTCTCCAAGATAGAAGTGGCCAAAGCCCAGGGTGAAGGCGACCTCTATCTGGCCCACGATGCGGACCAGCGCCACGGGCGCGGTCGCAAATCCAGTGAACCAGCAGGCCGATCCCAGCGCCGAGAGCAAGCCGACCTGCCCCGAAATACGCCAGCTCGCGAACACCTTGCGCATCTCCGCCGGTTCGCGCAGCAGCAGGTAGCCGCCCTGCATCAGCGTCTGGAGTGACACGGTGGCCGCCAGCACGACAAGGGCGGCCAGGATCGGGTCGCCGCCGCCGACTTCCTGCGTCGCGCGCCTGATGCCGATGGCGGTGAGGGCGAAGAAAAAACCCGACGCGATGCCGGTCAGCGCGGCGGGCTGACCGAGCGCCTTGAGGAAATCGGCTGGCCCCATGCGCTTGCCGCCGGTCGACAGCAGCATGACTCCGGCAACGCCGCAGCCGATGCCCGCCCAGGCGAGGGGGCTGAGCCGCTCCCCCATCAACAGGAACGACAGCGCCGCGCCCTGCACCGCTTCCGTCTTGGAATAAGCGGTGCCAACCACGAAATTGCGGTGGGCGAAGGCCATGATCAGCAGGTTGGTGGCGATGATCTGCGCCAAGCCACCGCCGATGCAGAACAATAGGAAGGATGGGTCGGGGTGAGGCAGGGGCGCGTTGCCTGTCAGCACGTAGCCGGTCAGCAGCAACAGCGCGAAGGGCAGGCCGTAAAGATAGCGGACCAGCCCCGCCGCGTTGATCGAGAGGCTATGGCTGACCCGTCGCTGCACCGCCGTGCGCCATGCCTGCATAGCACCCGCGAACAGGGTGGCTGGGAGCCAGATGGGCGAGGTGATCATTTAATCCTCCCCATCATGAGATGGGGAGGGGGACCATCCGCAGGATGGTGGAGGGGAAGCGCGCGACAGTTGTTCAGGATATGCCGCATCACGCTATCCAGATCGGTAAGAACATCGATAGCTTTGATCCTCAGAACCCTGAACCCCTGCGCCCGCAGCCAAATGTCGCGCCGCTCATCATGCGTGACCCGCTCGATGTGATCATGCCCGCTTCCATCAATCTCAACCGCCAAGCGGGCTGAAGCACAGTAGAAATCCAGCAGATAAGGCCCCACCGGATGTTGGCGGCGGAACTTCAATCCGCTTGGCCGTTGCCGCAGCCATTGCCACAGCGCGACTTCTGGTGGCGACATCTCTCGCCGGAGCCCGCGCGCATTGTCGACCGTTTTCCTTCGCGGCGGCATCGCGCATTTCCCCTCCCCCACTCGCTATGCGAGTGGTCCCCCTCCCCATCTTTCGATGGGGAGGATGTAAAGGTCATGCCCCTTCGAGAAGGCCTTCCTTCTTGATCTTCTCCTGCCACACCAGCGGGGCGAGGCGGTGGACGTTTTGGCCTTCGCTATCGACGGCGACGGTGACGGGCATGTCCTGCACGTCGAATTCGTAGATCGCTTCCATGCCCAGGTCTTCAAAGCCCACGACCTTCGCGCCCTTGATCGCGCGGGCGACGAGATAGGCCGCGCCGCCGACCGCCATCAGATAGGCGCTCTTATGCTTGGCGATGGAATCGGTCGCCGCCGGGCCGCGCTCCGCCTTGCCGACGCAGGCGGCGAGGCCCTGTTCCAGCATCATGTCCATGAACTTGTCCATGCGGGTCGCGGTGGTGGGACCAGCCGGGCCGACCACCTCGTCACGCACCGGATCGACCGGGCCCACATAGTAAATGACGCGACCCTTGAAATCGACCGGCAGTTCCTCGCCTGCGGCCAGCATGTCGGCGATCCGCTTGTGCGCGGCATCGCGGCCGGTCAGCATCTTGCCGTTCAGCAGCAGGCGGTCGCCATGCTTCCAGCTCTGCACGATTTCGGGCGTCAGATTGTCGAGATCGACGCGGATCGCTTCCTTGCTCGGCTTCCAGTCGACCTGTGGCCATTCGGACAGCTTGGGCGCTTCCAGATAGGCCGGGCCGGACCCGTCGAGCGTGAAATGGGCGTGGCGGGTGGCGGCGCAGTTGGGGATCATCGCCACCGGCTTGCCCGCCGCGTGGCAGGGATAGTCGTAAATCTTGACGTCGAGGATGGTCGAAAGCCCGCCCAGCCCCTGCGCGCCGATGCCGAGCGCATTCACCTTGTCGAAAATCTCGATCCGCAGCTTTTCGATGTCATTCTGCGGCCCACGGGCTTTCAGTTCGCCCATGTCGATGGGCTCCATCAGCGATTCCTTAGCGAGCGCCACGGCCTTTTCCGCCGTGCCGCCGATGCCGATGCCCAGCATGCCGGGCGGGCACCAGCCAGCGCCCATTTGCGGGATCATCTCCAGCACCCAGTCGACGATCGAATCGCTGGGGTTCATCATCTTGAACTTGGTCTTGTTCTCCGAGCCGCCACCCTTGGCCGCGACGTCCACGGTCACCTTGTTGCCCGGCACCATTTCGACATTCAGCACGCAGGGCGTGTTGTCCTTGGTATTGACGCGCGAGAAGGCCGGATCGCGCAGGATCGAAGCGCGCAGGCGGTTTTCCGGGTTCAGATAAGCCTTGCGCACGCCCTCATCGACGACATCCTGCATCGAACGGCTATTGTCGTCGAACCGGCAATCCATGCCCCATTTAATGAAGACGTTGACGATGCCGGTATCCTGGCAAATCGGGCGGTGCCCTTCGGCGCACATGCGGCTGTTGGTCAGGATTTGGGCGATGGCGTCCTTGGCCGCCGGATTGGCTTCGGCGTCATAGGCTTTACCCAGCGCGCGAATATAATCCATCGGGTGATAATAGCTGATGAACTGGAGCGCGTCGGCGACGCTCTCGATCAGATCGGCGGTCTTGATGACGGTCATCTTGCCTGCATGTCCCTAATTAGCGCCCGGCCCTGCACGGCGGGTCTTCGCAGGCGCGGCTAATAGGGATTGGGTCGAGAGTCCAGATATGCCGAGCTATCCGTTGGCATAGGGGAACATGTGCCACCAAGGCTGCTTCTCCTCCAGCACCCGTGCAAAGCTCGCCCGCGCCTCCAGCCGGTCGAGATAGGCGGCCAGCGCAGGAAAGCCGCCGCGCATCGGCTCCACCTTGTCCGCATAGAAGAGTGCGGGGGCAGCCGCGCAGTCCGCCAGCGTGAAGTCGTCCCCCGCCGCCCATTGCCGCGCCCCGATCCGCTCCTCCAGCATCGCATAGGCCTTGCCCAGCAGGATGCGCGCTTCGCCCATGCCATGAGCATCACGCGCATCTTCGGGCCGCAGCCGGTCGGCAACGATCTTCTGCATCGGCGTCATCACATAATTGTCGAACAGCCGGTCCATCAACCGCACTTCCAACGCGTCGCCGGGATCAGCAGGGATCGGGCGGAAGCGGCCAGCGCGCTGCTGCCCCAGATATTCGATGATGATGCTCGCCTCGGCGACCGTCCGGTCCCGCGCCTCGTCGCGCAGCACCGGAAACTTGCCCAGCGGCCACAGGGTGAGCCACGCTTCCGTCACGCCGGGCTCCTCCATCATCGCCCGTTCGAACGGCGTGTCATTCTCATAAAGGGCGATCAGCACCTTCCAGCAATAGGAGGAAAGGGGGTGATAATAGAGAATCATGGCTGCCTCTCATTCATGGGCCTTATGTCAGGCGCACCGGGGCTTTTAGCACGCTGGTGGGGCTTTTTCTCATCCACAGTTAATCCACATCAGCTTGTGGATAAGTCTTTGATGAACCACCATCCTTAGTAAAAAGGACAAGCCCCCTGACCCGTTCCGGGCAATTTCAGAGGCAAGCCAAATTTATTTTCGTTCGCACATTGTCCCTCTTGTCTTTTGCAAGAGTGAGGGAAGTCCGCGCGTCGCTGCGATGCGGCGTGACGGATTGTTGCCGGGTGAACAGCTTGGGAACCGTAACGAGTCCTCGAACTGTCATTTACCCTCTTGCAACCATTCAAGGCTGTGGCACTATCCCTTGTATCGGGTTAACGGGGGTTACCCAACAGATTGTGATTGTAACGGTCGGACCATTTTCCGGGCGAGGGGCGTTTTGTCCATGACGATCCACTGAAGGTGCCCCGCTCGGCTCGGTTGCAGGCCATCTGGTCGGAACTGACCGGAAAAGCTTGACCGAATCGAACGAAACATGAACATTCGGGGGCTCGCATGGATTTTCGAGACAGCGAACAGACAGGTGCAGGCGACGTGGCGACGGTTATTGACGATGTGGTGGAAACCGTGACGGAAAAGAAGGCTGCGCCCGCCAAGGCGGTGCGGTCCTCCTCTTCGATCCAGGAACGGCGCTTCGATGTCGTGACGGATGAGAGCCGCGATGCGCTGCTGACCGAATTCGGCAAGGATACGCTGAAGGACCGCTATCTGCTGCCCGGCGAAAATTACCAGGACCTGTTCGCCCGCGTCGCCGCCGCCTATGCCGATGATCAGGGCCATGCCCAGCGCGTCTACGACTATATCTCGCGCCTGTGGTTCATGCCCGCGACGCCTGTCCTGTCGAACGGCGGCACCGGGCGCGGCCTGCCGATCAGCTGCTATCTGAACAGCGTCGATGACAGCCTGGAAGGCATCGTCAACACCTGGAACGAAAATGTGTGGCTCGCCTCGCGCGGTGGCGGCATCGGCACCTATTGGGGCAGCGTGCGCGGCATTGGTGAGCCGGTCGGCCTTAATGGCAAGACGAGCGGCATCATCCCCTTCGTCCGTGTCATGGACAGCCTCACGCTGGCCATCAGCCAGGGCAGCCTGCGCCGGGGCTCGGCCGCCTGCTATCTCGACGTTTCCCACCCGGAGATCGAGGAGTTCCTTGAAATCCGCAAGCCCAGCGGCGACTTCAATCGCAAGGCGCTGAACCTGCACCACGGCGTCCTCTTGACCGACGAGTTCATGGAAGCGGTCCGCACCGGCGCTGAGTTCTCGCTCAAATCGCCCAAGGACGGCTCCGTCCGGGGCACGGTCGATGCGCGCAGCCTGTTCCAGAAGCTGGTGGAAACCCGCCTTGCCACCGGCGAACCCTATATCGTCTTCTCCGACACCGTGAACAGCATGATGCCCAAGCATCATCGCGATCTCGGCCTTAAAGTTTCGACTTCCAATCTTTGTTCAGAAATCACTTTGCCGACGGGTCGCGACCATCTCGGCAATGACCGGACGGCGGTCTGCTGCCTTTCGTCCCTGAATCTGGAAACCTGGGACGAATGGAACAAGGACCCCGTCTTTGTTGAGGATGTCATGCGCTTCCTCGACAATGTGCTGCAGGACTATATCGACCGAGCGCCGGACGAAATGGCGCGGGCCAAATATAGTGCGGAGCGCGAACGGTCAGTGGGCCTGGGGGTGATGGGGTTCCACTCCTTCCTCCAGGCCCGTGGCCTTCCCTTCGAAGGGGCGATGGCCAAGAGCTGGAACCTGCGCATCTTCAAGCATATCAGCGAGAAGGTGAACGACGCCTCAATGCAGCTCGCGGTCGAGCGTGGGCCGTGCCCCGACGCCGCCGACATGGGCGTGATGGAGCGGTTCAGCTGCAAGATGGCGATCGCGCCCACCGCGTCGATCAGCATCATCTGCGGCGGCACTAGCGCCTGTATCGAGCCGATCCCGGCGAACATCTACACGCACAAGACGCTGTCGGGCAGCTTCGTGGTGAAGAATCCCTATCTGGAAAAGATCCTGCGCGACAAATCGAAGGATTCGACCAACGTCTGGAACACGATCCTGGAACGCGGCGGGTCGGTCCAGCATCTCGATTTCCTGAGCCAGGAAGAAAAGGACACGTTCAAGACCAGCTTCGAAATCGATCAGCGCTGGCTGCTCGAACTCGCCGCCGATCGCACGCCCTTCATCGATCAGGCGCAGTCGCTCAACCTGTTCATCCCGGCGGACGTGGAAAAGTGGGACCTGATGATGCTCCACTTCCGCGCATGGGAACTGGGCATCAAGTCGCTTTACTATCTGCGCTCAAAATCGGTGCAGCGCGCCGGTTTCGCGGGCGGGGTGGAAGCGGACAACACCATCGACGCACCGAAGTTCGAATTGGGCGGGGAAAGCACAGACTATGACGAATGTCTTGCCTGCCAATGAGCTAATGGGGGGGATGGGCGCGGCGGTGGCGACACTGACCGCGCCCACACAATCACCCCCGGAGGCATCACCCCTCGTCCTGTTCCTCTTCAAAGAGGACAGCGTTGGCTCCGGTCGCAGACAGCCGCACAGTGCCGTCCTCATCAACCCCGGCCACCAACCCCTGGCTGATATAATGATGATGCCCGGAGTGACTTCCTTCGCCACTGTCCGCCTTGATCAGCTTGATACGCTGATGTCCTTCGGCACCCTCGACATGATCGACAGTGCCCACATGGACGCCATCAGCGCCGATAACTTCAGCATGTTCCTTGATGCTGGTAAGATCAACCATCATATATCTCCTGTGCCGGGAATGACGGGACCTCAACGTCTCGCCCCCGCGCAGGTTGCGCTTTTCCATTAATTCGCGGAGCCGACCCAATGCCCCTTCTTCAAGCCAGCAAGGTCTACAAGCCTTTCGAATATCCCTGGGCCTATGAGTTCTGGAAACGCCAGCAGCAGCTCCACTGGCTGCCCGAAGAAGTGCCGCTGGGCGAAGATTGTCGTGATTGGGCGCAGAAGCTGTCCGACCATGAACGCAATCTGCTGACCCAGATCTTCCGCTTCTTCACGCAGGCCGACGTGGAAGTGCAGGACTGCTACCACGAAAAATATGGCCGCGTGTTCAAGCCGACCGAAGTGAAGATGATGCTGACCGCGTTCAGCAACATGGAAACGGTCCACATCGCCGCCTACAGCCATCTGCTCGACACGATCGGCATGCCCGAAACCGAATATTCTGCCTTCATGCAGTATAAGGAGATGAAGGATAAGCATGACTATCTGAGCCAGTTCGGCGTCGACACGGACGAGGATATCGCCAAGACGCTGGCGATGTTCGGCGGCTTTACCGAAGGGCTCCAGCTCTTCGCTTCCTTCGCCATGCTGATGAACTTCCCGCGCTTCAACAAGATGAAGGGCATGGGCCAGATCGTCACCTGGTCGGTGCGCGACGAAACGCTGCACTGCGAAGGCATCATCAAGCTGTTCCACGCCTTCTGCGCCGAACGCGGTTGCCTGACCCCGGCGGTCAAGGACGACATCATGGACATGTGCCAGAAGACGGTGCGGATCGAGGATGCCTTTGTCGACCTCGTCTTCGAAATGGGGCCTGTGCCGGGCATGACGCCTAAGGACATCAAGAAATATGTCCGCTACATCGCCGACTGGCGCCTTGGTCAACTGGGCCTCAAGCCCATCTACATGATCGACGAGCATCCGCTCCCCTGGCTGACTCCGCTGCTGAACGGTGTGGAGCACGCCAACTTCTTCGAAACCCGCGCGACCGAATATTCAAAGGGCGCGACGCGGGGCCAGTGGAATGAAGTGTGGGATGCGTTTGATCGGCGGAAGCAGCTCAAGGCTGGCGATGCGGCCAATGCTGATGAGGTGAGCGACCCGGATATGTTCAAGGCTGCGGGGATCGCGGCGGAGTGATTTGAAAAGTTTTCGGAATGCAAAAGGCGAGGTTCGCTGGAACGAACCTCGCCTCCTTGTCAAAACTTAGCGTAGGAGCCGCTGAGTTTTGCCTGGGTAAGGGCGTAGCACCCTGACCACCAAATTGGTTGCTACGCCCCGGTTTGCACAATTGCAATCGCTCCGGGAGTACGACGATTATGTATCTGTGGAAAACTGCTGTTGGCGCCCGCGCCCGCACAGGCGAGACCTGTCCGGAAAGCGGCATTTGGAAGGTTGAAGGATACCCTTCAACTACTGCTCCGATCGCTAGGGGAAACCGCATGCCTCCGTACGCGGGGCGTGCAGTAACTTGGATGTTGATCCAGTTGGCCTAGCTGAAGCGGGTGGGTCGTTGACCCACCCCTTCTTACACGGAGGATATATGATTTACGTCAACTCCAGCGCAGTGCACGCCACCTTCTACAATATCAACACTGCCACCCTAACCATATGGTTCCAACAAGGCGATCAAGGCTATGATTTCTATAGGGTGCCGGAAGCCGTATTCCGTGGGCTCGTAACAGCTAATTCGCCCGGAACGTACTACAACGAGCATATTCGAGGTCGATACTCGGGATAACTCACTGTTCCAACGGATACCGCATGAGCGTGTGCGCCACGTCGGTCTTGGCATCCAAACTCCATTCCGCTGTCCTACTTGCAGTCGGTCGCTACCCTCTCCATCGGCTCATTAAACCTACTAAAATATGGGAAATTGGATTGGCTTTTTTGCACCCAGCAACGGTGTGAACTTTGCCTTCCAGCGAAGTCCATGCGTCACCTGTCCGCCCGCTGAACGCGATGTTTTGTTCCGTTCATGCAACGTCCATCAGCATTCATGTGTTTAGCTCCACAGCCTGACAAATTATGGCAAGGAGCATCCCATGAACTTCTCGATCAAGCGCGCCATCGCCGCTTTTTCGCTGGGTGTGATGACGCTGACTGGCGTTGCTGCGACCCCTGCTTTTGCGCAGCCCGGCCATGGCCGACATGATGAACGCCATGGCGGCAAGCATGACCGCGACTGGCGGGGCGACCGCGATCGCCATGACCGTGGCTGGCGCGGCGATGATCGCCGCCACGACAATGGCCGTCACAAAGGTCATTGGAAGCGTCCCGGTGGGGTCGTCTACAGCTATGACTGGAACCGCCCGGATCGCCGCTATGGCAGCCGCTATCGTCCCGACCGTTACTATCGCAGCGGCTATGAGCCGATCCGCGTGACGCGCGGGACACGCATCTATCGCGGCTATGATGATCGCTATTATTGCCGCCGTTCGGACGGCACGACGGGCCTGATCGTCGGCGCGGCGCTGGGCGGGTTGCTCGGCGGGCAGCTGGATCGCGGCTATTCGAACACTGCTGGCGTGCTGATCGGCGCGGGTGCGGGCGCTCTGCTCGGCCGCGAGATTGACCGCGGCGGTATCAGCTGCCGCTAACTACGGCACCATGGCTGGCGCGCTCCGGTCCAGGGGCGCGCCAGACCTTCGGCGACCAGCAGCGCACCGATCGACCGGCCCTGCCGCGTCACGATGCGCAGGGTCCGTCCATAGCGATCCCGCTCTCGCTCCACCGGCTTAAGTGAAAAGGCGCCCGCATTGAGCAGCGCCAGCAACCGCTGCGTTGCCCGCGTGCCCAGCGCCCCCTCGGCACTGCAACGCGGCCCGTGGGTTTCCGGCGTGTCGATGTCGGCGATGCGGATTTTGGTCCCCTCCATCCAGAATGTGTCTCCATCGACCACGCAATCCGGCCCCCCCATGCCGTGGCACAGGCGGAAGCGTAGCGAAGGATTTTCCGCCCGGAGAGGCGCCGCTGATCCGATCAGCAGGATGTGGAGGGCAAGGAGGGGAGGGAGCAGTTTGCACAGGCGGATCATCCCGCCAGCCTAGGGCACGCCGTTGACGATGCGCGGTGAAGCTGATCCGCTTATCCTCCATTATGGGGACTTTGGGCCTTCAGAGCTTCGTGATCTTTATCTGGATCACTCAATTCCGTTCGGGCTGTCCGAACGAGTCACTTGCCTCATTCAGATGTCGAAGCCCTTCTTCTTTCAAAAAAGAAGTAGAACCCTTCAACAGGCTCAGGGCGAACGGTAACAGGGGCAGTGCCAATTTAGGGCACGACGCTCCAGCGGCTGGGGCTGGAAGGCGCATGAAGGGGAGCGCGCGCCTTATCCCGCGTCGGCGCTATTCCTCGTCCTCGGTGTTGCCGAGATAGTCTTCCTCATCGTCCATCTGCGGTTCGCCTGCGAAGGCGTCATTGTCGATCCGTCCGGAACGGTTCATTTCCTCCATCCGCTCGACCAGGTCGGGCGTGTCGTCGGGGATGATCTGCGCGGGGTTTGGGGTTCCGCCTCGTTCGCTGTCCTCCGCCAGGTCGGTGCTGCGCGCGCGGGCGTCGTCGGCGACATCCTGCGCCTGCGATCCCCGTTCCCTCTGCTCGTCATTTTCCTCGATATCGTCGGGAAATCGGTCCTTGTCCGACTGATCCTTTGGCTGGTCCATGGCATGTCTCCTTGCCTGCCCAACCGATCAACCGGGGCGCCCGTTCCATGGCTGTCCAAAAGGCGCTGGACAGGGGAGACGGCAGGGGGCAAGAGCCGCCCGATCCCTTTCATCGCTACCCCTTCGAAGGAAATCCCATGTCCCGCAAACTCATCTCCTCGGGTTCGCCTTTCGAGGCGCAGGTCGGCTATTCGCGCGCCGTTGTTCAGGGCGACTGGTGCTTCGTCGCCGGCACGACCGGGACTGATCCGGAAACCAAGACGATGCCCGAAAGCGTCGTCGATCAGGGCGTCAATGCGCTGAAGGTCATCGGCAAGGCGCTGGAAGATGCGGGCTTTTCCTTCGCCGATGTCGTGCGCGTGACCTATTATATCACTGACCCGGCCTATTGGGATGACCTTGGCAAAGCGACCGCGCCCGTGTTCGGCGAGATTCGCCCTGCGGCAAGCTGCGTCGTCGCTGGCCTCATCAAGCCGGAGATGAAGATCGAGATCGAAGTCACCGCGTTCAAAGGCTGACCCCCATGATTACCATGTATGGCATCAAAAATTGCGACACCATCAAGAAGGCGCGCAATTTCCTGGACAATGAGCGCGTCTCCTACAGCTTCCACGACTATAAGGTGTCCGGCGTGGACAAGGGCAAGCTGGAGGAATGGGTGATGGAGCATGGGTGGGAAACCATCCTCAACCGTTCCGGCACGACCTTCAAGGCGCTGGACGCAGGCGACAAGGCGCATATCGACGCGGAAAAGGCGATTCTGCTGATGAGCACCAACCCCTCCATGATCAAGCGGCCGATCCTGGATGTTGGCGGTCGGACCGTCGTTGGCTTCAAGGCTACTACCTATGAAGAAGCGCTGAGCAAGGTGAAGGCCTGATCGGCCCTGCGGCGGCTTGTCAAATGAGGCGCGGGGGCGAATAACGGGAATATGCTTTCGCAGAAGACCCGTTACGCCATCCGCGCTCTCCAGCATCTTGCCGACCGCTACCGCCAAGGCCCCGTGCCGCTGAACGAGATTGCGACGCGGCAGAATATTCCGGCGAAGTTCCTGACGGTCATCCTGTCGGAACTCTCCCGCGAAGGGCTGGTGGCCACGCAGCGGGGGCGGGACGGGGGCTATTGGCTCGCGCTGGCTCCGGTTGATATCAGCTATGGCGACATTGTGCGGCTGACACGTGGATCGCTGGCGCTGACGCCCTGTGCCAGCCGATTCGCGCATGAGACCTGCACCAACTGCCTCCCCGAATCGGAATGCAGGCTGCATCGCGTGATGCTGCGCGTGCGGGACGAGACGGCGAAGGTGCTGGATGGCATCAGCCTGGCCGAACCGCTGGCGATGGAAGACGCGGGCTAGGGCCGATCGACATTCAGGATATGGCGAGCCGAAAATGGTGGTTTTCCGTGAGCCGGAGCGCAGCGTACTCAAAGTACGTGAGCACCGAAAGCGCGGAGAACCGCCATTTGCAGGCCGCCAGAACTGAATGTCGGTCGGCCCTAGCTCTTGCGCGCCGCGTTCGGCTTCGCCACATCTCCGCCATGACCACGCCTCCGCTAAAAGCCGCCCTGATTCCCGTCACCCCGCTGCAGCAGAATTGCACGCTCTTCTGGTGCACCGCCACCAACCGTGGTGCTTTTGTCGATCCGGGTGGGGACCTCCCGCGGCTGAAGGCCGCTGCGGAGCAGCAGGGCGTGACGATCGAAAAGATATTGGTGACGCACGGCCATATCGACCATTGCGGCGAGGCGGGCACGTTGGCCAAGGAACTCGGCGTTCCGATCGAAGGGCCGCATGAGGCCGATCGCTTCTGGATCAGCCGTCTGGAAGAAGATGGCCGCAATTACGGCGTGAACGGAAAGATCTTCGAGCCTGACCGCTGGCTGGTCGACGGCGATCAGGTGACGGTCGGCGATCTGGTGCTGGACGTCTATCATTGCCCCGGCCACACGCCCGGCCATGTCGTGTTCCATCACGCGCCCAGCAAGCTCGCGATCGTCGGCGATGTGCTGTTCCAGGGATCGATCGGCCGCACGGATTTCCCGATGGGCAATCACCAGCAGCTGATCGACGCCATCACGGGCAAGCTTTGGCCGCTGGGTGGCGACACTGCCTTCGTGCCAGGCCACGGCCCGATGAGCGATTTCGCCCATGAGCGCCGCACCAATCCTTTCGTTGGTGATGCGGTTCTCGGCTAACGGCTAGCGCGCGGCCATGGCTGGTGGCGCAGGCACCGCGCGGGTCGCATGATAGGCAACATAGAGGGCAGCCACTGCTAGTGCCGCCGTCACCACCCAGGTGAGCATCGCGCCGCCTGCCCGCCAGGCGTTAGGGCGATCCGCGTCCATGCCTATCCCGTGCGAAGCGCGCGCGATGACATAGGTCAGCGCGCCTATCCACAGCCACAGCGGCGATCCGATAGCCAATTCGACCAGCGCGAAGAGAATGAGGATGATCGGCGTATATTCGGCGAAGTTCGCATGCGCCCGTATCCGGCGCGCAAGCAGCTGATCGCCGCCATCGCCATGCAGCACCTTGCTGCCGACGCGAATCCGGGCGCAGCGAAATGCGAGCCACAGGTTGAGAAGCGCGCAGGCAGCGGCCAAGGTCAGCGTGATCGGCAACAGCATCGCATGTTTCTCCCTATCCTTACGTTGGCGGTACAATAGGCGGCCATCGTTTCGGGGCAAGGAAGGACTTGCACCCCTGCCAAAAAACGCTATAGGCGCAGGGCTTCGCGATCACCCGGGCCGCATGGGTCTGCGGCGCCTGTGGCGTCGATATTCATCGGATTTCGGCCAGTCGCTTAACCAGATCTAATTATGGAATAAGGTGCCGACATGGCTGTCCCCAAGAGGAAAACTTCCCCGTCCCGTCGCGGCATGCGTCGCAGCCACGACGCGCTGCGCGTTGAAGCGTTCCAGGAATGCTCGAACTGCGGTGAACTCAAGCGCCCGCATAATCTGTGCGACGCCTGCGGCCACTATAACGGCCGCGAAGTCGTTGCCGTCGGGGCCTGACGACACACTCCCTCCTGCAAAGGTGTCCTGAAGTGTCCAGCCAACCGCGAATCGCAATCGACGCGATGGGCG
>CAMPIM010000076.1 GCA_946886365.1 uncultured Novosphingobium sp.
TTCACTAACCCACCCGCTGCTCTTCCCGCCGGTCCAACACCTCACGCACCTTCCCCGCCAGTTCCGCGTAAGTAAAAGGCTTGGTCAGCAACTCCACCCCTGGGTCCAACCGCCCATGGTGGAAAATAGCGTTGCGCGCATATCCGGTCGCGAACAGGATCTTAAGCTCTGGCCGCCTCACCGCCGCTTCCCGCGCAACGTCGGCGCCGGTCATCCCACCGGGCAGCACGACATCGGTGAATAGCAGATCGACCGGCACCGGGGCCTGCTCCAGCGCATCCAGCGCCGCCGCTCCGTTACTGGCTTCGATCACCCGATATCCCAACTCGTTCAGCACCTCGACCGCATAGGCGCGGACTTTATCGTCATCCTCGCACACCAGAACCGTCTCATCGCCCCCGCTTACAACCGGGGGCGGTGCCTCCTCCAATTGATCATTTGCGGGCACCAGGCCATGGAAACGAGGGAGGTAAATCTTGACGCTCGTGCCTTCGCCGACCTCCGAATACACCCGGATGTGGCCGCCGGATTGCTTGATGAAACCATAGACCATGGACAGCCCAAGCCCGGTGCCACGACCCACCTCCTTGGTGGTGAAGAACGGCTCGATCGCATGGCTCAACGTCTCCGCATCCATGCCCTGTCCCGTGTCCGACAGGCTGATCAGCACATATTGTCCGGGCTGCACATCCTCTTCCTGCGCCGCGTAACGGTCATCTATATGTGTATTGGCGACCTCGATGGTCAGCTTGCCGCCATCGGGCATCGCATCGCGCGCATTGACCGCCAGATTCAACAGCGCATTTTCCATCTGATTAAGATCGACCTCGATCGGCCAGGCCCGCGCGGTCTGGATCGTTTCAACCTCGATCCGCTCGCCCAAAGTGCGGCTTAACAGCTCCGACATGCGGCTCACCAGCCGGTTGGGGTTCACGCGCTCGGGCGCTAATGGCTGGCGGCGGGAAAAGGCGAGCAGCCGCTGCGTCAGCATGGCCGCACGTTCGGCGCCCGCCATCGCATTGTCCGCCGCACGGCGCATCCGCTCATTATCTTTGAGGCCGCGCTGGAGCAGTTCAAGATTGCCCGTCACCACCTGCAACAGGTTGTTGAAGTCATGAGCCACGCCGCCGGTCAACTGGCCTAGCGTCTCCATCTTCTGCGCTTGCCGCAACGCGGCTTCCGCTTCGGCAAGCGCGCGGGCATGGGCGCGCTGTTCGGTGACATCCCGCGCCACACAATAGATCAGCCCATTGTCCGGCACGGCCGTCCAGCTGAAGTTGCGATAGCCGCCGTCCTTTGTTCGGAACCTGTTTTCGAAGCGCAGCGAGGGAACGCCTTGCTGGAGCGTGTCAACTTCTTTCCGGACGCGTGCGACATCGTCGGGATGCTCCATCCATTCCGACGTGCGGCCGATCAATTCCTCCTGGCTCCATCCCAATATGTCCGTCCATGCAGGGCTGGCCGACAGCCATGTGCCGTCCATGTCGGCGATCAGAAAAGGATCACGGGCCAGCGTCCATAATCGGTTCCGATCCGCCAGCATCTCCCGCTCGGTTCGGACGCGCTGCGTCGTCTCACTGACGATGCACAGCGCCCCGCCGATCGACCCGTCTGCTTCGAACACGGGGGAATAGCTGATGTCGAAATAGACTTCCTCGCCACGGCCGCCGTCGCGTTCGATGTAAAAGGGGCGATCCTTGGCATGCACCGTCTCGCCCCGCTCGATCACGGACAGCAGCAGCGGCTCCAGATCGTCCCATAATTCGGCCCAATTCTCCCGCGCCGGACGGCCCAATGCCCCCGGATGCTTGTCGCCGATCGTCGGCGCATAGGCTTCATTATAGAGCGCGCAGAGGTCCGACCCCCAGAACAGCACGATCTCCGCCTTGGAAGACAGCATCAGCCGCACCGTGGATATCAGCGCAGGCGACCATCGGCTGACCGGCCCCAGAGGGGACCCGTCGCCGATGCGCGCCGTCAGGTCTCCGATCGGACCGTGTGCAGCGATCATCCCGGCAATGTCGGTCGCCGGGGCGCTCATCGATTATCCTCTGTTAAGAAGTGCATAGACGGGATACGCCTGTCCGCTGATTTGTATCCGCTCGTTACGGAGCGTTGCGACCTTTTGTCCTATGGTCGCCCTCTTGCAACAATCCGGGCATCGGCGCATGGATCGGCGCCATGACCGAACTTGCCCTTCGCCCGGCCATGGATGTTTCCCGTCCCGTCGCGATCGCCCGCTGGCTGCTCACGGTGGCAGCGCTCGTTTTCTGCATGGTGGTGGTGGGCGGCATTACCCGGCTTACCGAATCGGGCCTGTCGATAACGCAGTGGAAACCGATCACCGGCGCCATTCCGCCGCTGACCCATGATCAGTGGATGGACGCCTTCCGCCTCTATCAGCAGATCCCCGAATATCAGCAATTGCGGCAGGGCATGACCCTGTCCGATTTCCAGTTCATCTTCTTCTGGGAATGGGTGCATCGGCTTCTTGGACGATTGATAGGCCTCGCCTTTGCCCTGCCGCTCCTGTGGTTCGCCTTTCGCCGCGCTATCCCGTACGGCTACGGCTGGCGTCTCGTCGCTTTGCTGACGCTCGGTGGCCTTCAGGGTGCGATTGGTTGGTGGATGGTGACTTCTGGCCTGTCCGTGCGCACCGATGTCAGCCATTACCGGCTCGCGGTTCATCTGCTGACGGCACTTTTCATCATCGGCGGCCTCATCTGGACCGCGCTTGATCTGTTTGCCTTGGCGCGGAACCCTGCCGCCCGTCCTGCTGCGCTGAAGCCCTTTGCGCTGGTCGCCCTGCTGGTGCTGTTGGTCCAGCTGATGTTCGGCGCGTTCACCGCTGGGCTCGACGCCGGTTATGTCTCGAACACATGGCCGCTCATGAACGATCATCTCGTGCCGGAGGGGATTTCGTGGCTGGGATCGCTTTGGGCGACCTTGTCCAGCGACCCTTATCTCGTCCATTTCATCCATCGCTGGTGGGCATGGGTTGCCGCCGCGATGTTGGTCCTGCTTGCGCGTAAGGCAAAGCGGGCGGGGCGGCGCGGTCCCTCGATCGCCATCAACGCTGCCGTCGGCACGCAGATCGCGCTGGGCATCGCCACTGTCGTCAGCGGCATCGCCTTGCCGCTCGCGGTGCTGCATCAGGCGGTCGGCGCCCTCGTCGTCGCTTCCGCCGCCTGGGGCGCGCATGCGGTCGGGTCGCGCCGGGGGTGAGCGGCGTCGCGCTCGTCTACACGCTCTTCGGCTCCGCGGAGGCCGCCGACCGCGTCGCGCGCCAGCTTATCGGGGAAGGGCTTGCTGCTTGCGCCAACATGCTCGGGGCTGCGACGTCCCTCTATGAATGGAACGGCGTGCTGGAAAGCGCGGCGGAGGTGCCGGTGTTGTTCAAGACCACGTCCTCGCGCCGCGACGCGCTGATGGCGCGCATCGCGGAGCTTCACGACTATGAAGTGCCCGCAATCCTCGCATTACCGGTGGAAAGCGCCGATCTAAGCTACGCAAAATGGGTGGCCGAACAGATCGCAAAGTGACGGGTATTATTTTACCCGTCAGGAAACCCGCCGAATCTCTTGACTTCTTGAACCTCGCCGGTCATTAGCGCCCATCTTTGAACGCCCTCAAAACGCGTTCAATTCACTATTTCATTCTGGAGATTGGCACCATGAAGGCGCTGATGAAGACCACTAAGCCGGCAACCCCGGCAACGGTCGAAAAGAAGTGGATCCTGATCGACGCGGAAGGTCTCGTCGTCGGCCGCCTCGCCTCGACCGTCGCGAACATCCTTCGCGGCAAGCACAAGACCAGCTTTACGCCCCACGTCGATTGTGGTGACAATGTCATCATCATCAACGCTGGCAAAGTGAAGTTCACGGGCCGCAAGCTGACCGACAAGGTCTATTACAAGCACACCGGCTACGCCGGCGGCATCAAGGAAACCACGCCTGCCAAGATCCTGGAAGGCCGTTTCCCCGAACGCGTTCTGGAAAAAGCCATCGAGCGCATGATCCCCCGCGGTCCGCTCGGTCGTCAGCAGATGCGCAATCTTCGCGTCTTCGCTGGCGCCGAACATTCGCACGCCGCACAGAACCCCGAAGTGCTCGATTTCGCGTCGCGCAACCGCAAGAACAAGGTGGGTGCATAATGTCCGATAACCGCCAGTCCCTGTCCGACCTCGCGTCGCTGACCGCCAACGCTCCCGCGCCCGCCGCTGGTGAGACCGTCGCTGCCGACGCACCGATCGCCCCTGTTCAGCCCTCGGCTCCGCTGCGCGCCCAGGAAATCGACAGCCTCGGCCGCGCCTATGCGACCGGCCGGCGTAAGGATGCCGTCGCCCGCGTCTGGGTGAAGCCCGGCACCGGCAAGATCACGGTCAACGGCCGCGATCAGGAAATCTATTTCGCTCGCCCGACCCTGCGTTTGGTGATCAACCAGCCCTTCGGCATCACTGAGCGTGAAGGTCAGTATGACGTGATCGCCACCGTCAAGGGCGGCGGTTTGTCTGGCCAGGCCGGCGCGGTCAAGCACGGCATCGCCCAGGCTCTTACGAAGTATGAGCCGGCGCTGCGCAGCGCAGTCAAGGCCGAAGGCTTCCTGACCCGCGATAGCCGTACCGTCGAGCGTAAGAAGTATGGCCGCGCCAAGGCTCGCCGCAGCTTCCAGTTCTCGAAGCGCTAAGCGTCAGCTACCATTATTTTGGAAGGGGCCGGTTTTCCGGCCCCTTTTTCTTTGTCTGCAACCGTTGCGCAATCGTACCGGTGGCAACCTTCGGTTACTCCAAGTTGTTGACCCATCGTAGCTTTCGATAGGAGGACGTTATGGGTGAAATGACTGACAAGGTTAAAGCGGCAGGCAATAAGATTGCTGGAGCGGTCAAGGAAGCTGCGGGCCGGAACCAGAATGATGCCGATCTGGTCGCAGAGGGAAAGGCGCAGCAGGCTAAGGGCACCGCTCAGGACATCAAAGGGTCTGTGAAGGGTGCGCTTGGCGACAAGATCTGAACCAACCTAACCTGATATAATTTAAGAGAGGCCTCGCCAACTGGTGGGGCCTTTCGCTTATCGGTTAGTCCTTAAATCCGCTTGGTGAGGCATGTTCTTCCGCTTCGCTTAGATAGGCACGCACGTCTCGCCGTAATTCCCCAGCACAGAGATAGAGGGCAATGACGTTGGGAATCGCCATCAGGAAGAAGCTGCTATCGACGATGTCCACGACCCGACCAAGGTCGATCGCGGCCGCAGGAGGCAGCGCGACGATATAGAGGATCTTGTAACTCCACTGCGCCTTTGGACCATGACCGAACAGGTATCCCCACGCCTGAAGACCATAAAAGCCCCACGCCACAAGCGTCGAATAGGCAAACAGCACAACGACGGCCGCTAGTAGCCATGGAAACCATGGTGATACCTGCGCGAAGGCGGCAGATGTGATTGCGATGCCCTCCAATCCAGATGTCCAAGTGCCCGCGACCACCAGCGCCAGACCACCCACCGAGCAGACGATCATTGTGCCGAGCAGCGGTTCAAGCAGGGCCACCAGTCCTTCTGAAACCGGATGGCGCACTCGTGCCAGGCTGTGTGCCATCACTGCGGAGCCGACACCCGCCTCGCTCGCAAAGACCGCTCGCCTCATTCCCGAGACAAAGGCGCCGACAGCGCCCCCTGTGGCCGCGCTTCCATTCCAGGCGCTGTGCCATATCTGGGCCAATGCGTCGGGTATAGCTGGCGCGTGGATGATGAGGACGGCAGCGACACCAATGAGATAGACGGCCACCTTGAGCGGGGTGAGCCGTTTCGCGACCTCGCCAAGCCACGCCGCGCCGCCCAGTGTCACCAACGCCACGGCGGCAGCCAGAAGCACGCCATAGGCCCAACCATTAGAGAGACCGGTCACAACCTTCACCTGCGCGAAGCTCTGGTTAACCTGCACCATCGGGATCGCGCCAAACAGGGCGAAGAAGGCGTAAAGGCCGCCGAGCGTAAGTCCTAGACGGGGCCAGCCTCGGGCCGTGCCTATGGCTTTGAGCACATACATGGGGCCACCATGCACATGGCCGCGTTGATCGAACGTCCGGTATTTAAGGCCGAGCGTTACTTCGGCCATCTTCACGGTCATTGCGAACCAGCCGATCACGAACATCCACAAGATCGCGCCCGGCCCACCCATGGTCAAGGCAACCGCGACCCCGGCGATGTTGCCGAGGCCGATCGTTCCGGCGAGCGCGGTAGTCAAAGCGCCCCACTGACTGACGTCGCCCGTGGCCTCGCCTACGCCTGGCTGGGTCCGCAATATTCTTAACGCTCGTCCCACGGCGCGGACATTGGGAAAGCCCAGCCAGATGGTGAAAAACAACATCGGGATCGCAAGATAGAGAATGACCAGCTCGATCCGGGCACCCATGACGGGCACCTTGAAGAAGACCGCACTTGAAAGCGCGTCCACCGCTGCATTGAAACCGTCCATCTGCTATGGGATGACTGTCGGCCAGTGGAAAGTCGAACAAAGATTGCTATGGACGACGGCAACTTAGGTCGCGTTGCAGGACAGAATCATGAGCAGGCGTTATTTCGGCACCGACGGGATCAGGGGCCGTACGAACCAATGGCCGATGACCGCCGAACTGGCGATGAAGGTCGGCATGGCCGCCGGAAAGCATTTTCAGCGGGGGAGCCATAGGCATCGGGTTGTGATCGGAAAGGATACGCGCCTGTCCGGCTATATGGTCGAAAACGCGCTGGTCGCGGGGTTCACTGCGGTGGGGATGGACGTTGTTCAGTTCGGGCCGATTCCAACGCCTGCCGTGGCGCTGCTTGCTCATTCTATGCGTGCCGATCTGGGTGTCATGATTTCGGCCAGTCACAATCCCTATGCCGACAACGGCATCAAGTTGTTCGGACCTGACGGCTATAAGCTGTCCGATGAAGATGAGTTGAAGATTGAAGCGATGCTGGATCAGGACATCCCGCTCGCGGCTTCATCGGAAATCGGACGCGCGCGCCGGGTCGAGGACGCTCGGGGTCGCTACATCCATGCGGTCAAGTCCAGCTTTCCCGCCGACCTTCGCCTCGACGGGCTGAAGATCGTCGTCGATTGCGCGAACGGCGCCGCTTATCAGGTCGCGCCATCGGCTCTGTGGGAATTGGGCGCGGAGGTGATCGCGATTGGGGTGACGCCGAACGGCATCAATATCAATGATGGTTGTGGATCGACCTCCCCGCTTCTGTGCCAGGAAACGGTCGTGTCGTCCGGTGCGGACATCGGGATCGCTCTTGACGGCGATGCCGACCGGCTGATCGTCGTGGATGAGAAGGGCCAGATCGTTGATGGCGATCAGATCATGGCGCTGATCGCCAGCAATTTCGCACGCGACGGATTGCTGCGGGGGGGCGGATTGGTTGCGACGGTTATGTCCAACCTCGGCTTGGAGCGCTTCCTGGCCGTGCAAGGCATTAATCTCGAGCGCACCAAGGTTGGGGATCGCTATGTGCTGGAGCGGATGCGTGAGGGTGGCTTCAATGTCGGCGGTGAACAGTCGGGTCACATGATCCTGTCCGACTATGCGACGACCGGCGATGGGACCGTAGCGGCGCTTCAGGTGCTTGCTGCGCTTGTCCGCGCGGGCAAGCCCGCCAGCGAAGTTCTGCATCAGTTCGATCCCGTGCCGCAACTGCTCAAGAATGTCCGCTTTTCCGGGGGCAAGCCGCTGGAGCATGAGGAGGTCAAGCGGGTGATCGCCCAGGCGGAGGGTGAATTGAATGGTTGCGGCAGATTGGTCATTCGTCCGTCCGGCACAGAGCCTGTGATCCGTGTCATGGCCGAGGGCGATCGGGAAGATCAGGTGAAGGACGTCGTCGAACGGATATGCGACGCGGTGGCGAGGGTGGCAGCCTGATGCTGGATATGCGTCCTGATTGCGAACGATGCGGCGAGGATCTGCCCGCTGCGGAGCCGGGCGCTTTCATCTGCTCTTTCGAATGCACCTTTTGCGCTGCGTGTGCCGAGGCGCTTGATGATCGTTGCCCTAATTGCGGCGGGGAACTGATGGACCGGCCGACACGCATAGGCGATGCGCTTGCGCGCCATCCCGCCTCTACCGAGCGTCACTACAAGGGATGAAGCCCGCGCGCATTTTGATCATCGCTGGTTCGGACAGTGGCGGGGGGGCTGGCATTCAGGCGGATATCCGTACAGTCACGCTGCTGGGTGGGCATGCGATGACGGCGATCACTGCGATCACTGCTCAGAATACGCTGGGGGTGCAGGGCGTGCATGCGGTGCCGACGGAGATGGTGGTGCAGCAGATGGATAGCGTCATCAGCGACATCGGTGTTGATGCGGTGAAGATCGGGATGATCGGTTCGGCGGAGACGGCGCAGACAGTTGCTGATCGACTGGCGGAATTGGTCGATGTTCCGATCATATTCGATCCGGTGATGGTCGCTACTAGTGGATCGGTGCTGGCGGACGTGGCGACGATTGCGGCGTTTGAGCGGTTGATGGCGCTGGCGACTTTGGTGACGCCGAACATTCCTGAGCTGGAGGCGTTGGGGGGCGAGGAGATTGCGATCCGTTTCGGTACGCATGTGCTGGCGAAGGGTGGGCATGGCGAGGGGGCGATGCTGACGGATCGGCTGATTGGGCCGCAGGGGTTGGTAAAGTCATGGAGCAATGCGCGAATTGAAACGATTCATACGCATGGGACTGGGTGTACCTTGGCCAGCGCTATTGCTGCTCGGCTGGGGCAGGGTTCAACGCTTATAGAAGCTATTGAATTTGCTCGTAAATATGTCCGAGAGGCATTGATGTTGGCGCCGGGTCTGGGGCAGGGTCATGGGCCTATGGGGGCGCCGTTCGGGTTTCACCAGCATGCCTGATTTTGCGCATGAGCGGTTGCATCATCCGGGCGTGGTCGCGGGCGTGGACGAAGCGGGCAGGGGGCCGCTTGCGGGGCCAGTCGTGGCCGCCGCCGTCATCCTGCGGCAGGGGGATTGCCCGGATGGTCTTAACGACAGCAAGCAGCTGACCGCCGCGCGGCGCGCCGTGCTGGAAGTCGAGATCAAGGCGCGGGCGCTGTGTTGGGGGGTCGGGGTGGCGTCGGTCGAGGAGATTGACGAGATCAACATCCTGTGGGCGACGATGCTTGCGATGACGCGGGCGGTGGAGGCCCTGGCGCATGATTGCGCGCATGTGCTGGTGGATGGCAATCGTTGTCCGCAATGGCGCTGGGCGTCGACGGCTGTGGTGGAGGGCGACGCCAAATGCCTCTCGATCGCCGCCGCGTCGATATTGGCCAAGGAGGCGCGGGACCGCATGATGATAGAGGCGGCGGCGGTGCATCCCCATTATGGCTGGGAAAGCAATAAGGGCTATGGCAGCCCGATGCATCTGGCGGCGCTGCGGGAACATGGTCCGACGCCGCTGCACCGCCGTAGCTTTGCCCCGGTCGCTCAGCTGGTGTTGCTATAGGATCGATAGGGCGAAATTGACGGTGCGACGCTTGGTCGCTTTATCCCATGGGCATCGATAGGATCAGGCGGCCGATTGAACGGCTAAGGCATCCGATCAGGTCGGGTTGGACCATTTTCCGAGCCAGCAGAGATGCCGGTCGCGTGAACAATGTTCTTGTGCGCCGCATGCGGAAAAGATCGGAACTCTTAACCTGTGCCACGACGGGATTAAGAATAGTGAGGCGATAGTCCCGTACTGGCTGGCGTAGCCGCGCATTATGGCTAAGAAAGTCTTTATGCGCGTGATGCCGTTCCTGCTGGCGCTTGTCGCCATAACCTCTCTTTCGCCGACGCGTGACGCTGCTGCTGAGTCCGCGATTCCGGATGGTGAGGTGGTGCAGCCGGGCGGCTATCGTTGGCTAGAGGAGGGGCCGTTTGATGGGCCGCTTTACCTGATCATCAGCCTTCAGCGGCAGATGGTGCATGTCTATAGCGGGGACCGGCTGGTGGGCGTGGCGAGCGTGTCGACGGGCACGGCGGGACATCGGACGCCGACGGGCGAGTTCACGATCCTGCAAAAGCGGGAATGGCATCGGTCCAACCTCTACAGCAACGCTCCCATGCCGTTCATGCAAAGGCTGACATGGGATGGGGTGGCGCTGCATGCGGGGCATAATCCCGGCTATCCGGCGAGCCATGGTTGCATAAGATTGCCTACCGCCTTTGCGCGGACATTGTTCGGGATGACGGAGCTTGGGACGCTGGTTCGGGTGAATGCGGATGAGTTGGGGCCTGCGTTGATGCTGGATCGGCTGGTGCTGGATGATCCGGGGACGGCGGTGGTCACTTTCACGCCGGGTGCCAAGCTGCCGGTGGTGGAGCAGGCGAAGGTTGAATTGGCGGCTGGGGATGTTCCTGTGCTCGCGATTGATCCGAGTGTGTTTCGGCCGAGGTTGCGGCGGTGGTAGGTTACGTGCCTGTTTTCCGGAGGTCTGACGCCTTCGTTTTGAATAGGTGAGGGCTTCGATCCGCTCAGTCTGAACGGGACGGAGGCGGGCGGCTTAGCGCTGATAGCGGGTCATTGCAGCTTTCCGGGTTGATTGCTGAAGAGAAGGAAGGGGCTTCGACAAGCTCAGCCCGAACGGGCTTGGGTTGTTGGCCTGAGGCTCAGGGCGGCCGGGTTAAGAGTGTTTGCGATCCTTAGAGGCTGATCGTTTTACACGGAAGCATCGCATTAAGGCTGATTTTCCGTCACCCCGGGTTCCACCCGGGGTCCCGCTGCATCGGCAGCGTCAGAAAAGAAGCGGGACCCCGGATCAAGTCCGGGGTGACGATCACTCAAGCATGATCATGCTTCAGACCGCGCTCAGCCCTGCGTCGGCGAGGCCGCGCCAGAGGTGCAGGGCTTGCACGCTTTCCTTTACGTCATGGACGCGCACCATCTGCGCGCCGGATTGCGCGGCGCGGAAGGCGAGGGCGATGGAGCCGCCGAGGCGGTCGGGAGCGGGGGCTTCGTTGGAGAGGGCGCCGATCAGGCGCTTGCGGCTTCCGGCGAAGAGTAGGGGCACGCCGAGGCCCTGGAAGGTGGCGAGGCTGTTGACCAGCGCCAGATTGTCGGCGAGCGATTTGCCGAAGCCGAGGCCCGGATCGACCATGATCCTGTCGCGCGCGATGCCTGCGGCGACGCAGGCTTCGATGCGGCTTTCGAGCATGTCGAAGACGTCGGCGATCACATCGCCATAGCCTGCGGGATTATCGTGCGGGTCATCGCCGGAGGAGGGGGCGTGCATCAGGATGACGGGGCAGGCGGCGCGGGCCGCGACTTCCATGGCGCGGGGATCGTGGGCGAGGGCGCTGACATCGTTGATGACCTTTGCGCCTGCTGCGAGCGCGGCCTCCATAACGGACGCCTTGCGGGTGTCGATGGAGACCGGCACGCCTGCGGCTGCGAGCTTTTCGATGACGGGGACGACGCGGGCGATTTCGTCGCCTTCCCAGACCTTGGGCGCTTTGGGGCGGGTGGATTCGCCGCCTATGTCGATCAGCGCTGCGCCTGCGGCTGCCATGGCAAAACCAGCATCCGCCGCGGCTTGCGGGTCGCCCATATGCTTGCCGCCGTCGGAGAAGCTGTCGGGGGTGACGTTGAGGATCGCCATGACCTGCGGCGCGTCGAAGCGGATGGTGCGATCGCCTAGCGCGAGCGGCTGGCGCTGGGCGGAGATGTTGGCTGCGAGGCGCTGGGCTCTTTCGGCGAGCGTGTCGGGGAGGGTGGCGATGGTTTCGGCGAACTGGGCGACCGGGATTGTGTTTCGGGCGAGGCGTTGGGAGCCTTGAAGTGCGGTTAGCTCATAGGCCTGGAACCAGATGAGGCCGTTGGCCATGCGTGCCGCTGACCCATCGGGCAGGCCGATGGGGGAGGGGACGAACCATGTGGGCTTCAGGTAGAGCCGGGCGCCCTGGGGGAGAGTGGAGAGGGTCATGGCTGGTCTCGTTCACGCTGCGCCTGTCGAGGGCTTTTCCTTGTTAAAGGAAAGGAAGGGGCTTCGACAGGCTCAGCCCGAACGGGGGTTGGTTTGGAGTTTTGGTATGGGCGCTATCAGGGTTCGTTTGCCAGCAGGTAAGTCTGGCGCAGCGTGTCGATGGGCTTGAGGGCGCCTTCGACCTCGTGGTGCCAGAAGGTCCAACCATTGCAGCTGGGCGCGTTTTGCAGGGTTGCGCCCATTTTATGGATCGATCCGGTGTCTGCGCCGACGCTGAGCGAGCCGTCCGCGCGCACGGTGGCCTGCCAGCGGCGCTTGGCGTCGGTCAGGATCGCGCCGGGCTGGAGATAGCCGGTTTCGACGAGGGTGCCGAAGGCGACTTTGGGCTGCGCCCGGGCGCTTTGCATGATGGTGAGGGCGGATTCGTCCAGCGGCAGGGCGGCTTCGATGCGCTCCATGGCGACTTCGATGTAGCTGTCTTCCCGTTCGATGCCGATCCATTTGCGGCCGAGACGCTTGGCGACGGCGCCTGTGGTGCCGGTGCCGAAAAAGGGATCGAGCACGACGTCGCCCGGCTTTGTGCAGGCCAGAAGCACGCGGTAGAGCAAGGACTCGGGCTTTTGCGTTGGGTGCGCCTTGGTCCCGTTGCGCTTCAGCCGTTCCTGTCCGCCGCAGATTGGCAGTACCCAGTCGGAGCGCATTTGCAGCTCGTCATTGAGCGTCTTCATCGCCTTATAGTTGAAGGTATATTTGGCGTCCTCACCTTGGCTGGCCCAGATCAGCGTTTCATGCGCGTTGGTGAAGCGGGTGCCCTTGAAATTGGGCATGGGGTTCGACTTGCGCCAGATGATGTCGTTGAGGATCCAGAAGCCTTCGTCCTGAAGGGCGGTGCCGACGCGGAAGATGTTGTGGTAGCTGCCGATGACCCAGATGCTGCCATTGGGCTTCAGGATGCGGCGGGCCTGCGCCAGCCATGCCTTGGTAAAGCGGTCATAGCTGCTGAGCGTATCGAATTTGTCCCAGTCATTGTCGACGGCATCGACCCGGCCGCCTTCGGGGCGGAACAGGTCGCCGCCGAGCTGAAGGTTATAGGGCGGATCGGCGAAGATCATGTCGATGCAGGCGTCGGGCAGCTTGGCCATTTCGGCGATGCAGTCGCCGCGCAGCAGGCAGTTTGCCGGGACGTTGACCGCCTCTTTTTCGATCGGCGCAACCGCCCTTTTACGCCGCGGTGCGACGCGTTCCATGACACCCATTATGTGACCCCCATTCGTTTCGAGGACCAGCGTTGAGTCGTCGAGAGTCCGGCGTCAAGATCAACGGCTTAGCCGCAGAGCCTCAGACAAAAGTTAACAGCGTGAGAACGAAAGAGGTAGACACGACATGTTGAGTCCGGATTTAGTCGCGGGACTCAATATCAGGTGGTGTGACTCAAAAGACTCAGCTGCTGGACCCCGCCAACTTTTTTTGGTTAACGTCGCTTCGACCCGTCAAAATCGGTCTTCGCTTGATCTACTCATAATCATTTGGTTATGAGTTCGCAATGAATGATCCTGTTTCAAGTGGCGACCGCTCGGCGGCATGTGACGAACTTTTCAAGGCGCTTTCCGATGGGACGCGGCGGGCCTTGCTGGAATATCTGGTGAAGGAGGGCGAGCAGAGCGTGCATGCCCTGACGGCCGTCTCCGATGTATCGCAACCGATGGTGTCGCGGCATCTGGGGAAGTTGAAGCGCGCGCGTTTGGTGACGGCTCGCCGGGCGGGGCGGGAGACCTATTATGCGGCGCGGGTGAAGGGCTTGGCTCCGGTCGTGCAATGGATGGCGATTTACGGGGCGCTGTGGTCGCAACGCTTTACCGCTTTGGAAGAGTTGAGCGAGCCTGCCTGACGGGGCTGCGCGCCATAATTCCCCTTGCATTGCTGGCCTAAATGGTGATCGAAGGCGCGGTGATCCATGTTGCGGGAAGGGGGCGGGATGTGCCGCCCTAAGGGCATGCGGCATGGTGACGGGAAACGAGACGTGGATAAGATTGCAGGCCGCCTTGGTAGGATAGAGGGGCGCGCGCGCTTTGTCAGGGCAACACCCGATGTCAGGCGTCAGGCGCTGATCGAAGCGACGGCGCAGTGCCTTGCGGAGAAGGGCGTGGCCGCGACTTCCGTCCGGGCGATCTGCGCGCGGGCGGGCGTGTCGGCGGGGTTGCTGACGCATTATTTCGATGGTGTCGATGCCCTTATCCTCGCCACCTATCGCGAGGTTGGAAATAAGGTGGCGGCGGCGCTGGAGCAGGCCGTGGCAGAGGCAGGGCCTGATCCGCTTGACCGGCTGTGGGCTTATATAAGGGCGAATTTGCAGCCGCCGGTGCTGGACCCCAATTTGCTGGCGACCTGGATTTCCTTCTGGAGCCTGGTGAAGACCAGTCCCGAGATCGCTGCGACGCATGCGGAGACCTATGGTGGGTCGCGCGAGCGGTTGGAGGTGTTGCTGCGCGAGGCGGCGCCGCAGATACCGCGTCCGGCTGCGCGGATCGCGGCTATCGGGTTGACCGCGATGTTGGATGGGCTGTGGCTGGAGCTTTGTCTGGATTCCTCGACTTTCACGATCGATGAGGCGCTGGAGATGGCCAGGGAGGCTATGACCTATGTCCTTCAGAAGCCAAGGGATGAGCCGGTCGATTAACGAGGGGTGGGTTGATCGCTTTTCTCAATCAGTGGTGTGAAGAAAAGCAATTTCCCCTTACCCTGCTACCTCCCTACATAGGCCGGGCAACAGCAACCCCTCAGAAGGAACTGGAAAGCCCATGGCTCTCATCAACACCAGCATTAAGCCGTTCAAAGCCACCGCGTTCAAGGAAGGCAAGTTCGTCGATGTCACCGACGCAGACGTGAAGGGCAAGTGGGCGATTTTCTTCTTCTATCCCGCTGACTTCACTTTCGTGTGTCCGACGGAGCTGGAAGACCTGGCCGGCATCTACCCGACGCTGCAGTCGCTGAATGTGGAAGTCTATTCGGTTTCGACCGACACGCATTTCAGCCACAAGGCATGGCACGACACTTCGCCCGCGATCGGCAAGATCAACTATTATATGCTGGGCGACCAATCGGGCCAGATCACCAACAATTTCGACGTGATGCGTCCGGGCGTGGGCCTGGCTGACCGCGCGACCTTCCTGGTCGATCCCGAAGGCGTAATCCAGTTCATGGAAATCACTTCGGAAGGCGTCGGCCGCAATGCGACCGAACTGCTCCGCAAGGTCAAGGCTGCGCAATATGTCGCCGCTCATCCCGGCGAAGTGTGCCCGGCCAAGTGGGAAGAGGGTGAAGAAACCCTGGCTCCCTCGCTCGACCTCGTCGGCAAGATCTAAGCAAACCTGACCTTTCGCCGGGCCGGGTTGAGCAACTCCCCGGCCCGGCGGGGGTTTTACCTGACAATTTGACCGCTGACATGCCGGGCCTTGGGTCGTGTTGTCCGGCAAGCGGACCTGCGTGCCCTGGGCGGTGCGCCAATTCAATGGAGCTACGAAGATGTTGGACGCAAATCTGAAGGGTCAGCTGAAGACCTATATGGCGAACATCACGCAGCCGATCGAGCTGGTGGCGTCGCTGGACGAAGGCGCGAAGTCACGCGAGTTGGAAGACTTGCTGAACGAGATCGCTGAACTGTCGGACAAGGTGACCGTTGCCTCCGGCGATGACAAGCGCAAGCCGAGCTTCATGATCCGGCGGGTGGGCACCGATATCGGCGTGACCTTCGCAGGCATTCCAATGGGGCATGAGTTCACCTCGCTGGTGCTTGCCCTGCTGCAGGTGGGCGGTCATCCGTCCAAGGCGGCGCAGGATGTGATCGAGCAGATCAAGGCACTGGACGGGGACTTCAGTTTCGAAACCTATTTCTCGCTGTCGTGCCAAAGCTGCCCCGATGTGGTGCAGGCGCTGAACCTGATGAGCGTGCTAAATCCACGGATCAAGCATGTCGCGATCGACGGTGCGCTGTTCAAGGAAGAGGTCGATGCGCGTCAGGTGATGGCGGTGCCTGCAGTCTTCCTGAACGGCGAACCATTTGCTTCGGGTCGTATGGAGTTGGAGCAGATCGTCGCTAAGATCGACAGCGGCGCAGCGGATCGGGCGGCCGAGAAGGTCCGCAGCCAGGAGCCGTTCGAGGTACTGATCGTCGGTGGCGGACCCGCTGGCGCTGCGGCGGCGATCTATGCGGCGCGTAAGGGCATCCGCACCGGCATCGCGGCGGAGCGTTTCGGCGGGCAGGTGCTGGACACCATGGCGATCGAGAATTTCATCTCCGTCCCCCATACCGAAGGGCCGAAGCTCGCCGCGCATCTGGAACAGCATGTGAAGGAATATGATGTCGAGGTCATGAACCTGCAAAAGGCGGCCAAGCTGATCCCGGCCAAGAGCGAAGGCGGCTATCATGAGGTAGTGCTGGAAAATGGTGCATCGCTGAAGGGCCGCACGGTCATCCTGTCCACCGGGGCCCGGTGGCGGCAGATGGGCGTGCCGGGCGAGGATGAATATCGCAACAAGGGCGTGGCCTATTGCCCGCACTGCGATGGCCCCTTGTTCAAGGGCAAACGTGTGGCAGTGATCGGCGGCGGCAATAGTGGTGTCGAAGCGGCGATCGATCTTGCGGGCATTGTCGCCCATGTGACGCTGATCGAGTTCGATAGCCAGTTGCGCGCCGACGCGGTGTTGCAGCGCAAGCTCGCCAGCCTGCCCAATGTGCGGATCATCACTTCGGCGCTCACCACCAAGGTGGACGGCGATGGAGCCAAGGTTACGGGCCTGTCCTACAAGGACCGCAACAATGGCACCGAGCATGATGTCGAGCTGGAGGGCATTTTCGTGCAGATCGGGCTGGTCCCGAACACGGAATGGCTGAAGGACGCGATCGCGCTGTCGCCGCGCGGAGAGATCGAGATTGACGCCAGGGGCGAAACGAGTCAGCCAGGGATATTCGCTGGGGGCGACTGCACGACCGTGCCCTACAAGCAGATCGTGATCGCCATGGGAGCAGGATCGACAGCGGCGCTTTCCGCCTTCGATTATCTTATCCGCCTGCCCGCTTCGGAAGAGGCAGCGCAAGCAGCCTGACGAGACAACCCTCCGAGCGGGGGATTGGGAAGCGGTCGCCCCCAGGCCCGGTGGCGGCCGCTTTTTAGGGTGCTGGGTTGAGGGGGCCGTACCTCTTGATTGAATCCCTCGCCCCGTTCGGGCTGAGCTTGTCGAAGCCCTCTTCCTTGAAAAAGGAAGTAGAGCCGTTGGCTTCGCCGGCCTTCGGCTCGACAGGCTCAGGGCGAACGGTGTTTTTTAAAGGTGGTGCCGATTTACGCCTCGATGCTTGGAATGAGGCTAGCCAGCGTGGCGCGCCGTCAGCAGATAGTTGATCGCCTTGTTCGATGAGAGCGTGAAGCCCTTGCGCGGGTCGAAGGAGAGGCCGGTGACATCCGTCACCTCCAGCCCGGCCCTGACCAGCATCTCGGTCAGTTCGTCGGGTGTGAGGAATTTGTCCCAGTCGTGTGTTCCCTTTGGAATGCCGCCGATACCTTCACCGATGCGGATCATGGCGAGGCGTGAGAGTGGGGTGCGGTTTGGCGTGGACATGATGAGCAGGCCGTTGGGACTGAGCTTGCCCGCCAGCGCACGGACGAAGGCGGCGGGGTCGGTGACATGCTCCACGACTTCCATGGAGGTGACGAGATCGAAGCTTCCGGCGTTGAGCTGTTCGACCGGCGTTGCGCGATAGTCGATCATGAGGCCCTGACCGTCCGCATGGGCGCGGGCGATGGCGATATTCTCTTCCGCTGCGTCGAGAGCCGTGACGGCAGCGCCCAACCGCGCCAGAGGTTCGGACAACAGGCCCGCGCCGCATCCGACATCCAGCGCAGATTTGCCTTCAAGCGGGTGGAAGCTGCTTTCCTCGCCAAACCAGTGTCTGTCGATCGCGCTACGAATATAGCGCAGTCTTACCGGATTGAGTTTGTGCAGCATCGCGCTGCTGCCCTTGGGATCCCACCAGTCGGCCGCCATCGCGCCGAAGTGGGCGGCTTCGCGGGGGTCGATAGTGCTTGTCGCTGAATTGGCCATGCGCTCTGATTATCAAGCTGCGCGACTGCGCGCCACGGGCATTTAAAGCATCATGCTTTAAACCGGCACCGCCTCCTGCTTCCGTTTGCCGTGAGCCTGTCGAAGCCTGTCCTGAGCGCCTGCTGTAAGCAGGTAGTTGAAGGGGACTCTGTTTCTTTTCATGAAAAAGAGGGCTTCGACAAGCTCAGCCCGAACGGGGTAGGGTGATTCAGATAAGAGGTATGAAGCTCTAAGTCTTGCGGGGCGGCGATATGCATGAGCGATGGCACTATGGGGTTCCGCCCCGGCCGATGGCTTGCTTGCCATATCCGCCGCTGCTGCTATAGCGGCGCCGTTTTTCCCCGGAGGGGGACGGACGCTTTCCAGATCAGCAGACAGGTTTGACAGGCAAATGGCGCGCATCGTGATGAAATTCGGCGGCACCTCCATGGCGGGGATGGAGCGA
>CAMPIM010000077.1 GCA_946886365.1 uncultured Novosphingobium sp.
AAAATTCTGATTCAGCGCCAGGAACTGGAGAAAGAGGATGAGGGGATTTCGTCGTTTTAGAAGAGTCGCGGTGGCACTGCTTACCACCTCGGTTCTGGCGGCCCCAGCTTTGGCACAAGAGGCCAGCGTTGTTCCATTTCCGGTCCGAAAATACTCCGATGAAAATGGGGTCGACCTACTGAGCGGCGTCTACACGGCCTACAGTCCCGGCATTCGGATCGGCAGCGACGAAATGGGCCTTGGTTATTTCCGGGAGGTGCGCGGCCCTCTCTATCGAGATTCGATGATGGGAACGATCACCATCAGCGGCTCGACTTACACTGTCGATATTGCCGGCAGAGCAGAAGCGTTCACCTTGTCGGGCAGCACGTTCACACCGGTTGAACAGAACGGCTCGAGCCTGGTGTTGAGCGGCTCCACTTTCACCTACACGAAGGCCGACGGCACTTCGGCAACGTTCAACAATACAACATATTATTTCGGTAGCGCCCGGGACATCAGCATCGCGACACTGACCTACCCTTCAGGCCGGTCGTTGACCTACCATTATATCACGGGAAATTATACTGATGCGACGGGCGTCGTTCGCACCGGACGACGTCTTCAATCCGTCACTACGAACGCTGGCTACCACATCAAACTCAGCTATCAGTCTGATGTGCCCAGCACCTCCATAACTTGGACACGAGTCGTCAAGGTTAAGGCACTCAACGCAGCGATCGATAGCTGCGCCGTCACGGATTTTTCTTGTCCGCAGACCGATCGACCCGAGCTAACGATTCCACCTCCCACCAACACAGGTGGGTTGGATGGCTATTCGACTCAAACCTACACGGATAGCGAGGGACGGACGACAACTTATACATCTAGCGGGCCGCTCGGCTCGAGACCGGTTACCTGGATTCGTCTGCCAGGGAGCACGGCTAATGACATCTCGGTCACCTATAGCGCTGGTAGAGTAATCTCGATCACGCGTTTTGGCGTAACTACCGGTTATACCTCGTCAGATTTGAATGGCGTGCGGACCGTCACTGTCAGCCGCCCCGGCGGCTCGACCCGCGTGGTCACATTCGACATCGCGAAAAGCTTAATGCTTAGCGATCGTGACGAACTTAATCGTACCAAGGCCTATCAGTACGACAGCAATAATCGCGCCACTCGCATCACTTTGCCCGAAGGCAACTACACTCAATTTAGCTACGACGCTCGTGGCAATGTGACTGAGCGACGCGAAGTCGCCAAGGCGGGCTCGGGGTTGTCGGATATCGTCACTATTACGAATTATCCCACCAGCTGCAGCAACGGAGTGATCTGTAACAAGCCGACCAGCACAGTCGATCCGCGTGGGAACACGACGGACTATACATATGATCCAATTCATGGCGGGCTGACATCAGTTACCGCCCCGGCGCCTGCGATCGGTGCCACGCGACCGGAAACGCGCATAAGTTATTCTCGTTTGGATTCCAGCGGAGCGTTAAGTGCCACCGGAATTTTCCGGGCGACCGAAGTTTCGATGTGCCAGACTGGAAGCGCGCCAAGCTGCGTTGGCACTTCAGATGAGGTCAAGACAGTCATCGCCTATGCCCAAGGCCTCCAGCCATCCAGCGTCAGCAAAGGTGCGGGTGACCACAGCCTGACCGCTACAAATACGATGACCTATGACGCGGTCGGCAATTTGCTAACGATCGATGGTCCGCTTGCCGGAACGGCTGACGCCACTCGCTATCGCTATAATCTCAATCGCGAGCAGATCGGAATGGTCGGCCCCGATCCAGATGGAGTTGGCCCGCTCAAAAACCGCGCGCAACGCGTAACGATTGACGCAAAAGGCCTAACCACGAAGGTCGAAGTCGGTAACGTCAACAGCCAGTCGGATGCGGATTGGACTACATACGTTTCACTCGAAGAGGCTCAACAGGATTATGACGCCAATCGGCGGCCGACGGTGCAGCGCCTCGTGGAGGGCGGCGCGACCCATGCTTTGATCCAAAACAGTTATGACAACCTTGGGCGGTTGGACTGTATCGCCACCCGCATGAATCCAGCTGCTTATACTTCACTGCCGGCCAGTGCTTGCGTGCTCGGCGCCCAAGGAAATTTCGGCGCCGATCGGATCAGCAAGACTGTCTATGACGCGGCCAGCCAGGTTACGCAGCGGCAGGTGGCAGTTGGCACGACCGGGCAGGCGAACGACGCCACGCTGACGTATACCGGTAACGGTGCGCTGCAGACCCTCAAGGACGCCGAGAATAACCTCACCACCTATGAATATGACGGTTTCGATCGGCTGTCGAAAACCCGATATCCGCTGCCGGCGCAGGGTAGCAACGCGAGCAGCACGACCGACTATGAGCAGCTAAGCTACGACGCTAGCTCCAATGTCACCAACCGCCGTCTGCGTGATGGGCAGAGCATTGCCTTCGCCTACGACAACCTCAATCGTCCGACGCTGAAAGATCTGCCGGGCGCCGAACCAGACGTGGCTTATGCCTACGACAGTATGTCGCGGCTAACGGGCGCGTCGCAGACGGGGAGTGCGCTTTCGTTCACCTACGATGCGCTGTCCCGCAATCTCACCCAGGCCGGGCCGCAAGGCACGGTGTCGTCGCAATGGGATCTGGCCGGCCGCCGCACGCGCCTGACTTATCCGGGCGGCGGGCTCTATGTCGATTACGGCTATCTCGTCACAGGCGAGATGAGTGCTATCCGCGAAAATGGCGCCACCTCCGGCATCGGTGTGCTGGCGACGATCGCCTATGACAATCTCGGCCGCCGTAACAGCCTGACCTTCGGCAACGGTGCGTCGCAAAACTACAGCTTCGACGCCGTCTCGCGGCTAACCTCGCTGACCGCCAACCTGGCTGGCACCGCCAACGACCTCACGACCGGTTCGATCGCCTATAATCCGGCCAATCAGATCGTCGGTCAGGACCGGTCGAACGATGCCTATGCCTGGACCGGATCGGTCGCGGTCAACCGTAATTACACGTCGAACGGCCTCAACCAGCTGACCGCCAGCGGTGCCATCACGCCGACCTACGATGCCCGCGGCAACCTGACCTCGGCGGGCGCCACCACCTATGCCTACAACAGCGAGAATATGCTGCTCTCAGCCAGCGGCGGGACGTCGGCCACTCTGAGCTACGATCCCGGCCTCAGGCTCCAACAGATCGGCGGCGGCGGCGTCACCACCCGCTTCCAGTATGACGGGCTCGACCTCATCGCCGAATATGACGGCTCCAACCAGCTCCTGCGCCGCTATGTGTTCGGGCCCAACGTCGACGAGCCGCTAGTCCAGTATGAAGGGACCGGCACCCTCGATCGCCGCTTCCTCAGCGCCGACCAGCGCGGCTCGATCATCGCCGTCAGCGACAGCTCGGGCACGGTCCTCGCCACCAATAGCTATGACGAATATGGCATCCCCGGACCGACCAACTACGGCCGTTTCCAGTACACCGGCCAAGCCTGGCTGCCTGAGCTCGGCATGTACCATTACAAGGCGCGCATATATTCGCCAACTTTGGGACGGTTCCTGCAAACCGATCCGATTGGATATGGCGATGGCATGAACATCTATGCTTATGTTCACAATGATCCGGTTAATTCTACCGATCCGTTGGGTCTGAAGCTGTGTGCTGTTTATTTAGTTGATGAAAACGACAATCCTTTGCCGGGGGACACCAGTTCCAGTTCCTGCAGCCAGAACGATCCATTTGCCGGCGTGATGCCTTTAAGCTGGCGCCAGTATTTTAACTTCGACTCTGGGCGTGCATTCGGCTTTGGTCGGGGAGGTGGCGGTGCGGTGGGGTCCGTAAAGAATCCTAAAAAGCAGTGCCCGGCTCCTACTAACGTGGCTCTCTCCGGTACAATAGTTTCACTCCCCGCTGGTCCGGCCACTTTTTCAGGAACACTTACCGATGTAGCGACAGGAAGAGAGTATAACGTTTACGGGCATGGCTTCGGCTTCGGTGTGTTGGCGGGAACCTATGATGTCACAGGAACCGTACGAGGATTTGGAGCACTAAATAATGGCTTGGATGTATCTTGGGTGACTTTGGGATATTCATTTGTGAGTTGGTCAATTGCTAATATTGGTGACAACAATGGCAACGCCATTGGCCAAGGAACAGTTCAGACTTCTGTAGCTCTTTCCTCGTTGAGTCCGGTAGACGGAGGGGGTGTATCATTCGATAGTTTGGAATTCGAACTTTCGGAGGAAGGAAATTGTTAATGGAAGACAGAAAATATCTCGGATGTCTATTTGCTTCGTTTGGCATTGCAATCGCATTGGACTTTGCTCTTAAGAGCATGAAATTCGACAGAGATGTATCACAGATTGTGTCTTGGGTATTTTTAGGAATTTGCATGGCAATTCTTATTTATGTCCGCGCAAAATACCTGAATCGTAATCCAGTTTGGGCAGCGAGCGCAATAATACCGGCACTAGGATTCTTGGTTGGACTCTATTTATATTTTCAAGACTCGCGGGAAGCCGAGTAAGCACATCACTACGATTATCTATATCCGCGGAGACTTTCGGTCAACAACGATCCCAAACGTCCTCGAACCATTGTGTCACAGCCCATGCTAGGGGCTCCGTATCTATGCACAAGACCTAGTTATTAGTCTCTGTCAGGAAATTTCGGTATAACCCATGGATGCCATTCCAATGACAACGCAGCGCAACAAGCCGAAAATTTGGAATGTGAGATCTTTGATACCGTTCAGCGGCGTTATACGGCAAGCCGGCTGCCCATATTGGAATTTTTTAATCCGCCCGTTGGAATCGCTTGCTTAATCGGCCACTGTTGGACGGACGAGTCGGGGGGGCAAATGAGAACAAGTTTCCGGCGTTTTATCGCTGCCTCATCCATTTTTTATGGTGGCATCCTATCAGTTCCCGCTCATGCCCAAAGCGGTTACGCGGATCCCGCGGGCTCCGGCGTATTCGTTTCAGCGGTCAATTGGCTACAAGGCACCCTCATGGGGACAGTCGCGACGGTTGTAGCCGTTATCGCAGTCGCCTCAGTCGGCTTCATGATGCTGACCGGCCGGATCAGCTGGCGCCATGGCGCGACGGTCATTCTGGGCTGCTTCATCCTGTTCGGCGCCGCAAGCATCGTCGCTGGCATTCAATCCGCCGCCTCTACGGGCTACTGACCGGGTGTCTCAGCTTCGCCGCGACACAATCTTCGTGGCGCTGACGCGCCCACAGATGTTCGCCGGCGTCACCTACAGCTATTTTGTGATCAATGCGATTGTCGCTACCGAGCTGTTCCTGATCTTTCGATCGATTTGGGTACTAGGTGCCGCGCTTCTGATACATTTGGCAGGCGTACTTATTTGCTTACATGAACCTCGCGCGGTTGACCTATGGCTCACCCGCTCGATGCGCTGTCCACGCATCAAGAATTTCAAGCTCTGGCAATGCAATTCATACCGCGCCTGACCAACGACGCCCAGATCATCGCGCGCGAGCAAAGCGTGGCCAAGCATCTGCCATATTCGCATCATGTAAACGAGCGGACGATCGCGACGCGTGATGGGCGATTGATGCAGTTCATTCGGATGCGCGGTCTGTTGTTTGAAACGGCCGACAGCGACGAAATCAATTACCGGGCTGAGCTGCGCGACGCGATGCTGCGGTCCATCGGAACGTCGCGATTTGCGATCTATCACCATATCCTCCGTCGCCGGATCGATGTCGATCTGGATGCTGAGTTTCCCGACAGCTTCTCAGCCGACCTCGATCGGTGCTGGAAGCAACGCCAGGCCACCAAGCAGCTCTACGTCAACGAGCTGATCCTGACGGTCATCCGACGCCCGCTGCAGGGCAAGATCGGCCTGCTGGATCGCCTGCGCTCTGGCCCTAGCCGGTCTGTCGAGACACTTGGCAACGAGCTGCGGCAGCTGACCTCAGCGGTCGACGGGTTAATGTCGGCACTGGCGGCTTACGGACCGGAACCGCTCACCATCCGCCGCGACAGCGATGCGTTCCATTCCGAGCCACTGGAATTTTTGTCTTATCTCCTCAATGGCGACGATCGGCCGATCCAGCTGTGCCACAAGAATATTGCAAACTATCTTTCAACGCGGCGGATCAGCTTCGGGCAGGAAGCGATCGAACTCGGACCGTCTGGTCATGAGCCACGCCGTTTCGTCGCCATGCTGTCGGTCAAGGACTATCCCAGCTTCACGACACCGGGAATGCTTGACGACATTGTTCGACTGCCGTTCGAAATGACGATCAGCCAGTCTTTTGCATTCGTTGAACGCAAAGCCGTATTGGATCGGATGAACCTCGCCATTCGCAGGATGCAGTCGGCGGAGGATGAGGCGGTCAGTCTCAGAAGCGAGCTTTCCATCGCCAAGGATGAAGTTGCCGCCGGCCGTGCGGCTTTCGGCGAACATCATACTACATTTGCGATCCGCGGCGACACGCTCGATCAAGTCGATGAGGGCGTCGCCGAGGTGAGCGCCGCGCTGGCTGATCTTGGGATTGTCTCGGTGCGCGAAGAGATTGCGCTGGAGCCGGCCTTCTGGGCGCAATTCCCGGGCAACTTTCCCTACATCGCCCGGCGCGGGCTAGTCTCAACCAGCAATTTCGCAAGCTTCGCCAGTCTCCATAACTTCGCCTCCGGCCAAGCAAGTGGCAATCACTGGGGCGAAGCAGTCACGCTGCTCGAGACGACCTCGGCCGGACCCTATCTGTTCAATTTCCACGTCGGCGATCTCGGCAACTTCACGGTCATCGGACCTTCGGGCTCCGGCAAAACTGTCATTCTCAATTTCCTGCTTGCCCAGGCGCGCAAGTTCGGACCGCGGATCATCTTCTTCGATAAGGATCGCGGCGCCGAGCTCTTCATTCGGGCCATAGGTGGCAGCTATGACCGGCTTAACCCTGACGTATCGTCCGGCCTCAACCCGCTTCAGCTTCCCGACACCCCTGCTAATCGGAAATTCCTGATGGACTGGCTGGGGATGCTTGCGGGCAGTGCCAGCGCTGAAGAAGCCGCGGATATCCGTGACGCGGTTGACGCCAATTATGCCCAGCCAGTCGAACTCAGACGATTGTGCTATCTGGTTGACCTGTTTCGCGGCGGACATCGACCGCATTCCGCCGATCTCTATGCCCGGCTGCGTCCATGGTGGGGCGAAGGCGAGCGTGCCTGGCTGTTCGATAGCGAAGTCGACAGGACGGATATCGATGCCCGAACAGTTGGCTTCGACATGACCGCCGTGCTCGACGACCCGGTTAGTCGCACGCCAACCATGCTTTACCTGTTTCATCGCGTCGAAGAGCGGCTCGATGGAAATCCGGCCATCATCGTCATCGACGAAGGATGGAAGGCGCTCGACGATGATGTGTTCGTGCGGCGGATAAAGGATTGGAAAAAGACGATCCGCAAGCGCAATGGCATCGTTGGCTTCGCCACGCAAAACGCCGAGGACGCGCTCAGCAGCAAAATCTCGGGTGCGATTATCGAGCAGGCAGCGACGCAGATTTTCACGCCTAATCCCAAGGCCAGGGAAGAGGACTATTGCAGCGGCTTTGGCCTCAGCAGCCATGAATATGAGATCGTCCGGACGTTGCCCGATACATCACGCGCCTTCCTGGTACGGCAAGGCAATGAAAGTGCGGTGGTCCGACTCGATTTGAACGGCGAGAAAAACATCCTCGCCATTCTTTCCGGTCGTGAGCGGAGCGTTCGCCTGCTCGATGAACTCCGCGTTGAGGTCGGCGAAGATCCAAAGGCGTGGATGCCAGAACTGATGGATCGGTTATGAGCCTCGCGGCCTGCGCTCCTGTCTCCAGCGGCAGCGGCTTTCTGAAGTCCAGCCTGGCCTATCTCGATTGCGCCGGTCGCGAGGTCGGCGCCAGCGGTTACACCGCGCTTACCCAGCCAAGCTCGACTATCTCCCAACTCATCCTCGCCGCCATCACGCTGTTCATCGCCTGGCACGGCATCAAGATGATGTTCGGCCGGATGCCCGACATGGGGGATGCGGTTATTGCGTTCGCTAAAATCGGCCTGGTGCTGATGCTGGCTACCAGCTGGCCTGCCGTCAAGACCTTGTTCGCCGCACCGGCATTCAACGGCTCGGCGGAGCTGGTCGCAGAAACCCGAACGCAGGGGCCCACTACACTCGAAGACCGGCTGCAGCGCGTCGACGACGGTGTCGTCGCTCTGACAAAATGGGGCACGGGCAAGCTCGACATTCGCGCCGGACGAACTGCCGATGGCCAGCCTGCCGCATCCGAGTTCGCCGGCATTGCGCTAACCGACAATCTTGCGCTTGGGCTGGGACGGCTGGCTTTTCTTGTGAGCGCCTTAATGAGCATCGGACTTCTCAAACTGCTCACGGGTGTCATGATCTCGGCATTGCCTTTGTTTGCCGGCCTGTTGCTGTTCGATGTGACCCGAAGTCTTTTTCTCGGTTGGGTTCGCGTCCTTTTCGCGATGCTCGTGGCCGGCTTCGCGGTGCCGCTAATCCTGACCGTCGAATTGTCGCTGATCGAGCCATGGCTGGTTCGCGCCATTGCAGAGCGCAGCGCCTATCTTGCGACGCCGTCCGCACCGACCGAGTTGCTTGCTATGGCCGGTTCCTTCCTGTTGATCCTGGGCGCTGCAATGGCGCTGATCGTCAAAGCCTGCTTCTCGGTTGATGTGGCGGTTGTGGCTTCGCGCGTTAGCGGGTGGCAAAAGGCAAGGGCGCCAGAACAGGAGCAAGTCACTTCAAATCAGCCGGCAATTACTCGGTCGGCGGAGATAACTCGCGCCGAAAGCCTCGCCTGGACGCTGAGCCGAAATGCCTCGACGCCAGCCTCCTCTCCGGTCGGGAGCGCCAACTCTTGGCGCGTAGCCAACGATGTCAATGAACAACAGCATAGTGGCCGTGCAACGAGCAGCACGCGCCGCCGGGTCAGGCAACGCATGGCGCTGAGCCATGCCAAACGGAATGAACGATGAATAAGCACCAGCCGGATCCCCAACTGGAATCCTACTTTCGTGAGGCGGGCAGTTGGGCCGATGACAAAGCCGGGCAGAATGCCCGCTCGCGGCGCATTGCATGGATCATCGCCGGCGTCGCCACGACAATTGCGGCGCTTGAGGCCATTGCGCTCGCTGGACTCACGCCGCTGAAAACCGTCGTACCGATGACCGTGTTGGTTGATCGCCAGACGGGCCACGTCACGACGCTTGACCCGTCGAAGCCGGTCCACCTGGCCCCGGATGTCGCGCTCGCGAGGTCGATGCTCGCCCAATATGTCACCGCCCGGGAGACACTCGACCGGGCGACCATCGCGACCGACTATCGGAAGGTCGCTCTTTGGTCGGGAGAGAGTGCCAAGGGTTCCTATTTCGCTCAGATGAAGCCGGGCAATCCAGGCAATCCGCTGAACCGAATGCCCGGCCGGATCAGCGTACAGGCGCGGATCAAGTCGGTCTCCATCCTTGAAGAAGGGCAGGCACTGGTCCGCTACGATCTCGTCCAGCGCGATGACAATAGCGGGGAATCCAGGCCGGCGCCCTATCTTTCGATCATCCGCTATCGCTTCCGAGATCGGCCGCTGGCGGAAAGCGATCGCTTCATCAATCCGCTGGGCTTTGAAGTGATCCGTTATCGCAAGGATCCCGAAGCAGCTCTCCCGGCTGCTGAAGCTGCGCCTCGGCAGGCATCGTTGCCCAGCCGGCCCGTGGTTGCCGGCAGTGAGATGTCGCAATGACGCGATCGCCGCTATTCGCCATGCTATTATTCGGTGCATTTCCGGCGACGGCCGCATGGGCGCAGCAGCCCCAGCAAACGACCGCCCAGCTATCGGGCAGCTATAAGCTCAGCGGCGCTACCATTATCCGCCCGACGCTGATTTGGGACGATGGCCAGAAGACCTTCCTCGACTGGCCGGAAAATATCGAGGCGCCGGCGATCTTCGCCATCGATGCCGCGGGGAATGAGAGCCTCGTGAATAGCTATTATCGTGACGGCAGGTTCGTGATTGATGCGGTTTATTCGCGGCTGCTGTTTCGGCTGGACCGCCTGACGGCCCGCGCCGATCGAAAGGCTGGCCGCTCATGAACCTCCCATTCTCCGGTCCGGGCAATGGCAAGGGCGATCCGGGTTCCGAATATGATGCTCGGCCAATGGTCGCGATTCATCGCCAGGATCGCTCAGCCTGGTGGTTTGCTGGCGGGGCGCTGATCGCCGCCGCGCTGCTGTTCTCGGCACTGGAGGCCAGGCGGCAAAGTTCTGAGCAAGCCAAGCAGCAAAGTGGGGGGACTGCACTCGCGGCGCCCGATACAATTCCGGAACTGGTCGTTCCAATGGGGCCGACCGAACGGTTGCCCGCATTGGTTGGCCCCGATGGATGGCCCGAGCCCGGCGCTCGGGAGCAGCGGGCCGCTACCGTTACGTCCCAGCCGCCACGCACAGCGGTTCGTCAGCCTGTTTATCAGCCGCAACCCACCTATGGTGAGAACGCTTACCCGATGTCTTCGCCGCCAATGCTCGGCGGACCGGAAACCTCTGCACCAGCCTTCGAAGCACCATTGCCGACGGGCAACGCAGCGGCCCCGCCAGGGTCCAACCGGGTCAAGGCCGGGCGTCTCGAAAATCCTTCGACGACAGTCATCCAGGGGACACTGATCAACGCGGTGCTGGAGACGGCGCTGGATTCCACGCGTCCCGGCCAGACCCGCGCCGTGGTCACTCGCGACGTCTATGGCTTTGATGGGAAGCGCCTGCTCATTCCGCGCGGCACGCGTCTCTACGGGAACTATGAAGCCGACGTAGCGCAAGGTCAGAAGCGCGCCCAGATCCGCTGGGTCCGGCTGCTTCGGCCAGACGGGGTTTCGGTCGCCCTGGATTCTCCGGCAGCCGATCCACTTGGTCGGGCAGGGGTTGCCGGCAAGGTCAACAGCCACTTCTTCCAGCGCTTGGGCAATGCGTTGATTGGTACGGCGGCAAATGTTGGATCGGCGCTGGTGACGAGGAGTGTCGTCTCGTCTTCACCGGTCGTGGTTGCTGTCCCGGGGGCAACGCAGAGCGTTTCTCAGACCGTGACGCCCAGCGCCACTCAGATCACGCCAACACTGACCGTGCGCCAGGGAACGCGCATCACGGTCTTTGTCCAGCACGACCTCGATTTCACTTCGGTCGACGAGGAGCCTTGATGTCGACTGCGCCTCCGGCCTTTCTCGCTAACTTCCTGAAGCCGCTGGCCGAGCATCTCGCACGGCAGGACGTTACCGACATTTACGTCAACCGGCCCGGCGAGCTCTGGCTGGAAAGCATGTCTGGCGGCATCGAGCGCATCCTCGCACCTGAACTCACCGCGCACTGGCTTGATCGGCTGGCGCGTCAGATCGCTGCCTTTTCGAGCCAGGGCGTCAATCGCGAGCATCCGGTTCTGTCGGCGTCGCTCCCCGACGGAGCCCGCGTCCAGATCATTATTCCCCCGGCAACTCGCGGGTCGACCGTCATGGCGATCCGCAAACATCTGGTGATGGACCGAAGCCTCGCCGACTATGCCAAAGATGGGTCGTTTGGTGGCGCTTTAGATGACTCGTCGCACGGGCACGACTTTGCTGCCGTGAAGGCCCAGGGAAGCGATGCGGCGATGTTGGCGCTGGCGGTTAGACAGAAGCGGAACATCCTGATCTCCGGCGGCACCTCGACTGGCAAGTCGACATTCCTGAACGCTCTCCTTCGTGAGATCCCGGATCATGAGCGATTGATCCTGATCGAGGACACGCCCGAGCTTCAGTTGAGGCATGAGAATGCTATTGGCCTGCTCGCTGCGCGCAGTCAGCTTGGCCAATCCCTCGCAACGTCCGAAGATCTGCTCAATGCCTCGCTGCGCATGAGGCCCGACCGTATCATTCTCGGCGAAATTCGTGGGCCTGAGGCCTTCACCTTTCTGCGAGCTATCAACACTGGTCATCCAGGCTCCATGTCTACCATCCATGGCGATAGTCCGGAGCGTGCGATCGAGCAGTTGGCGCTTCTTGTGTTGCAGACCGGCACACAGCTGCGACGCGAAGACGTCGTCAGCTATATCGAAACGGTAATCGACATTTTTGTGCAACTTGAGCGCCGCAATGGTGAGCGAAGGATATGCGACGTTCGATTCAGCTCGAGCTTGGGCCGAGAAACGGATGTAGCTAGCCAACATCCAACCGCTTGGCGGATGCAGGCATGATACCAGGAAATCCCTCCACGCTTGGTAGCGCGGCCGCCTGGTTGGAAGCGGCTATCCACGGTCCTGTTGTCACGAGCGTTGCGGTGCTTGCGATAGCCGGGGTTGGATTTGCAATGCTTCGGGGTCAATTGTCCATTCGACGAGCGGCAATAGTCGCGTCGGGCTGCTTCATTGCTTTCGGCGCGCCGTCGATAGCACGTAGCCTGGCCATGTTGGCCCAGTCTCAATCGAACGACGATGTTCCGGTTATAGGGTCATTCGAAGCACCATCGCCACCAGCAGCGAATATTCAGCCGCCTGCCCCTACGTCCGCGACCGAAGAAGATCCTTACGCGGGCGCTTCCGTAAGAAGCGGCCTGCAGGAGGCGCTCTAGCGTCGGCGAGTAGATGCGGGCCTTGTAGTGATACGTACTCAGGGCTCTAGTCCTGACCGGCTTACCGGAATAGTGTCTGGACTAGAAATAATAGAACGCTATTAATTTAGACAAATTAAGATGCGTTACATTGCAACAATTTTCGATTGTTCTTAATCGCGGGATTATTGTCGAGTTTTCTCTTTTCGATCAACATAAAATATTCCAGTAACTTTCATTTCAGCTTCACGATGCTCGAGTAAATTCAATTTTGTTCTAAGCGCCGCTGCATTAGATGCGATGTAGTCCTGCTCCCCGACTCAATGTAAATTCGCGGGCCGCGCGCCAGCACGGCAACGCCCAAAATCAGCCGATCATGTGGGTTTGAACACCGCTCAAAGAGGGAGACAAAATATCTCTCAGCGGCGCTTCGTATCGCTCTAATTTCCGATGTGCAGGCAACGACTTAGCGACAAGAGGGAGTAAGTTCTTTTATCTTGCTGTCATCACTCATTTTTCCTAGTTTTCTGAGATATTCTGCCTCTCAAACCATCCATACTCATCCAGTCACCGACAGTTCAGTCCACAGCGATACTTATCATTGCGAGTCAACCAAGCATGGCATTACAGCTTGTCTGTTGGATGTATAATATACCCGTTCTAGCGGATAAGACCCCTCGAGAGACTTATCGGATGGTTTCAAGTAAGTTATTGAAACTATCCCGTCCTTTTTGCTGTACGCGTAAGCGAACCTCATATTTCCTTCTTTCGCCCAAGTGACCGCGTCGGAATGAGCGTCCACGCCGAAGACCCTCATGCCCATGTCCTTCGGGATCAGTGTCAACGAGTCGGATTGACTTCCACATGTCTTTGGAACGACCAGTTTTACCTTTTCGGAGTCCCAGCATCGATACTCGGCATTTGAGCAGTCCGAGAGCAGCATCGTGCTCCCATCTACAGTCATTTCCCCTTTCGCCGGATCAAAAGACAATGAACTCCCATCTAAAGATTTGAAGCGATAAGACTCATTTGTGCTGAGATTGGCTGGATGCTGACATCCAGCAATCAGCGCACATACTATTAGCATCGGTAAGTGTTCATGCGACATGCGTTTGGATTTCCTGACGTTGATCTAGACTGTCGATTTGCCGCCCGCTCCGCCGCTGGATTTGGAACGAACCTGTCCAAAGGCATGCGGATTGCCGGGTTCTGCTGGGCCGCAAGTAGTCCCGGCCCAAATGTGTGTCCGATCTCGTGATCGATTAATAGACCTACACCTTCTGAACGCGTCATACCCGTGAGTCCGCCTTTGGTCGCATCCGCTAACCCTCCCCATTGATTTACGGCGTCGGGGGTCAATCTGGATAACCCTGGTTCAGTGGCGCCTAGTCCAGCGAAGTTTTGATTATCGGTGATTTGCCAATCTTGGTTTATCCAAGCCTGTTGAAGTTGACCGTTTGTGTATGATCCGACGACATTTCCATCGCTATCTTTGACTTGGTTCACTCCCGCAGGGTCCAGTTGGCGAATTTCTTTGTCACGCTCGCGAAGCCTGCTTTGAAGCTCATTGGCGGCACTTTTTCCTCGCTCGCCAATCGTGTTGGTCACCAAACATTCTCCCTCGGAATCTCGATTCTTGCATGTTCCATTCGGGTCCCCAAAATTCACCGGATCGTTTGCGACGTAAGCGTAGAGATTGATCTGGTCGTCGTATCCGATGGGGTCGGTTTGCAGGAAGCGGCCAAGGGTGGGCGAGTAGATGCGGGCCTTGTAGTAGTACATGCCAAGCTCGGGGATCCAGGCCTGGCCGGTGTACTGGAAGCGGCCCTGGTTGGCAGCGCCGGGGATGCCGTACTCGTCATAGTTGTTGGCGGCGCGCAGCGTGCCGTCGTTGTGGAAGAGGCCGGCGATCGAGCCGCGCTCGTCGGGCATCAAAAAGGTGCGCGCTGCCGTTCCGACCGCGGTGCCGTCATATTGGACGACCGGATCGTCGACATTGTCGGAGTGGACGTAGCGGCGGGCGAGCGTGCCGGCTGAGTCATATTCGGCGACAAGCTCGTCGCCGTCGTAGAGGAAGCGGGTGTCGGTGGTGGTGCCGGTCACCTGCCACAGCCGGCCCATCGGGTCGTAGACGAGGCCGGCGGTAGTGCCACCGGATGCGCTGACCAGGCGGTTCTCGATATCGTAGAGATAGCTGGTCGAGCCGTCCGAGGTGAGGTTGCCGTTTGCGTCATAGGTAAAGCTCGCCGGACCCGCCGCGGTATATTGGTTGAGGCCGTTAGTGGTGTAGGCCCGGGTAAGCGCGACCGCGCCGGACCAGCTATAGCTATCGTTGCTGCGCGACTGGCTGACGATCTGGCTGGCCGGATTAAAGCCCTGGCCAATGGTAAGGTCATTGGCGGTGCCGGTGGCGTCATTGGTGAGGCCGCTGAGGCGCCCGATCGCATCGAAGGTGAAGTCGGTGTTGAAGGCATTGCCGCTGGTTGAGCGCTGCAGCGTATCGATCAGCCCGCGGCTGTCGAAAGTTGCCTGCAACAGCTGGGCGGCTCCGACCTGGCTGGTGCCTTCATAGAGGTTGGCGAGCCGGCCAAGGCCGTCACGAGTATAGGTGAATTTCTGCCCATCGTCGTGGGTGAGCTCGAGCCGCTTGCCCTCCTTGTTATAAGCATAGGACAGCGTCTTGCTGAGGCTCCCCATGGTAATGGTCGACGAAGTCAGCTCATCAAAGCCATTATAGGCATTGGTGATGCCGTCGCCCGACAGGCTGTCGAAGCGGGCCTTGGTCATCTTACCCTGGACATCATAATCATAATAGACATCGCGGCTCTGGGCCGCGCTGAGGTCGCCCCTCGACGGCACGGTCTTGATCGTCATCCGGTCGAGCGCGTCGTAGCTGTACGTCAGCGTCGAGCCGTCGCGCTTCCTCAAGCTCGTCCGGTTGCCATTGGCGTCATAGCCATATTGCTCATAGTCAGACGCATTGACCGAGCCCGCAGTGGAAAGGGCTGTAGCCAGGGTTGCATCGTTGAATGCAGCCGGCTTTGTAGTCGACGGAAATACCCATTTCTGCCGCCGGTCGAAGCCATCATAGACGAACTGCGCACGGTTTCCGTTGGCGTCGATTGAGTATTGGCGCTTGCCATTGGTTGTGTAGCTATAGGTCGCTTCGGCCGCCTCGACCGACGTCCCAACCCCCTTTCGTACCTGCAGGAGTTCGCCAGCATTGTTGTAAACACTCTTGCTAATTCTATCGGGTCCCGCGCTGCCCTGAGTTCCCAGGGCGCAGGCGCCACCGGCGGCGGGCAGCGCGGCAAGATTCATGCGGATGGTGGTGCATTGGGGGAGTCCCCGATCCAGGAACGAACGGTCCGTTACGGCGTAATTCGTGCCGCCCGACGAACGAGCTTCTCGAACCGGGTTGCGCTTGGTGTCATAGGTCGTGTCACTGCGCTCGAACACGACGAGATTCGTGTCGCTGGAACTCGTCAGCGTACCCATTTCGACAGCGACGACCTTATCGTCACTGTCTCGATAGGTGAGGCGCTTGGCAATGTGCAGGCCATTTGGGCCGAGGGCACCAATTTCCCAAGTTTTCCGACCGGCGGTGTCATAACGAAAATATTGAGTGTCGCCGCTTCCGCTCAGCGGACCGTCAATCGATAGCACCCGACCGGCTGCATCATAAGCGGTTACCGTCGTGCGGGTTTCGCCATCGGCCGGACTGACCTCCGACACCACGGTCGGCAGGTAGGTATCTCCGAGGTAAGCGTAAGTCGTGTAGGGTTCATCGGTTACGCAGGTTGCCGTGTCACTCGCCATCACCCCGCAGACGCGAACCTTCGTCTTACGGTAGAGCGTTTGATATCCGAGGATGCCTCCCAAAGGTCCATAGATTGGGTAAGGTGTCTGGTGGGCTTCATATTCGATTTCGGTCCTCTTGCGCACGCCGGACTGGTCGGCCGGATCGAGCTGGCGCTCCAATAGGCCGGTGGCAGCGTTGAAAACAAAGTCGGTCTGATTACCCTTCGCATCGCGATACCAAACAGGCCGCCAATTGGCGTAGCTGGCTTCCTGAACCAGATCAGCTAATCCCGATCCCAACTTGGCCTTGTCAGTCTGCTTGATGACATTGCCGGCCAGATCATATTCAAAGTTTACGCTGTTCCCTTCGGGATAGGTGATACCAGTCAACTGATGACCCGACACGGCAAACGATCCATAGGTAAAATTGGTCTGCCGATTAAGCTCGTCCTTGCTGCTCTTGACGTACTCAGTGACATAGCGCGGGTTGGCGCCCGAGCCCTTATCCCAAACCTGGATCCCATATGTCCTGCTGTATCCGTCCGGGCCGGTGACCTGAACGGAATCATACTTGTAGGATTTGAGCGCACCGTTGATGTATTGTGAGGCGACGCCGCTGTAGCCGTAAGTCCAGCCGGTGCCGTCTTTGCTGACGGTTTGGGTCAAGAACGCATTGGTCGGATGGGCGGTATAGGCAAGGGCAGCTCCGCTTTCGCCCGGAAGCGTCAGTGTATCATTCGTCAACCACGGACTGCTGAATCCATATTGTCCGCAATCTAGCCCGCAGACCCACGTCCTGCCGGCAAGATCCGCGACCTGAGCCGCGGCATTCGCATATTCCAGTTTTGCAAGCGGGGTTGTAGGATCCGCGTTGGCGTAGATCGCTGCTGTCTTTACTCTTGTCCAATTCGATCCGGCATCGACATAGTCGAGCTTAAGATAATATCCGGTACTACTCTGAACTTTGATAACCCTCTTGCTCGATCCGACCGTTTCATAATCGAATGTCAGTCGTTCACCGTCGGGATAGCTGACCGATGAAGCATAATATTCCGTGTATTTTATTCCTTGGTAATCATAATTGATGCCTTCAACACCAAAAGAATAGTGCACCTTTGTCTTTTCTTGAGTGAAGCTTCCTGGGCCGATTACCGTTGCGGCAAAGCTGGAATGCGAGTTGCCGGGTGTGCAAACCCCGTCCTGGCATTCAAAATTCTCGGAGCGATCACCACCATAATGTACGGCATAGTAGCCGTTCTTAGATGTGATATTCCGCTGACCTTCCATGTACATCAGAAAGTCTGATGCCCGGGTGTAGGTCAAACGTGGAGCTGCCGGGATCGAAAGCCCGGGACGCTGGCTCATGACCTTTCCAGTGAGAAGATTCAGCCCATTCGGATCGTTTGTGACCTCCGGTGGAGTGATGACCTTGGGAAGCTCTTGAGCGATTGCGTTGGAGGGGGCGACTCCTGCGATGACCAAAGCAGTCGCGGTTGCGACAGTCTTTGTCCATGCTTCGGCCCGTGACATGCCCTCTCCAACTGGGAACTGACGCTGCTGCACCGCCTGAGATGGGTGAATGCGCATGGTCATTAGC
>CAMPIM010000078.1 GCA_946886365.1 uncultured Novosphingobium sp.
GGGCGGGGGTGGCGTCCATAGGGATGGCGAGCGCAAGGATGACACCTGCGAGCGTCGCATGGATGCCTGATCGAAGGACAAGCAGCCAGAGCAGGGTGCCAAGCAGCAGATAGGGTAGGAGGCGGCGCACCCCCTTACGGTTCAAAGTGAAAAGCAGCGCAACGACTACTGCGGCTCCGGCAAGGTCCATGAGCGACAGATTGGCCGTGTAGAAAAGGGCGATGATGATGACCGCGCCAAGGTCGTCGATGATGGCGAGAGCGGCGAGGAAGATGCGCAGTGAGGCGGGAACGCGACTTCCCAACAGGGAGATCACACCGAGAGCAAAGGCGATGTCGGTCGCGGCGGGGATGGCCCAGCCGCGCGCGGTCGGTCCCATGTTGAATGCGACATAGATCAGCGCGGGCACGGCCATGCCCCCCAGCGCCGCGATGCCGGGGAGCAGGCGGCGCGACCAGGTGGAGAGCTGTCCGTCCAGCATCTCTCGCTTGATCTCCAGCCCGACGAGCAGGAAGAAGAGGGCCATCAGCCCGTCATTGATCCAGTGCATGACGGAGAGGGGGCCGAGATGGGCGTGCAGCAGCGCCTCATAGCCCGGACCTATCGGCGAATTGGCGATGGCGAGCGCGACGGAGGCCGTGGCAATGAGGATCAGCCCGGCGGCGGACTGGCTGCTCAGGAACTGGCGCAGGGCGCTTGGGTGGGCGTGGCGGTGATGGGGACGTTGATCGGGCATTGGGCGCTCCGCATGAGATTCAGCGGTGCTGGCGGCCCGACCAGCACAATTGAACCTGCTCGATTGAGCCCCTCAAGCGAACACCCGCCTCCGCTATTGCAACCGGGGAAAGGAAGCGCAACTCCGTCGTGCCATGAATGGCAACAATGCTTTATCCGCTGTCGGGGCCAGGTTCCCCGGCTTCGGAGAGTTTCCAACGGCGCAGTAGCGGGGGCATCGTCAGTCCCTGCACAAAGATCGAAAAGGCGACGACGCCGAAGGTCAGGACGACAATCTCGCGTTGTTCGGGAACACTGGTCGGCACCGCAAGCGCGAGCGCCAGTCCCACAGCCCCGCGCAGTCCGCCCCAGACGAGCACATGCTGGTAGGTGGCTGGAAGCCGGAGCGCGGATTGGCAGAACAGAAAGGAAATCGGGTACACCGCCACAGCGCGTCCGAGCAGTGTGAGCAGCACAACAACCGCCAACGCTCCAGACACCAGCGCCAAAGGCTGATGCGCTTCATGGCTGCCGATCAGCAGGAACAGCACGGAGTTCGCGAGAAAGGCGGCATATTCCCAGAAACCAAGCACGTGCGACTTGCCTTCTTCCGAAATCGGCCCGCGCCATCCATGATTGCCGACGATCACGCCAGCCGCGAGGGCAGCGAACACGCCTGACGCCTCGATCCGCTCGGCCAGGAGGAAGCTGCCCCAGGCGATCACTGTGGTCAGCGTGATTTCCACCAGATGATCGCTGGTGCGTCCGGCAACCTTTAGCACTGCGAAGGCGATGATGCAGCCCACCGCCGTCCCGGCGATCACCGTCCAGAGCAGCGATGCCAGCACCGATGCCGGTGCGAAGGCCTCGCCCCCGGCCAATCCGATCAGGATCGCAAATCCGACGGCGGCGACCCCGTCATTGAGCAGACTTTCGGATTCGACGACCATGCCCAGACGTGGCTGCGCCTTCATCTCCTTGAATGCGGCGATCACGGAAACCGGATCGGTCGCAGCGATCAGAACACCGATGAATGCCGCGCCCAGCCAACTCCAGCCGAGCATCCAGTGGAGCCCTCCCGCAACGACGGCGGCCGAAACGGCGACGCCCAGAAAAGCGAGCGTGACGGTCAGCGGCAGCTGCTGGCGAAATCGGCCCCACGGCATCTGCAAGGCTGCCTCGAAGATCAGCGGGGGCAGGAAGATGTTGAAAATGAGGTCGCGGGACAGCGGCAGTTTGAGCCCGAACGGGAGTAGGGCAAGGCTGATCCCTGCGAGTACGAGCCCAGCTGTGTAGGGTAGTCCGATCCGCCGCGAGAGCATCGCCACCAAACAGGCGATGACGAGCAACATGCCGAAGTCCAGCAGGTCGAAATCGGCCATGAATGCTCCTCTATTCCGGCGAATGGCTCTCCGTGCGCCAGTCGTTCACTTTTGGGAGGAGAAGAAGCAACCACCGAGACTGTTCCTCGTTCCGTTATCATCTCGCAACGATCCGTAGGAGATCGCACCCATCATGAACGATCCTGCCCTCGCCGATGTTTCGAAAAGTCGCACCGGATCATGGATGAAAGTCAATCCGCCGGTCTTCTTTATCTCGGCCGGACTGATCGTGATCTTCGTACTTTTCGGCGCGATTTTTAGTGAGCAGGCGTCGCGCCTGTTCGCCGCCGTGCAGGCGACGATCACGGTCGATATGGGCTGGTTCTATGTCGTTTCGGTAGTCGGCTTCCTCTTGTTCGTCCTTTTCCTCATGTTCAGCCGATATGGCGACGTGAAGCTTGGCCCGGATGAAAGCGAGCCTGAATATAGCTATATCTCCTGGTTCGCGATGCTGTTCAGCGCGGGAATGGGGATCGGGCTCCTCTTCTTCGGGGTGGCCGAGCCGATGCAGCATTATGCGCGGCCCCCGGTCGGTGACGGGAGAACGATAGAATCCGCCCGCCAGGCGATGGTCCTCACCTTTTTCCACTGGGGCCTTCACGCCTGGGCGATCTATATCGTGGTGGGGCTTGCGCTTGCCTATTTCGCGTTCCGACGGGGGCTGCCGCTCACCATTCGTTCGGCGCTCTTCCCCCTCATCGGCCAACGCATTCATGGGCCTATCGGGCATGCGATTGATATATTTGCCGTGTTGGGAACCATGTTCGGGGTGGCGACCTCGCTCGGCTTCGGCGTGCTTCAGGTGAACGCCGGGTTCAGCCATCTTTTCGGCCTGCCCACTGGGCCGATGGTTCAGATCATCCTGATTGCGGCGATCACCGGCATGGCAACCCTCTCCGCCGCAATGGGGCTGGACAAGGGCGTCAAACGATTGTCGGAACTCAACATCATCCTCGCGATCGCGCTGCTTACCTTCGTGCTGCTGGCTGGCTCCACGGTGTTCCTGCTCCAGGCTTATGTCCAGAATGTCGGCGCCTATCTGGGTAATCTCGTGCAGCGCACCTTCCGCATGTACGCCTATGAGCCCGATGAATGATTTGGAAACCGGACGCTTTTCTACTGGGGCTGGTGGATTTCCTGGTCGCCATTTGTTGGCATGTTCATCGCGCGCATCTCGCGCGGGCGCATGATCCGTGAATTTGTGACGGGCGTGCTGCTGGTGCCATCCCTGTTCACCTTTTTGTGGATGACGGTTTTCGGCAACACCGCCATCGACATGGACCTGCGCGGCGTTGCGGACATCGCCACCACGTCGGTCAACAACATGCCCGTCGCCCTGTTCGAGACTTTGGAGCATCTCCCCTTCTCCTCCATCGCTTCGGGGCTGGCGACACTGCTCGTCATCACCTTCTTTGTGGCCTCGGCCGATTCCGGGGCGTTAGTGATCGACATGATCACCTCGGGCGCGGAGGATAATCCTCCGGTCTGGCAGCGGATCTTCTGGGCGGTTAGCGCGGGAGTCGTGGCTGCGGTTCTTCTCGTCGCCGGCGGCCTGGAGGCGCTGCAGACTGCCGCCATCGCCAGCGCGCTGCCCTTCGCAGTGATCATGATCGTCATCTGCTTCGGTCTGCTGCGCGCGCTGCAGATGGAGAGCGAAGGGTCTGCAATCGATTGTCTGCCGATGCGCATGCCGCGCCGGCGGCGGCGGAAGGACTGGGCTGGCAGCAGCGCCTTGCCAGTATCACGCGCTATCATGAAAAGGGGGAGATTGCCGGGTTCCTGACGGACACCGCGCGCCCCGCGCTCGAGGCTGTAGCCTCTCAAATGCGTGATAGCGGCCTTGCGCCTGACGTGACGCAGGACGGAAACCATGTCGAGCTGCGCGTTCCCCATGGGGAGCGTGGCGAGTTCCGCTACACTGTGCGCGCCCGCGCCTTTCGCGCGGCTAGCTTCGCCTTCGCAGAGACGCGGCGGCGCGAGAGTGATGACCACCGCCATTATCGCGCGATGGCCCAAAGCTCGCAAGCGGACCAGCCGCACGACGTTACAGGCTATACTGCCGACCAGCTGATCAATGATCTGCTCAACCGCTATGCCCGCTTCCGGCATGCGCGCCGGCTTGCATGAATGACAGCAGCGATTTCAGCTGGCCTTGCGCGGGACCAAGATCATGGTCCGGCCTTCCACCCGCCAGGACGCGAGCTGGGAAAGGAAATTCATCCCCAGCACGTCAATATTGCCGATCGCGGGAGAAATGGCGACCTTCAGCCCATGTGCTTCGATGCCGCCAAGCACGATCTGCTCGGTAGTGCCGGTTTGGGCCGGAACAATACCGTTCGCGGTTCGCATGACGATGGGTACCAAGCCGCTGCCCCTTTTGACGGAGGCGAGCCGGGCCGTCTCTTCTGAAATGGTGGTGACGGTCGCGCCGCTATCAATCAACAGCCTTCGCTCGACCCCGTTGATCTCCGCCCGCGCCCAGAAATGCCCATCGGCCGAAATGCGCACATGAACCTCTTGCCCTCTCACCTGCTGGCCATCGATGCCGAGCCGCGAGGTGATCTGGGCGAGACGAGGATCGAAGGGTGCCTGCTGAATCAGCAGGAAAGGGCAGAAAGCGAGCAGCGCGAACGAAAAGAGAGGCCGCAGCAGCCGGCCAACATACGGAATGTTGAACTGCAGGATCAGTAGGATTGCCCCGACCACCGCGTACATCGCCATCTGCTGCCATTCGGGATTGATGGAAACGGGCATGATTGGTCTTGAACCGTTGGGCGGCAGGTTCGATCCTTGGCTATTACCGGCCGATCAGCGCAATTCCTAAACGCAAGCCCACGCGAAAGGAACAGAAGCTTCCGCTTCGCATTCTCTCAGAAACATTCCGGAAACAGAGGGGGCGAACGCGCAAATCTTTCCGCCAGCCGCCGATACATGGCTACGCCTTGGTCTTGCGGCCTTGGCGATAGCGGTGTTCGGCTTGGCGCTTGGGGGCTGGGATTATGCGAAGTCTTCTTATCATTCGCAGGTTGGATGGGTGCAGGACCAGCCAGTTCCTTTCAGTCACAAGCATCATGTGGCGGACGACGGGATCGACTGCCGCTACTGTCATACGAGCGTGGAGGTGAGCCAGCGCGCCGGACTGCCCCCCACGCACACCTGCATGACCTGCCATTCGCAATTGTGGACCGGTGCGGGGGTGCTGGAGCCCGTTCGGAAAAGTCTGCTCACCGGCAAGCCCATTCACTGGCAGCGGGTGGCGCAACTGTCCGATTATGTCCAGTTCGACCATAGCATTCATATCGACCGGGGCGTTGCCTGCGTCGAATGCCATGGGCGCGTCGACCGAATGCCTCTTACCGGGCGGGCCAAGCCCTTCCAGATGCAATTCTGCCTCGATTGCCACCGCGATCCCGCGCCGCATCTGCGTCCGCCCGAACTGGTGACGCGGATGGAGCCGCTCGGCTGGAGCGAGGAGCGCAAGCGCGCCTATGGCGAGCGGATGATGCGCGTGCATCGCATTGACCCCAAGATGCTCGACAATTGCGAGATATGCCACCGATGAGCAGGGACACCGACATGGCGGCGCTGCGGTCGCTGACAGGCAAGCGCTTCTGGCGCGCGCTCGACGAACTGGTGGACCAGCCTGGCTTTCGCGAAAAGATCGGTGCGGCCTTTCCCGCGCTGGCGCAGGGTTCACGTGACTGGCGACGGCGCGACATATTGAAATGTCTCGGCGGTGCGATTGCGCTTGCCGGTCTAGACGGCTGCGAGCGCGCACCGGACGAGGAGGCGCTGCCCTTTGTCGAGCAGCCCGAGGGCGAGGAGCCCGGTATAGCCCGCTATTATGCCACGGCGGTGGAGATGGACGGCGTCGCGCAGCCGGTGATTGGCAAGACGCGCGAGGGCCGTCCCATCAAACTGGAGGGGAATGGCGATCATCCCGCCAGCCGTGGCGCTTCCGATCCCTTCGTCCAGGCCGCATTGCTGGATCTTTATGATCCCGCTCGCTCGGCAGCGCCCCAATATAGGGGGCAGCCGACAAGCTGGGCGCGCTACGACGCCGCGCTTGCCGGATTGCGCCGGCGGTTGGACGGGCAGGGCGGAGCGGGCTTCCACCTCGTGACCGGCCCGGTCGGCTCCCCGACGTTGCGCCGCCAGATCGGCGCGCTGCTGGGACGCTGGCCCGAGGCGCGCTGGCATGTGCATGCGCCGGTCGGCGACCCGACCGTTACGGGAGAAAGGCTGCGCCTGGATCGGGCGCATGCCATCGTCAGCTTCGACGCCGATCTGCTGGGACCGGGGCCGCTTCAGACCTGGCAGGCGATCGGCTGGGGTGCACGGCGGCGCGCTTTTCAGTCAGGCGAAGGCGACGCGCGCCTATTGGTTGCGGAACCCAGCCCGACGATCACCGGCGTTACGGCGACCCGCCGGCTGGTTGCGAGCGGAGAACGCATGGAGTCGCTGCTGTCGGCTGTCGCGGCAGAGTTGGGCATCGGAACCGCGGCGCGGCAGGGGCTTTCCTCGCCCGAACGGGCGTGGGTGCTCGAAGCGGCCGCTGCGCTTCGCAGCAATGCGGGGCGGGGACTTGTCGTGGTGGGGCCAGAGCATCCGCCCTTACTCCACGCGCTGGCCCGCTCCATCGACGCGCATCTGGGCAACGGCACAGCGACGCGGAGCCATTTCGTGAAAGCACCCGGGCCGCAACCGTTGGACATGGCAGCCCTCGCCCGATCCCTGCAGGCGGGCGAAGTCGACACTCTCTTCCTGCTCGACGCCAACCCGGTGCACACAGCCCCCGACCTCAAGCCGCTATTAGCGCGTGTGCCGCTGCGCATCCATGCGGGGCTGCATGCCGATGAAAGCGCGGCGATCGCTCATTGGCACCTGCCCATGCCGCACCTGCTCGAAAGCTGGAGCGACGGGCGCGTCGCTGATGGGTCTGCCGTGCTGGTGCAGCCGCTGGTGCGACCTTGGCTCGAGGTCCGTTCCCGCCATGCGTTGCTGGAAGGGCTGATGGGAGGCAACCGCCCGGACCGGGAGATAATACGGGAGAGCTGGCGCGACACGCTGGACGATGATGCATGGTCAAAGGCGCTGGTCAGCGGGACCATCCCGAACAGCCACCCCGCCGCCGCGTCGCCGCAGGCCGCTCCTGTTCCTGGGCCTGTTCCTGACGGAAACAGGCCCAGCGCCCGGCTTTCCCTGCTCATCCGCGCCGACCCCACCATCTGGGACGGTCGCTTCGCCAGCAACCCCTGGCTTCAGGAACTGCCCAAGCCGCTGACGAAGATCACCTGGGGCAACGCCATCCACATCAGCCCCGCTCTGGCGCGGGAGCAGGGCCTGGCTTCGGGCGACCGGGCGCGCCTGTGGGTAGGGGACCGAAACGTCACCGGGCCGGTGTGGATTTTGCCGGGGCAGGAAAGACGCACCCTGCTCGTCCATCTCGGCCACGGGCGACAGAGCGGCGGGCCGGTGGCGAACGATGTAGGCTTCGACGCCTATCCGCTGCTTGGAGCAAGCGGCGAGGTGCGCCTCGAAAGGATGGACGGCAGCGAAAAAATCGCCACCACCCAGCATCATTTCGCGATGAAGGGGGACGAGTTCATCCGCTTCGTCGATACGCTTGCTGACGCCTTGCCCCCCGAGCCGCCACCAGCGAATTTCTACCCGCCCCAGCGCTCCAGCCCGGCCTGGGGCATGGCGATCGACCTTGATCTCTGCATCGGCTGCAATGCCTGCGTGGTCGCCTGCGTGGCGGAAAACAACATCCCGATGGTCGGCAAGGATCAGGTGTCGAAGGGCCGCGAGATGCACTGGCTCCGCATCGACCGCTATCATGAGGGGTCGCCCGACGATCCGCAGCATGCGTTCCAGCCCGTGCCCTGCATGCATTGCGAGGACGCGCCTTGTGAGATGGGATGCCCGGTCAACGCTGCCGTACACAGCCCCGACGGACTTAACCTGCAAGTCTATAATCGCTGCATAGGCACGCGCACCTGTTCAGCCTATTGTCCCTACAAGGTGCGGCGCTTCAACTGGTTCGACCTGACCGCGAAGGATCCGCCCGAACTGCGCGCCGCCCGCAATCCCGAGGTCTCCGTCCGCGGGCGCGGCGTCATGGAAAAATGCACCTATTGCATCCAGCGTATCAGCGCCGCCCGGATCGACGCCAAGAAGGAGGATCGCGCGATCCGCGATGGCGAGGTGATGACCGCCTGCCAGGCAGCTTGCCCGACGCAGGCCATCGTCTTTGGCGACATATCAGACGGCACCAGCCAGGTCAGCCGCCGCAAGGCGAGCGGGCGCGACTATGACCTGCTGCCCGAAACCAACACCCGGCCGCGCACCACCTATCAGGCGCGGATCAGACGCGGGGAGAGCAAGGTGTGAGCCCGGACCTCAAGGCTGCCGATCGCGTCCTGCGCCTGCCCCCGCGCTTTCCCGCGCCGCGCGCGTGGTGGATATGTTTCGGCTTCGCGCTGGCGCTCCTGGCGATGTTCCTGATTTCCGTCGTCTGGCTGTTCGGTCATGGCCCCGGCATCTGGGGCAACAATATTCCGGTCGGCTGGGGCTTTCCCATCGCCAATTACATCTGGTGGCTGGGCATTGGACATGCCGGAACGTTGATTTCCGCGATGCTGCTGCTCATGGGACAGGACTGGCGCAATTCCTTGAACCGCTTTGCCGAAGCGATGACGCTGTTCGCGGTCACCTGCGCCGGGCTTTATCCGATTCTGCATCTTGGGCGGCCGTGGCTCTTCTACTGGATGGCGCCCTATTTCAACACGATGAATGTCTGGCCGCAGTTCAAGAGCCCATTGACCTGGGATTTCTTCGCGGTCCTCACCTACCTGATCGTCTCGGTGCTGTTCTGGTATATCGGCATCATCCCCGATCTGGCGGCGGCGCGGGACCGAGCGCGGAAGATGCGATGGAAGATCTTTTTCGGCCTGGGGGCGCTCGGCTGGCGGGGCCAGGCAACGCATTGGGCGCGCTGGCAACAGGCCTATCGCCTGACTGCCGCCATTGCCGTGCCGCTGGTCGTCTCCGTTCACTCGGAAATATCGCTGCTGCTCGCCGCCGGGCCAGTGCCGGGCTGGGTGTCCACAGTGTTTCCGCCCTATTTTGTTCTCGGCGCGGCCTTTTCGGGCTTTGCCGTGGTCTCGATGCTGACGGTGTGGCTGCGCTGGATGCTGGGGCTTCATACGCTGGTTACGCCGCGCCACCTCAACATGCTGGGGTGCCTGCTGCTGGCGACCGGCATGATGACGGCCTATGGCTATGCCGCCGAGATGTTCACCGCCGCCTATGCCGGAGGCAAGGAAGCCGAGACGCTGTTCGACCGCTTCGGCGGTCCCTATGCCTGGAGCTATTGGGGCGCGATCCTCTTCAACTTCCTGCCCTTGCAACTGCTCTGGTGGCGGCGCTGGCGGGTGCAGCCTCTTGCCCTGTTCTTGATAGGCTCAAGCGCCACGGTCGGCATGTGGATGGAACGCTATATGCTGTTGGTCAGCTCGCTCTATCGTGATTGGCTGGAAAGCTCGACCGGCTATTTCCATCCGACCTTCTGGGACTGGAGCCTGTTCGCGGGCACGATCGGCTTGTTTCTGACGCTGTTCCTGCTGTTCGTACGCTTCCTGCCTGTCATTTCCGCCTTCGAGGTGCGCGAGCAGGCGGCGGATGGTTGAAAGCCAGCGCCTTTTTGCGGTGCTTGCCGCGTTCGATACGCCCGAGCGGCTGGTGGAGGCTGTCCGTGCGATACGCGCGCAGGGCTTTTGCCAGGTGGACGCCTTCACGCCCTTTCCGGTGAAGGGGCTGGAGGATGCGCTCCATTTCCGGGATCGGCGTGTTCCTGCGGCCATGCTGATCGGCGGTATCGTCGGAGCAGCGGCAGGGTTCTTTATGCAGGTCGGCACCAACCTCGACTATCCGCTGCGCATCGGCGGCAGGCCGCTCGTCGCGCTGCCCGCTTTCATGATGATCACCTTCGAGTTGATGGTGCTGGGCGCTGTCCTCGCCTGCCTTGCCACAATGTTCATCGCCAACCGCCTGCCGCGCTTGCATCATCCGATCTTCGATGCCGATGGCTTTGACCTTTCCGCCGATGACCGCTTCTATCTGGCGATCCTTGCGGAGGAGCCGTTCGACCGTGACGAGGCGGGCAAGGCGCTCGCCGCACTGGGGCCGGACGCGATCATCGACGTGCGTGAGAGGGCACGATCATGATCCGCGTCTTGCCCTGCGTCCTGCTGCTCGCCGCCTGCAACGACATGGTGCAGCAACCGCGCGACGATGCTTATGAGGATAGCAGCCTGTTCCCGGACGGTAAGGTGATGCAGGCGCCGCCGGATGGCACGGTCGCCCGTGATGCACCGCTGCGCGCCGCAGCTGCCCGGCGCCCCGCCGCCATCACGCCCGCGCTGCTCAAGCGGGGAGAGGAACGCTACGGCATTTATTGCGCCATCTGCCATGGGCAGGATGGGCGAGGCGACGGATATGTCACGATGCGCGGCTTTCCGCATCCGCCAAGCTATTTGTCGCCCCGGCTGCGCGGCGCGCCCGCATCGCATTTCTATGATGTCATCACCAACGGCTATGGCGTCATGTACAGCTATGCCGACCGGGTGCCGCCCGCCGATCGTTGGGCCATTGCTGCGCATATTCGCGTGCTTCAGGCGGCCCAACCGTTCCGCGATGCGGAGCAGGAGGCCACACGTGCCCGCTAGCATGCTGCCCCGCGAGCGGCTGATGATAATGGCGGGCGCGCTCATCTGCGGCGCTGTGCTTGTGGGCTCGCTCTGGTCGCCCCGTGCCGTGCTGACCGGCTGGCTGGGCGGAGCGGTGGCGTTCGGAGCGGTGCCGTCGGGCGCCCTACTGCTCATGATGATGATGCGCCTCATCCCCGGCATATGGGGGGAGGAACTGCGCCTGAGCACCGAGGCCGCGACGTTGCTGACCCCATTGGCCGCCCTTGTGATGCTGCCGGTGCTGATCGGCATGGCAGCAATCTATCCGTGGGCGGGAGACCGCTCGCTCCATCCTTTTCAGTTGTTCTGGCTCAGTCCCCTGCCGTTCGTGCTGCGCACAGTGCTGCGATTTGGCGCGCAATGGGCTCTCGGTCATCGGATGCAGAGACGGCAGCGCCAGACCGTCACGGCGGGCCTGGGCGTCGTGCTGATGCCGATCCTGACATCGCTTGTCGCGGTCGACTGGCTGATGTCGCTGGACCCGGACTTTGCGTCTTCCGCCTTCGGACTCGAATTTCTTCAGCGGGAGGTGACGATCGCTTTTTGTGCGCTCCTTTTCCTGCGACTGGCTAGCGGGCGCGTGCCAAGGCGAATTGGCGTGCTGGGCGCGTTGCTGCTCACGCTCCTGCTGCTGTCGGCCTATTTCCTGTTCCTGCCCTTCTTCGTCATCTGGTCGAGCAATCTTGCGCCTGATGTGGAATGGTACGCCCGGCGCTGGAGCCCGGAATGGGAGGTGGTCGCATGGAGCTTTGGCCTTTTGGGCGGCCTGCCGTTGCTGGCGCTGCTCTTCGCCAGGGCGCGGGAAAGTGCGGGCTGGCTCATGCCGCTGTCGCTCGCCGTGCTGATGTCAGCGCTCCTGCAACTCGCCTGGGTGGCCCTGCCGGGGAGGGGAGGGCTGGCGGCGCTGGCCTTTTGCACCAGCACGGCGGGCCTTGGCCTGATTGCGGCGGCGCTGCTGCCGATGGCGCTGCGGCATCGCATAAGGGAGCGGCTGTCGCGGGAGGCGCGGCCATGACGCGTCCGCTCCATGTCGAGACCAAGGTACAGCGCGGCGACCACCCGTCGGATCGGCAGCGCGAGCGCGGCTATGAACCGCGCGACGCCTCGCCCAGCAAGGTTGTGTTGGGCATCGCCAGCTTCCTCGGGCTGATGCTGGTTGGGCTTGCCTTCGCAGCGGGCACGTTGAGCTGGCTCAGGACGCAGGACGACCAGCCGCGCGACCTTGCGCCCGTCATGGCCATATCCCCGCCGCTGCCTCATCTGCTTGCCGAGCCCCAGTCTGTTCGCCGCCGTTATGATGCGGCGATGGGAAGGCACCTGAAGGACGCCGCCCTTACTCGCGCCCGGCGCAGCCTCATCGAGCGGGGCTGGAAAGAGGTGGAACCCGCTCCGTCGCCGGAAACGGTCGCGCAAGCGCATCGGGAGGCCGCTCAATGATCCTGCGCCTCCTTATCTTTTGCCTGGCGCTGCTGACCATCGGTCCATCCTTCGCGCAGAGCGGCTTTGACCCCTTTGGCGAAGCTCGGATCGAGGAGCGTCCGGGCGCACGCGTGCCCGTCGATGCACCGTTCCTCGATGCGCAGGGCCGCCATACCAGCCTGCGCGCGCTGGCGGCAGGCAAGCCCTTGCTGCTGGTGCCGGTGCTGCATCATTGTCCCAATATATGCGGCGCGACGCTGGCCGGCGTGGCGCAGGCTATCGGCGCGCAGCCGCTGCGTCCTGGCCGCGACTTCACGCTCGTCGCCTTTGGCATCGACCCGCGCGAGGGGCCGCAGGCCGCGCGCGACGATCTCGCCCGGATCGGGCAGCGCGCGGGCGTCCACGCCCTCACCGGCGAGCGCGAGGCGATCCGCAGCGTCACTGACGCCGTCGGCTATCGTTATGCGTGGGATGACCGCATCGGCCAATACGCCCATGTAGCGGCGAGCGCGGTGATCTCGCCGGGCGGTCGGCTGACAGGCTGGCTATACGGCTTGACGCCGCGTCCGGCTGACCTGGAGCGTGCATTGCGCACCGCCCGGTCGGAACGGTCGGCCTCCTTTGGCGAGGCGCTGCTCCTGCTCTGCTATCATTATGATCCCGCGACGGGCCGCTATACCCCGGCCATCGAAAAGATATTGCGCCTTGCCGGCGGCATCACCGTCGCCGGGATCGGTCTGCTGATATTTCGGCTCAGGAAGCGGACGGCATGAGTCACCGCTTCTTCCTCTGGCCGGTGCAGGCGTCCGAGCATGCCGGAAAGGTCGACCTGCTGATCGGCTCCTTCGGGGTGATGGTCTGGCTGCTGGCCCTGCCGGTATTCGTGCTGATGGCTTTCTTCGCGATCCGATACCGCACCGGCCGGGACGTCAATCGCGAACACGCGTCCAGCGGCAATGTCTGGCTGGAAGCGAGCTGGGCGATCATCCCGTTCATCCTTACGCTGGGCTTCTTCGTCTGGGCGACCGCACTATTCTTCGACCTTCGGAGACCGCCAGCGGGGGCGATGACGATCAATGTCGTCGCCAAGCAATGGATGTGGAAATATCAGCATGGAGGAGGCGCGCGGGAGATCAACGACCTGCATGTGCCCGTGGACCGGCCGGTCAAACTGGTCATGATCTCGCAGGATGTGATCCACAGCCTCTATGTCCCGGCTCTGCGCATCAAGCAGGATGTGCTCCCCGGCCGCTACACGACCATGTGGTTCACCGCCGACAAGCCCGGCACCTATGCGCTGCGCTGCGCCGAGTTTTGCGGCACCGACCATAGTGTCATGGGTGGGCGGCTGATCGTCATGCGGACACAGGATTATGTCGACTGGCTGGCGCGCAACCGCGACGGTGGCGAGGACGAAACGCTGGCTGCCACAGGCGCGCGGTTGTTCCGTTCTGCCGGATGCAGCGGCTGCCACGGTGCGGCATCTGCCGTTCACGCGCCGCCGCTGGAGGGGCTTTACGGACGTGCGGTCGGCCTGGCAGATGGGCGCAGCCTGATCGCGGACGAGCAATATCTGCACGATTCCATCATGCTGCCAAACAAGGACGTAGCGGGCGGATACAGGCCGATCATGCCGACCTATGGCAATGTGTTGCAGCCTGAGCAGGTGAACGCGCTGGTAGCTTATCTGAAAGACATCGGCGCGGGAAAGCCGGGCAGCCGGCAGGAGGATCCAGATGAGTGACGCCGCGCTCGACATCGACAAGTCCGACGAGGAAGTGGAGGATGTCAGCTATCTGCGCGCCGGGCACAGTTTGCGATCCTGGTTCTTCACGACCGACCACAAGCGCATCGCCATCCTCTATCTCGTGTCGATCACCTTCTTCTTCCTGATCGGCGGCATCGCGGCGGCGCTGATCCGGCTCGACCTGCTGACGCCAGCGGGCGATCTTTTGACGAACGAGGGGTACAACCGCGCCTTTTCGCTGCACGGCATCATCATGGTTTGGTTCTTCCTGATCCCGTCCATTCCCAACACCATCGGCAATTTCATCATCCCGCTGATGATCGGCGCGCGGGACCTGGCTTTTCCGCGCCTGAACTTGCTCAGCTGGTATATCTACATCATCGCCGGGTTCATCACGCTGGCCGTCGTGCTGGGCGGGGGCGTGGACACGGGCTGGACCTTCTACACGCCGCTGTCGACAATGTACGCCAACGGCATGGTGGTCGCGACGGTCATCGCCGTGTTCATCAGCGGCTTTTCGACGATCCTCACCGGCATCAACTTCATCGTCACGATCCACAAGCTGCGCGCGCCCGGCATGACGTGGAGCCGCCTGCCGCTGTTCATATGGTCGCATTATGCGGTGTCGATCATCTTCGTGCTGGCAACGCCGGTGCTGGCGATCACGCTGCTGCTGGTCGCGGCAGAGCGGCTGTTCGGCATCGGCGTGTTCGATCCGGCGCTGGGCGGCGATCCGCTGCTGTTCCAGCATCTCTTCTGGTTCTACAGCCACCCCGCCGTCTACATCATGGTGCTGCCCGCGATGGGCGTCATCAGCGAACTAATCACATCGGCGGCGCATAAGCGCATTTTCGGCTATTGGTTCGTAGCCATCGCCTCCATCGCCATCGCCGTGATCGGCTTTCTGGTGTGGGGCCATCACATGTTCGTGTCGGGCCAGTCCCTCTACGCGAGCGCGGTCTTTTCCTTCCTGTCGATTGCCGTCGCCGTGCCGTCCGCGATCAAGGTCTATAACTGGACCGCGACCCTCTACAAGGGCGACATCATGATCGACGCGCCGCTGCTCTTTGCGATGGGCTTCATCGGCCTGTTCGTCGCGGGCGGGCTAACGGGCCTCATGCTGGCGATGCTGGCGATCGACGTGCATGTCCACGACACCTATTTCGTTGTCGCCCATTTCCACTACATCATGGTCGGCGGCACATTGACGGCCTTTTTCGGCGCGCTCCATTATTGGTGGCCCAAGATCACCGGGCGCCTGTATAATGAGACGCTGGCGCGCATCGCCGCGATCGTCATCCTGGTCGGCTTCAACCTCACCTTCTTCCCGCAGTTCATGCTGGGTTATGAAGGAATGCCGCGCCGCTATCATGTCTATCCGCCCGAGTTTCAGCTGCTTCAGGTATTTTCCTCGGCGGGCGCGGCGCTGCTGGCGGTGGGTTATGCGATGCCGGCCTTCTACCTGCTCTGGTCGCTGAGACGCGGATCGCGCGCGCCCGCCAATCCCTGGGGCGCAACGGGGCTGGAGTGGACGACGTCTTCGCCACCACCCAAGCATAATTTCACGCAGCAGCCGGTGGTCGTGCGCGGCCCATACGACTATCCGCTCGAACATCCCGCGAGCCGCGCCAATGCCTGACCAGCGCGCCCTGCACGAACCCTTTTACGAGATGGCGCGCCAGCGAGAGGCCGACCGGCTGGGCATGATCATCTTTCTCGCGAGCGAAGCGATGCTGTTTGGCGGGTTGTTTGCGGCCGCCATGGCGCTGCGGCTCCTCCACCCGGCGGACTATGTCGCCTCTTCCGCGCATCTGAAGGTCTGGCTCGGCACCGCCAACACGGGGGTTCTTCTGACCTCCAGCCTGATGGTCGCTGTCGCGGTCGAGGCGGCGCGAAGCGGCGGAGCGCGGCTGACGGGGCTGGCATTGGCCGTCGCGATCCTGCTCGCGCTGCTGTTCCTGGGGATCAAGGGCTACGAATATTTTGGTGAATATCGCGAAGGGCTGGTTCCGGGCCTTACCAATGCACATTTCGAAAGCCGGACGCAGCAGCTGTTCATGAACTTCTATTTCGTGAGCACGGGCCTGCACGCGCTACATGTCATCGGCGGGATCACGCTGCTCGGGCTTGCGGCGTTCCGTCGCGCCGCGCGGAAGGACCGAAACGCCGTGCTGATCGGCAATGTCGCGCTCTACTGGCACCTTGTCGATATCATCTGGGTCTTTCTCTATCCCACCCTGTATCTGCCGCGGGTTTCGTGAGGACGCCGTTCATCCGGCTCGCGCTCGTCTGGGCGGCGCTGCTGCTGCTGCTCTCCACGACCGTGATCGCCGCGCACCTGCCGCTTGGGGCCGCCAAGCCCTGGATCAGTTACGTCATCGCCTTAGCCAAGGCGGCACTCATCCTCTGGTTCTTTATGGAGATGCGCAAGGAAGGCGCGATCGCCCGGTTGGCCATGCTGGCGGCAGGCATCTGGCTGATCATGATGATGACGCTGTCGGCGTGGGACTATCTGACGCGCGGATGGATGGGCGGGTGAATTGTTGCCGGGATATTTCTGAAGCCACGGGCATTGTCTGCTGCGCCAGCAGGCGATCGCGGTCCCGGCTTAATCATCAGGAGAGTGCATCATGAGCAAGCCCGAAGATGACACGGTGCATTATGATGGACCGGCAGGTGGCTGGGGCTCTCTCAAGGGCATCACGCGCATCTTCGGCAAGGAACTGGACTCTCCGGCAGTTCTTGAAACATTGCGGCGGCAGAACAAGCCGGGCGGTTTCATGTGCGTATCCTGCGCCTGGACGAAGCCTGCCCATCCACATGCCTTCGAATTTTGCGAGAATGGTGCGAAGGCGACCTTGTGGGAGTTGACGAGCCGCCGATGCACGCCGGACTTCTTCGAAAAGCACAGCGTATCGGAACTCAAGGAATGGCGCGATCATGATCTTGAGCAGCAGGGCCGACTGACTCATCCTATGCGCTACGATCCGGTGAGCGACCGCTATCGTCCGGTCAGCTGGGAGGAAGCATTCCGCGAGATCGGCGCTGAGCTGCGCGCGCTCTATCCCAAATCGACCGTCTTCTACACATCGGGCAGGGCTAGCCTGGAGACCGCCTATCTCTATGCCCTGTTCGCCCGTCTCTATGGGCACAATAATCTGCCCGACAGTTCCAACATGTGCCACGAAACCACTTCTGTCGGCCTCAAGAAGGTGACGGGTTCGCCGGTCGGGACTTGCGTACTGAGCGATTTTGAAAAATGCGATGCCATTTTCTTTTTCGGCCAGAATACCGGCTCCAACAGCCCCCGCTTCCTCCATCCGCTCCAGGAGGCGGTGAAGCGCGGCTGCCGCATCGTCACCTTCAACCCGGTCCGGGAAGAGGGACTCATCAGCTTCATCAATCCGCAGAGCCCGACGCAAATGCTGACCGGCAAGCGGACGCAGATTTCCGAATTGTATTTCCAGGTTCGTCCCGGCGGGGACATTGCCGCCATCATGGGCCTGTGCAAGCACGTTCTCGCGCGCGATGCCGAGCTGTTCGCGCGCGACAAGCGCCACCTGATCGACACAGCCTTTATCGAGCAGCATTGTCATGGCTTCGACGAGTTCGTCGCCTGCGCCAGCGGCACCAGCTGGGAAGAGATCGAGCAGGAGTCAGGCCTGTCCCGCGCGGATCTGGAGGCGGCGGCCGACATCTATTGCGATGCGGAGAAGGTCATCGGCATCTACGGCATGGGAGTTACCCAGCATGTCCATGGATCGCAGACCATCGG
>CAMPIM010000079.1 GCA_946886365.1 uncultured Novosphingobium sp.
CGGCTCGGTGAGCTCGACCTTCGCCTCGGGCAAGGTCGTGGTGGGCGCAATGCCGCTGTCGCGCGCAAGGCTGCTGCCCCGCGTGATCAGCCGGTTTCGGCGCGAGTTCCCGCAGGTGCATATCAGCGTCCATGAAGGATCACATGCCGAACTGGTCGGCCCGCTGCGCGACGGCGAGGTGGACATGATGATCGGCGCGCTGCGTGATGCGTCGGTCGGGCAGGACCTTGTGCAAAAGCCGCTGTTCGAGGATCGGCCGACGATCATGGCGCGGGCCGGGCATCCGCTGGCCGGAGGATGGGACGCGGATGCTCTGCGGCGTTTCCCATGGATATTGCCGCCGGAAGGGACGCCGTTGCGGCAGTTGTGGCGGGAGATGGTGGAGACGCTGGGCGGCGAATTGCCTGCCGTGCCGATCGAATGCGGATCGGTGATGACGATCCGCGAGCTGCTGGTGAACGGCGATTATCTGACGATGCTGTCGGTCGATCAACTGGCGCTGGAGCTGAACGCCGGGATGGTGATCGACATCGGTCCCGCGCCCGGCGCGATCAGCCGCATGATCGGGCTGACCACCAGAACGGACTGGCGGCCGACCCGTTTGCAACACTGTTTCATGGCGGCGATCGATCAGGAAGTTGAAGGCATAAGTTCGTAAAAACTTATGAGGATGCCGGGGATTCGATTGGCGAGGCCGATAGGTATGGGCCATCCCTTGGCGCATGGAGCAGGAAGTCGGTCTGATCGGATTTGGCGAGGCGGGTTCGACCTTTGCATTGGCAGGGGGCTGGGCCGCGCGGGCGCATATATTCGATAGCAAGACCGAAGATGCGGCGGCGCGCGACGCGATGATCGCCAGCTATGCGGATGCCCATGTGTTGGGCGCGCGCTTTCTGGAAGATGCGCTTTCCGGCGTGGCATTGGTGATTTCGCTGGTGACGGCCGATCAGGCATTGGCGGTGGCCGAGGCGGCGGCGGAGTGCATCGCGCCGGGCACCATCTATTGCGACATGAACAGCGTGGCGCCGCAGACGAAGCAGGAGGCGGTGCGGACGATCGAGGCGGCGGGCGGACGATATGTCGATGTGGCCGTCATGGCGCCGGTTCGTCCTGCGGCGCTGTCCGTCCCGTTGCTGTTGAGCGGCGGTGCGGCGGAAGAGGCCGCAACGCGGTTGCAGGTGTTGGGCTTTACCAATGTGCGCGTTGTCGGTGACGCGGTGGGCCGTGCATCCGCGATCAAGATGATCCGGTCGGTGATGGTCAAGGGACTGGAGGCGCTGACGGCGGAATGCGTTTTGGCGGCGGAGGCGGCGGGCGTGCGTGATGAGGTGCTGGCATCGCTGGATGCGAGCGAGAAGGCGCGGCCTTGGGGCGAGCGGGTGGATTATAATCTGGAGCGGATGCTGGTTCATGGGCTGCGCCGCGCTGCCGAAATGGAAGAAGTGGTGAAGACGCTGGATGCGCTGGGCACCGGGGCTGCGATGACGCGTGGTGCGGTGGAGCGGCAGCGGGCGATCGGGGCGCTTGGCTTGGCGGATGTGCCGGATGGGTTGAGCGGGAAGCTTGCGGTGGTTTTGGCGCCCCAGGGTGAGGTTGTGGGGGGTGATGGTTTGGCCCGAGATGGGAGTGCAGTTGCGGCTTGAGGGAGTTTCGTCATCCCAGCGAAAGCTGGGATCTCAGGCGGGCGGGGTTCGGCCTGGAGGCACGAGATCCCAGCTTTCGCTGGGATGACGGAAGATGCTGGGATGACGGGAGTTAGGGAGCGTAGCTGTTGGTCACCGAGGTTTGATGGGGGGCGCTTCTCGCCTTCGTCACCCCGGACCTGATCCGGGGTCTCGCTGGCTGAGTGCGCGGGGATGGAGAAGCGGGACCCCGGGTCGAGCCCGGGGTGACGAGCTTGGTGGGGGCAGTGGAAGGCATGAGATGACTGGCCGATGACGGCGATGTGTGAATGCTGTGATTGAAGGACTGAGAGACGAATGAGCCTGATTATCGACTGCCATGGCCATTATACCGTGCTCCCCAAGGGGCATGATGGCTGGCGGGAAGAGCAGAAGGCGGCGTTCAAGGCGGGCGTTGCTGCGCCGCCTTATCCCGACATCAGCGATGATGAGATTCGCGACACGATCGAGTCCAACCAGCTGCGGCTGATCAGGGAACGCGGCGCGGACCTGACGATCTTTTCTCCGCGTGCTTCGGCGATGGCGCCGCATGTTGGGGATGCGGCGGTCGCCCGGGAATGGGCGATGCGGTGCAATGACCTGATCGCGCGGGTGGTGGGGCTGTATCCCGAGACGTTCGCGGGCGTGTGCATGTTGCCGCAGTCGCCAAAGGCCGACATGGGCAACAGCATTGCCGAACTGGAGCGATGCGTCACGCAGCTGGGCTTTATCGGGTGCAACCTTAATCCCGATCCCGGCGGCGGGCATTTCCAGCATCCGCCGCTGACGGATCGTTACTGGTATCCCTTTTACGAGAAGATGGTCGAGCTGGACGTTCCGGCGATGATCCATGTGTCGGGCAGCTGCAACCCGGCGATGCATGCGACCGGCGGCTATTATATCGCGGCGGACACGATCGCCTTCATGCAGTTGCTGGAGGGGGATTTGTTCGCGGATTTCCCGACGCTGCGCTTCATCATTCCGCATGGCGGTGGCGCGGTGCCCTATCATTGGGGGCGGTATCGGGGGCTGGCGGACATGCTGAAGAAGCCGAACCTCGACACGCATCTGATGAACAACATATTTTTCGATACATGCGTCTATCATCAGCCGGGCGTCGATTTGCTGGCCGATGTGATCGACAATAAGAACATCCTGTTCGGTTCGGAAATGGTCGGCGCAGTGCGCGGGATCGATCCGACGACCGGCCATTATTTCGATGACACCAAGCGCTATGTCGATGCGCTGGATATCAGCGATGCGGAACGGCACGCGATATTCGAGGGCAATGCCCGCCGTGTCTTCCCCCGTCTGGACGCGCAGTTGAAGGCGCGCGGCCTGTGAGCTTCCACACCCCTCATTTATCCCTGTGGGTGGTGGCTCCATCTCCCGTCCTTGCTGTGGAAGGACGGGGCGGGAGATGGATTTTTCTTTGTCTGGAGAACCGCCGATGAGCGTTGATATCCATGAATATCTGGCCGAGTTCGATGATATCCCCGGCACGCGCGTCTATACCGGAAAGCGCGCGCGGCAGGGTTATTGGATGAACCAGTTCGCGATGAGCCTGATGAAAGGCGATAATCGTGAACGGTGGAAGGCGGACGAGCGCGCCTATCTGAACGAATGGCCGATGACCGAAGATCAGCGGCAGGCGATTTTGGATCGCGACTATAATCGTTGCCTAGACCTGGGCGGCAATATCTATTTCCTGGCCAAGGTATTTTCGACCGACGGCATGTCCTTTTTGCAGGCGGTGGGAACCATGACCGGCATGAGCACCGAAGAGTATCAGGCCATGATGATTGCCGGAGGGCGATCACCAGAAGGCCAGCGTTCGATAAGGGAGAAACGTTGATGGCCCGCATTACCGCTGGCGTAGGGACCAGCCATGTGCCGGCGATCGGCGCGGCGATGGACAATGGAAAGGTGGGAGAGCCCTATTGGGCGCCGCTGTTCGCCGGATATGACTGGTCGCGGCAATGGATCACGCAGGAAAAGCCGGATGTCGTGATACTGGTTTATAATGACCATGCGTCGGCGTTCGACATGAAGATCATTCCGACCTTCGCGATTGGTTGTGCGGATCGCTACGGCATTTGCGACGAGGGATGGGGGCCGCGGCCGGTGCCGGACGTGGAAGGGCATGCGGACCTGGCCTGGCACATCGCGCAGAGCCTGATCCTGGATGAGTTCGACATGACCATCATCAATGAGATGGATGTCGATCACGGCCTGACCGTGCCGATGAGCCTGATGTTCGACCAGCCAGACAAGTGGCCAGTGAAGGTCGTTCCGCTGGCCGTCAATGTCGTCACCTATCCGCCGCCGTCGGGCAATCGCTGCTGGATGCTGGGCGAGGCGATCGCGCGGGCGGTGGAGAGTTTCCCCGAGGATCTGAACGTGCAGGTGTGGGGCACGGGCGGGATGAGCCACCAGTTGCAGGGGCCGCGCGCCGGGTTGATCAACGCCGAATGGGACAATCGCTTCCTGGACCTGTTAAGTGCCGAAGATAATGGGCAGTTGCGCGCCATCCCGCATATCGAATATCTGCGGGAAACCGGATCGGAGGGGATCGAGATGGTGATGTGGCTGATCATGCGCGGTGCGCTGGGCAAGAAGGTCACGCCGCTGCATCGCCATTATCATGTTCCCGCATCCAATACGGCGGTCGGGCATCTGGTGTTGAAACCCGACGATTCATAACGACAATCGAAGGGATGGATGATGGCGCGCGCCGACATCGAGGATGCCTTGGTCAGGCTGGAGCAGGTGCATAAGCAGCTGGGGGTGCTATCCACCGGTGCGGAGCCGGGCTGGGAAAAGCAATATTTGCAGGCCCGGCGCACGTTGCAGGAACAGATCAACCGATTGTGCCAGGCGGATGCGCAGCTGAACCTGTCCGATGAGGATAGACGTCGGTTCCGCGATGCCTTTGGCAAGTTCCGCACGGCGACAGCGTTGCATCAGGCGGATTGGCCGGTTGTCGAGATCGATCGCCAGAACCCAGAATATAGTCGGTCCGCCGCCAATGTGGGGCAGACCTATCAGCAATTCATGATGGTGATGCGCGCGCTGATGCAGCGATAGCCAGAGTGCGCGGCCAGTAAGATGAGGAGTTAGAGTATGAGAATCGCGCTGGCCGGTGCGGGGGCTTTTGGTGAAAAGCATCTGGATGGCCTGAAAAATATCGACGGCGTGACCGTTACGTCGCTGGTCGGGCGCAATCTGGAGCCGACGCAGGCGATCGCGGCAAAATATGGGATCGGGCATGCGACGACTGAGCTGGCCGAGACTTTGGCGCGCGATGATGTCGATGCGATGATCCTGTGCACGCCGACGCAGATGCATGCGGAACAGGCGATTGCCTGCATGGATGCGGGCAAGCATGTTCAGGTTGAGATACCGCTGGCTGATAGTTGGGCCGATGCGCTGGCGGTGCTGGCCAAGCAACAGGAGACGGGACTGACCTGCATGGTCGGGCATACGCGGCGCTTCAACCCGAGCCATCAATGGGTGCATCAGCAGGTCAAGGCGGGCGCATTCAACGTCCAGCAGATGGATGTGCAGACCTATTTCTTCCGGCGCAAGAATATCAATGCGAAGGGTGAGGCGCGGTCCTGGACCGACCATCTGTTGTGGCACCATGCGGCGCATACGGTGGACCTGTTCGCCTATCAGGCGGGGCGGATCGTGGACGCGCATGCGATGCAGGGGCCGATCCATCCCGAACTGGGCATCGCGATGGACATGTCGATCCAGCTGAAGAGCGAGCGGGGGGCGATCTGTACGCTTTCGTTGAGCTTCAACAATGATGGGCCGCTGGGGACGTTCTTTCGCTATATCGGCGACACGGGCACCTATATTGCGCGCTATGATGACCTGGTGAACGGCAAGGAAGAGCCGATCGACGTGTCGAAGGTGGACGTGTCGATGAACGGGATCGAGTTGCAGGACCGCGAATTTGTGAGCGCGATCCGGGAGGGGCGGGAGCCTAATTCGAGCGTGGCGAAGGTGTTCGATTGCTATCGGGTGCTGGGCGAATTGGAGACGCAGCTGGGGTGAGCGCGCCAGTCGCGGGGTGAGCGGCCCGTGTGGCGGGCGAAGAAGCGGGAGAAGTAGGCGGGGTCCTCAAAACCCACGGCATAGCCGACCTCCGCGACCGACAGGTTGGAATAAAGGAGCAGGCGGCGGGCTTCGAGCAGGGCGCGCTCGTCGAGCATGGCGGCAGGGGAGAGCCCTGCGGCGCGGGCGCAGGCTTGGCGTAGCGCGGTTTCGCTGATGCCCAGCGCGCGGGCGTGGGCAGCGACAGGCTCCCGCTTGCGAAAACGCTGTTCGATCCGATCGCGCAGACGGGCGACGAGACGGGCCTGGCGGCCGCCGCTGCTGGCGCTGGCGTCGGACAGGGCGGCGTGGCGCAGCGCCTGGACCATGAGCCAGAGGAGGAGCGCTTCGACGGCGGCGCGTTGTCCCGGGCCGGACCATGCAAGCTCGCGGGCGAGCGCGCCGATGCGGGTTTCCACTTCGGCGGCGCTGGGCACGGCGATGGCACGGGGTGCGCGGAAGAGCGGTTGGAGGTCGGCGTCACGCTCCAGCAGGTGGTGGAGGTAGCTGTCGGCGATGGTCGTCACCCACCCGCGCGAGTCGCGGTGCCAGGAAAAGCCGTGGATGATCCCGGCCGGCACCAGCAGCAGGCAGGGCGCTTCAAATGTGACGCTTTCGCCATCCGCCCGCATCGATCCGCCGCCTTCGGCGATGAGGATGATATGGTTGAGATCGCGATGGAGATGCGGCTGGATCGTCCACTCACTGGGGCGGGAGCGGTCGTCCAGACTCTCGACATGTACGAAGCCTTCCGCAACGCTACGTTGCGGTTCTCCATAGAGGTAGAAGCTGGGGACGGGGGTGGTCATGGCTACGTCCGGAAAGCTGCTGGATCGTCCAAGTCATAGGCCAGTTCGCCCATGTCCCGCAAGCAGCATCGGGCGCATCATGCGCGGCGTCGGAAAGCTGCGAAGAGGATGTCATGAAGACGCAAGTCGCCATCATAGGCGCGGGGCCTGCCGGGTTGCTGCTCGGCCATTTGCTTCGGGCGGAGGGGCTGGAGGTCGTCGTGGTGGAGCGAGCCTCACCCAGCTATGTCCTGGGCCGCATCCGCGCAGGCGTGCTGGAGCGGACCACGACGGATTTGATGGACCGGCTGGGTCTTGGCGAGCGGATGCATCGTGAAGGGTTGCCCCATGACGGCTTTCACCTGGCCAGTAGCGAGCGGTCGATCCGCATTGACATCGCGGGCCTGACCGGACGGCAGGTCATGGTATATGGCCAGACGGAGATTACCCGCGACCTGATGGAGGCGGCGGCCGGGCGCGGTCTGGAAATCATCTACGAAGCGGATGAGGTGGCATTGCATGACGTTGACAGCGACGCGCCGTACCTGACCTATCGCAAGGATGGTCGGCAGGAGCGGATAGATGCTGAATTTATTTGCGGGTGCGACGGCTTTCACGGTCCTTCGCGGCGAGCCATACCGGCTGGCGTAGCGACCGCCTATGAGAAGCTATATCCCTTCGGTTGGCTTGGCATCCTGGCGGACGTGCCACCGTGCGATGACGAACTGATCTATGCCAATCATGAGCGCGGCTTTGCGCTGGCGTCCATGCGATCGGGGACGCGCAGCCGCTATTACATTCAGGTGTCACTGGATGAACGGATCGAGGATTGGCCGGACGATCGGCTGTGGGATGAGCTGGCAGTGCGGCTGGGGCCTGAAACGGGTGCGCGGATGGTGCGCGGGCCAGCATTGGAGAAGTCGATCGCGCCGCTGCGATCCTTCGTATTCGAGCCGATGCAATATGGGCGGCTGATGCTGGCGGGGGACAGCGCGCATATCGTGCCGCCGACGGGAGCGAAGGGGCTGAACCTCGCGGCGTCGGATATATTCTACCTTTCGGCTGCCTTGACTGGATGGTTCCGGCGGGGGGACGGGGACGCGGTAGCGGGCTATTCCCAACGGGCGCTGGCGCGGATCTGGAAAGCGGAACGATTTTCCTGGCAACTGACGCGGCTGATGCACCGCTTTCCGGAAATGGATGGGTTCGACCGGCGGATGCAGGTTGCCGAGCTGGACTATATTGCCTCTTCTAGGGCGGCGCAGGCGGCTATCGCGGAAAATTATGTGGGATTGCCGCTTTGAAAAGGACTTAGGGTAAAACAATGAAGACGATCCCGCGGTAATCACGCGGAACATTCAAAGGTCTGATCGATACATTTAGCATAAGATATTTCACAGATTGTCAGCTTGCCGGGGCGCGGACTTTCAAAGCGTGACCGGATCCGATCTGCGCCACGTTCCCTGCCGTGCGGTCTCGTGCTGCTGCTCGAATTCCGCTTTGACGGCGATGAACAATTGCGCGGCTCGGGCTCACATGCCGAAGGCAGGGCGCAGGTTCTCAGGCATCTGTCTGCGGAGGTAATAAGCGTCTGTCTTGGGGTGCCGCCCCGGCTGTGCCATTCTCGTCTCGCTGCACCAGCGAGAGGTCAAGAAAGGCTGCATCGCAGCATTCTGCGCCCAAATAGGTAAGTGGTGACCCCTACGGGAGGGGGTGGTCTAGACAATAATATCTTTATTACAGTAGCTTAGATAAGAATTCAACCGGCCATTTCCACTCGTGTTGGACCACATAAATGGACCACATGTATTATTGCCCGCTGGCCCACGTTGGGACTTTGCAACGGTCGGGTCGGGAGCACCACGGCATCGATTCCGGATGTCATCCGGAACAAAGTGTCTTTCGGTGGCGCCAAGAGAGCCGCCGTCGCGCGGCCAGATGCGACCCTGCAAACTTGCTCCACATTTATCGTTCAACGGGTTCGGCATAAACTGTTGGATGTGGTACGATCTTTTTTTGAGAGCGACGACCTTGCCTTCGTGGTTGCCGGAGAGGCTGTCGAGGAGGAACGCATGGCATCGCTGCTCGACAGCGCGAGCGTTATCCCATTCCTGCCGCGCTGAGTGAGGAATAAAGCCTGCTCCTATCGATCAAATTTCATTGAAAAATGATCTATAGAAAGCCACTCTATTGATTATGCGATGGAACTGGCAACAGCCTGATTGGCCCGACTTCACCTACAATCCCGACGGCTTGCGCGCCTTGGAAGATCGATTTCTGAAAGGCGCCGGTGTCATCGTGGGGGCAATGGCCCATCTTGCTCAGAAAGACCGCGAGCAGCTGACAATCTCCATGATCGCCCAAGAAACGGTCGATAGCTCAGCGATAGAGGGCGAGGTCCTCGACCGGGCCAGCGTGCAATCATCCATTGCCAGGCACCTTGGCATCAAGGCCGACGCGCGGCGCGCCAATGCGGCCGAAGCTGGTGCCGCCGCGCTCATGGCCGACCTCTACCGGACTTATGCCGAGCCCCTTACCGACGAGATGCTGTGGCGCTGGCACGCCATGCTGTTGAACGGGCGGCGAGACCTACAGGAAATCGGGCACTACCGCACACACTCGGATCCGATGCAGATCGTGTCGGGGGCGGTCTATGCCTCCAAGGTGCATTTTGAAGCACCGCCCTCCGAGCGTGTTCCGGATGAAATGGCCAGGCTCATCGCATGGTTCAACGACGCCCCTTCGGGGGTATCTCCTGCTGGGGCTTTGCATCGCGCGGGGCTCATCCACCTCTGGTTTGAATCGATCCATCCATTCGAAGACGGCAATGGACGTCTGGGCCGAGCGTTAGCAGAGAAGGTCCTGGCACAATCCATCGATATGCCGGCCATCACAGCGCTGGCCGAAACGATCCAGCGTCATCGGAAGGCCTATTATGAGCAGCTCCAGCGTGCGAGCCAGTCCAACAAGATCGACGCGTGGCTAGTCTGGTTTGCCGAAATTGCTCTCGCGGCGCAGGAGAGAAGCCGTGAGTACGTTGTCTTCCAGATCGCCAAGAGGCGCCTGTTCGATCGTGTGCGCAGCAAGATCAACGACAGACAGGGAAAGGCCCTCCTGCGCATGTTCGCTGAAGGTCCGGATGGTTTCAAAAGCGGCCTCAGTGCCGCGAACTATCGGACGATTACGGATTCCCTTTCGGCCACGGCCACGCGAGATCTTGCGGAGCTGGTTTCGTTTGGCGCTCTGCGAAGGGAGGGCGAACTGAGGTATACGCGGTACTATCTGGCGATCGACGAATAGCGCCAACATCTTGGACGTTCAGGGCATCTTTTGGCCTCGTCGAAAGCAGTCACTCATTCATCCGCGAAATCACGGATTCCGCCATTGCAAAAACAGCCTCGGGCGGCCTAGCCAAGATCATGCTGATGGATTCCGGTTTCGATCATCTCACCCTCCAGGAACATGGCGCCGCGTTGTTCAGGGGCGCGGTTCTGCCCCATCTGAATGATTTAAAGGCTGTCCTAGCGTCACTCCCGTCAGAGCAAGCAGGTGTGCGGATCAGTGGATTCTCGGCTCTGGAACGCTACATTGAACCAGCTGGACCGATTGGTTTCGTGGCACAGCAGGCTTTAGGGGGCATGGGCAAGGCGGTCCGCGCAATCCTGTTCGACAAGACAGAGGGCACGAACTGGTCCCTCGCATGGCATCAAGATCGGACGATTTGCGTCCGACACCAAGCGGATGTGGAGGGGTATGGCCCTTGGTCGATCAAGGCTGGCCTGCTTCATGTGGCACCGCCATTCGACCTCTTGGCAAGGATGGTTACGCTGCGCGTGCATCTCGACGATGTGCCCTCCACGAATGCGCCGCTGCTGATCGCACCGGGTTCGCATAAAATGGGACGCGTACCGGCGGACCATGTCGAGACAGCAGCCCGTCTCTGTGGCACGATCGCCTGCACCGCTTTGGCTGGCGATATTTGGGCCTATTCCACGCCAATCCTCCATGCTTCTGAGGCTGCCGCCAAGCCTAACCGGCGGCGCGTGCTGCAGATCGATTTCAGCACTCAAGATCTGCCGCAGGGCCTCGCATGGTTAGGGGTTACATGATGCTCGATCGGCGATGGTGGCCGTGCTATCGAATAATGGCAACAATGACAGGAGGCCACGATGGCAAACAATCGCGACCCGTTCGACCTGCCCTGCTTTCGAGCGCACGTCTAAGCGCCGTAGGGGCTATCCCTCTGAAACGCGCGTGAAGCGCGGCTTGCGCTTTGTCCATGGTGACAAGGAGCTGGTCGAGAAGCTCGGACGCAACGATCCTTGCCCGTGTGGCTCCGGCCTCAGATTTCAAGCGGTGCTGTCTTGCGACGGGCTGCTTTCGATGGCGTCGAACGCCATAATTATTGGCGAGACTGATCTTGCCGGGGCTGGCGAAAGCCAGCCCTACATCTGCCTCCGCCGACAGAGCGGTCGTTCTCGATACCGAGGTAGCTCGTCGAAAGCCGCCGCTTATTCACCGCCTTCATAACAAATCAAAAGCACAAGGCCTGGCATATCGACAGGCCACCTAAGGTGTTGAACGCCGTCCGCGAACCGGGAAGCGATTAGCCGTTTAATAACCGGCATAATTGCTCCCCGTCCGCCCCTACCGACTGGTCACCCGTGCCAGCCATTGTTCCAAGCTGTGCTCCACCAGCCTCCCCGGGCTGGGCAACATGGAATGGCCGGCACCTGGAATGTGGCGATATTCGTACGGCTTGCCGAGGGCGCGGAGGGCGTCGAGATTGCGTGCGGTGGATTCAGACGGGACCATCCAGTCGCGATCTCCCAGTAACCACAGCCCGGGAATGTTGAGAGCGCGCAGGTCGGCGACGGGATCGTAATCCCCATAGGGAAGGTCGAGGGGCCGCTTCTGCGACGCCTCCCAAGCCTGATCCGGGGTCATGCCCTTAGGGATATCGCCTCGGGAGAATGCGCTCAGGATTCTGCCGAGCGTTGCGTTCGGCGGTCCGAGATGGAAACGCTCGTACTGCAGCCAGTTATGGGTCGATACCGCGGGGCCGGACAGCAACAGCATGAACGCCGCGTGGCCATTCAAGACGGCCGCCCTTGGTATGATCCAGCCCGCCTGACTGCCACCGAAGAACCCAACCATGTCCCGCCGCACTTTCCGGTGCGCTGCCAAAACCTCGTGGGCGGCGGAGGCGTCGCTTGCGAGCAAGTCGATGTTATCCGGGCGGAGAGCCTGGGCCTCCTCGAAATGGCCTGTTGATTCTCCCGTTCCGCGCTTGTCGTAGAGGATCACCGCATAACCACGGCGCACCAACTGGATGGCCATCCCGGCCTGGCTGCTCCGCGGAAGAGCGCCCGAGCCATGGACGAGGACGATGCCGGGAACTCGACCTTGCCTATCCGGCAAGTAAATGGCGCCCGCCAAACGCGCGCCGCGATTCTGGAAGCTGACGACCTCCTGATGATAGGCATAACCACGTTTTGTTTCTGCGAACTGCCAGCCTGTTACGGCAACCCCGGCCAGCGTGACGATGGCGAGGATCTTGCGGCTGGTCCGCCGCTCCGGTGCGCGGGTGAACATCCAGGCTGCTCCGGTCAGGACCGCGCCGGGAACCGCGACCACAAAGCCCAAGCCGCTCATGAACGGCCCGAGCGGAAATAGATAAAGGTAAAGCGCCAGCAGGATTAGCAAGGGGCCGACCCAGCGACCGGCAAACTTGAGGACATCCCAAACACGGCGCATTATCATCCCCCGTTCTTTGAGCGAGACCGCCTTCGGCAGCTACGGTGCGCCAACTCTATCCGCCGCAATGTTGCTATCGCCTATTGACCATTTGGTCAATATAATCTCAGGAAGGGACATGAGCAGGCGTATGAGAGAGCGGCGCGATCCCGAGGAGCGGCGGGCGCAGATCCTGGATGAGACGATCCGCCTTGTGGGGCAGCGGGGTTATCACGGCTTCACAATCCAGGAGCTTGCCAGCCGCTGCGGCATCACCAAAGGTGCGCTGTTATACTATTTCCGGTCAAAGGAAGGCCTACTAGCGGCCGCGCTTGAGGAATATTCACGCCGCGAGATCGCCGACATGCAGGCGTTTGCGGAGGAAAGGGCGCGGGCCGACGGGAAGCAAGGAGAACTATCGTTTCCAGCCGTCGTTGAACTCCTGCACTTCATGGCGGGCCGGACCGCCGCCGAGCCAGAGATCGAGCGCCTTTTCCTCGTTCTTCAGGCAGAGGCCATGGCTGATCCCGCGCATCCCGCGAACGCTCTCGTCCGCGAGCGCGAGAAAGTGGTGATGGAGGGTTTTACACTAATGCTGACGTCGCACCGTGAGGGGGCCCTGGAAATCGCGCGCGAACTTTTCGCGATGATAGAGGGCCTCACGCTCCGTTGGTTGCACGCAGATCAAGGGTTCGATCTGGTCGCGGCCTGGGATCGGGCTTTGGGCAAGATCCTGGCGATGCCGAGACACGACTGAAAGAATGGCGCGACAGTGGACTCAGCCGTCCGGGCAAGCCGATCGACAACGCCTTTGTGGCATGGTTCATTGGGTGCTTGCGCGACGAATGTTTAAAACGCTCACTGGTCCCTGTCACTGGCCGATACGGCACGAAGATAGAGGTTTGGCGATGGACTATAAAGAGGACCGTCTTCACGCATCGCTTAGCTGGTCGATACCGGTCGTATAGATTCTCGCCAGCCATCGTCGATTGCCGCCGACAATGTCGCCATTGCGGCGCAGCTCCGGCGCTCCTGAAAGCAGACGTCCGTTCACCATTCAGCTTGGTCAGGAGTATGCGATCCCGGCTACAAGAAGTCGGTGTTCGGTCCAGCGATTGAGAGCATAAGCGGACGTTGCAAATTCGCATGAAATCGTGAAGCTTGCCTCGGGGGAGGAGCTTCATGAAGGTGTGGCATTTATTGGTGGTCACGGTCGCGATCGGTGCGCCGCCCGTTTTCGCACAGCAGGACGATCCATCCGGGCTTGGCGAAGTGGTCGTCACCGGCAATCGGTTCAATACCCGCTATGCCCAGCAGGACCGACCGGTGATCGGTCTTCGGCGGCAGGCCGACGCGGCGGTGGTGCCGGTGTCGATCTCATCGGACACGCGCGATGAGCCCACGCGGAAGAAAGAAATCCACGCCGTTTTACTGGCCGCACTCGACCGAGCGCCGGGCGTCGGCGTCGAACTGGTCTCCGGTACGGTTCAACTCGCACCGGTAACCAAGGCGAATTACCAGGACGTGCCGTTCCAGTACGCAGGCCGGGTCGATACTAGCAAGATCGACATAATGCTCAAGGTGAAGTTGGCGGGCTCAGCCGCAGCCGCCGAGAAGAAACTGACCGATTTCGTAAAGGCGACCTCGGGCTCCGGTCGTGCCACGATCGACAAGACCGGCGGCCTGACGCTCACGATAGTGAATCCCGACCAGTACCGCGACGAAATCGTCAAGCTCGTCGCGGAAGATGCCAAGCATAACGCCGGCATCTTCGGTTCCGACTTCGCTTTCAACATCAGCGGGATCGATGGGCAAGTCGCTTGGTCGCAGGTCAGCCGCACCGACGTGTTCCTGTACCTGCCCTATAAATACACCATCGTGCCAAAATAGGCCGCGGAGCCCAACGAAATGAGAAGAGGCACCATGAATTCTCTTTCGCGCCTTGCGATCCCCGGCTTCGCCCTGTTGGCGATCCCGACTTTCACCAACTCGGCGCTGGCCCAGGACGATGCCAGTGAGGTCATCGTCACTGCCCAAAGGATTTCAAGACCAATCGCGGGAGCCGTGGTCGAGAAGCCGCCAGTCATCGGACTGAAGCGGCAAGCGGATTCGGCGGTGCAAAACATCGAGATCATGTCGGACTCGCGCGATGCCGAAATGCGCAAGCGCGAGGTCCAAGCCATGCTGCTCGCCGCGCTCGATCGTGCCAGGCGTGAAGGGCTCAGCCTCGTCACTGGTCAGTTCGAAGTGGTCGAAATCACTGGTGAGAACTGGCGCGATCAGTTTCCTGCCCTGACAGGCAAGATCGACGCCGAGGCGGACGATGAGGATGATGAAGGAGACCAAGACGAGGACAGCAAACCCAAGCCGAGCTTTGAAGACGACGGCAGCAATGCGATCGCTCGATTGAAGGTCAAGGTAAGGCTGGACGGTTCGATTTCCAGCGCCCAGCAAAGGATCACCGCCTTCGTCAAAGCCGTCCCCGCCACGGGCCGTTCGCAGATTGAACAGAAAGGTGGCCTGGCGCTGACAATTGTCAACCCTGACCAATACCGCGACGAGATTTACCGTCGCATCGCCGCAGGAGCGAACCGCGCTGTCAGCTTCTATGGGGCGGACTATTCCGTAAACGTGAGCGGCCTCGACCGTGCAGTCGCCTGGTCACAAGTGAACAACAGCGAGGTGTTCCTATATATTCCATATAGCTTTACTGTGGGAAAGTAGGACGGGGACGCCGATCCGCGCGCACCTTCGCCAACATATCGGACATTCAGCTGTGAGTATCTGCTCCCCGGAACCTGCCTTTCGTTCACCCACCGGGTCCGGCGCTGCGTTCGCCCGACCTTGGGACATTCCTCCCGGCCGGCACCGCGACGGGGAACGTCCGGTTAGGCCGACATCGGCCATTCGTAGATCCGCTTAAGCCCTTTCTATAAGGTCGGGGCTGTAGGACACTCCGGAAAGTCTTCTTCAGGAGCGCAGTTGGGATAGCGGACGTTCCAGATTGCGAACGGACCTATCAGCTTTGCGCCCTAATGTCGGTCATTCCGAAGGTCGTGTCCCATGTGGAATGGTGTAGGTTCCGACAGCAGCGCGCGGGTGGTCACGGTGGGTTTCGGTTAGGTCTGGGTTGCGAAGCTCTAACCTGGAAGGAACCACGATGACCGATTCCATAATGGACCTGCGCACGCTGGTCGAGAAGACCTCTGAGCCGCTTCGCCTCGATGACACATGCTCCTGGCAGATAATAATCCGGGTGCAAACGATTATCGCCGAAGCGGGCAATCGGATCCGGCGATTCCGTGAGTTCGAACTTGGGAAATTGGAGAAGCTCCTCCAAGATAGGCGCGATGATCCGACGTTTCGTTTGAGCCTCGTTCCAGCGCCGATCGGCATTCGTGAACATCCATCGGAGGCCAGTTCCAACTATCTCCACCCATTCTGGATGGGCCTCGAGCCACGGCCACCGCATGCACATCGCATATTGCCAAGAGGACGGACCCCGACAGTCGCTGGCGTTATTGAAGGTCGCGAAATTCATGCGCCAAGTCCAATCATTTCATGTTGCTGGCGCGGTAGGGACGGCTTGGACGAACGGCTCCCTACCGCGCGAGCGCGGTTTTCATTGGAGCCGAAGACGTCCGCGTTAGGGCGGCCGAAGCGGGCCAAGTTTGGAGAGTGATACCTTCGGTTTCCGTGATTCTAGGCGCGAGCCGTTCGGCCGTCAATCGCACGCGCTGGCAGCGCGCACAGATGCGAAAAGCGACCTGCAGCGAGCAACCTTCAAATCGGTCACTCCGAGCGCAAGTCTCTGACCTAAAAGCTGTGCGCTGGCTCAGCCATCCAACATGAACTATTGAACAGCGGTTTAGGGCCTTAAATCAGCCGTTCCTAGGACGAGAAATAAACGACAGGATCTGGTTGGGAGGCGACGCCGCGCGAATGGCAGGCTATTCTCGTATCCTGTTCCAGACCGGACGTTCGCCTATCGGCCAGGTTCTGTCCTTTGGAGATGCCGACCGGGCGAACGTTGAACGTCGGCTTTTGACGAGAGCTGCCGTTCGGCACATCGAGTGCGAACGTCGGGAACGTCCCACCCCTGGGCAATGGGTCACCGCCGCAGGAGACCATAGGCGGACATGACGCCCAACTCGAGCGCGGCATGGAAAGTCCGCTGTGCGGGAACGCAATTGGGCGTCCAGTGGCGCAGGAGGGGGCGACGATGCCGGTACTTGCATCATCGCATATCAGCTCTCTCTGGCGCCCCAGTTCGATCCCTGACATAATGGGAAAGGTCATAGATCTTGGCGGTCATCGCGGCGGCGGAAGGGGTCGCAGATGCGCCGATTGCATTCCCTTGCCTGCCAATACGCGTTAAAAAGTTCTGGGCATCCTCCAATGACTTCTCAGCAAGGTCAACGCGATCCTTCTCGTACGTCAAGGCGGCGCTATCCCGCAGAACTGCAGGTCGATAGGCGGCGACAAGCTTCCTCGCCCTGGCAGCCATGGCAGGGTCGATCTCTGTAGGAAAAGCTCGGCGTGCGGTATTCCAGAGTGCGCTGCTATCAGCTGGATTGGCGATGACCTCCAGCATTGCCGCTTCATCTTGCGCGAAGCGATAGGCCGTGACGTACAAGGCTGCGATCTCCGACAGGCCCGAATTTTTGAACTGATGAATCGATTCTTGTTCATTACGCTCTTCTGCTTCCAGCGCAGTCTCGACCTCAGCCTTTATCCTCATAGACTTGGCATGCACGGATAACCATCGATCACCTCCACGCCATCGCGTGCTTCCCGCGCCTTGAGTTCGAGTTCAATGAGCTCGAATTTCTTCAACCAATCGCTCTGCCGCGCCGCGCAGAGACGGCGGGCCTCGCCGAGATCACTAGTGCCCAGCGATTGCTTGATTTCGGATTTGCCGACGGCTTGCCGATACCGTGGTGGCACGACCATCCGGAACCAGAGTTGGGTGGAGTTTGGACGCTTCCAGGGGGAGATCAGTCGAGTGCTCATATGGACCACCTAAATGGACCACCTGACCTCGCACAAAGGGTGCACCTGCCGGAATTCCCAGCAAATCCGCGGGGAAGAAAGGAAATGGTGACCCCTACGGGAATCGAACCCGTGTTTCAGCCGTGAGAGGGCCGCGTCCTAACCGCTAGACGAAGGGGCCTTGGCCGCTCGGGCGGCTGGCAGGCGGTGGCGTTTAGGGGGAGAGGGGTTCGCCGTCAAGCGAAACCACTTATCCTGTTCGACCCATAAAAAACCACCCCATGTATTACATGGGGTGGCCAAGGTTCAGGGAGGAGACGCCTCCAAAAGGGGGAGGCGCCCATACGACACACCCGAAAGGGGGGCAGGTGCGCCGTATGTTTGGAAGATAAAGAAGGTCCCGCTCACTTTCAAGTGGCGAGCAGAAACCTTTTCTATCGCATTATTGATGCAGGTTAATTTATAGCGTCATGCGTCGGCGGTTTGGGGCG
>CAMPIM010000080.1 GCA_946886365.1 uncultured Novosphingobium sp.
TCGATCATGTGCATGTTCGCTTCTGCTTCACTCAGCCCAAGGCGCAGGCTGAAGGGGAACGGGCAGGCGTTGCCAAGGCGATCATCCGCGACATCTGTAAGCAATTTGATCAGGACAAGGTCGTGTGGGACCGGCAGAAGTTCGAGCCGAACCCGATCATCTGCGATGGTGACGGCCCGATCCCGCAGTTCCGCAAATATTATGCGCGCTACTATGCGGATCAGAGCGCGACAGTAGAGGCATAGCGCGGATACGACCGGCTACACCCACCAGCCCCGTTCGGGCTGAGCCTGTCGAAGCCCTCTTCCTTCTTCAAAAAAAGAGAGTGAGGCCCTTCGACAGGCTCAGGGCGAACGGCGCGGGGGTAGATGATCCCCTAGGCTGTCACGCCAAAAGAACCTCTTGGAGAGATAGAAATGGACATGACACGCCGGGAAACAGTGGCAGGCGGTGCGGCGCTTGTGGGGTTGGCGGGCATTGGCAAGGCTGCGACGCCGCGTTCCACTCCGCTCGACACGCACGACGCCATGGGTCTGGCTGAACTTGTCGCCAAGAAGCAGGTTTCGCCCGGCGAGTTGCTGGAGGCGGCGATCGGCAAGGCGGAGGCGCTGAATCCGCGGTTCAATTTCATGGCGCAGAAACATTATGACTATGGCCGCGCTGCGATCGCCAAGGGTTTGCCGCAAGGGCCGTTTAGCGGCGTTCCCTGGCTGCTAAAGGACCTGAACACCTATATTGCGGGCCTGCCGACTGAGAATGGCAGCCGCTTCTACAAGGGATACAAGCCTGAGCTAACCTCTGAGCTGGTGCGGCGCATCGAGAAGGCCGGGTTCGTCATCTTCGGCAAGACGACGGTGCCGGAACTGGGCCTGACCGGGACGACCGAGAACAAGCTGACCGGGGACACGCGCAACCCGTGGGACGTGAGCCGGATTACGGGCGGATCGTCAGGGGGTGCGGCGGCGGCGGTGGCTGCGGGGGTTCTGCCCGCCGCTCACGCCACTGACGGGGGTGGGTCGATCCGTATCCCGGCGTCCTGCTGTGGGCTGTTCGGATTGAAGCCCAGCCGGGGGCGCGTGCCGATGGGGCCGCCACGCACCGAAGGCTGGGGTGGACTATCAGTGCATCATGCGGTCACCCGCAGCGTTCGGGATTCCGCCGCTATTTTGGATGCGACACAGGGTCCAGAGCCGGGCGGCCGCTATGCAGCGCCGACGCCGGGCGAGACTTTCCTGTCGCAAGTCGGGAAAGCGCCGGGGCGTTTGCGGATAGCGTTGATGCTGAATGCGCCTGCTGGATCGCCCGTCGATCCGGAATGCGTGGAGGCGGCGCGCAAAGCGGCGCGGTTGTGCGAGAGCCTGGGCCATCATGTCGAGGAAGCAGCGCCCAAGTTAGACATAGCGGCGATGGGCGCGGCGAGTTTCGTGCTGATCGGTTCGTCCGTGGCTGCGGACATGATGGATCGAGCGAAGGCGACGGGCATCGCGATCGGGCCGGATGTGCTGGAGCCGATTACGCTGGGCTTTGTGGGCTATGGGCAGAAGGCGACCGGCATGGACTTTGCCCGAGCCAACAACACGCTGCAGGCAGCGGCGATTGCCATGGCGCAGTTCATGGCGAATTATGATGTGATCCTTTCGCCGACATTGGCCGCTCCGCCGCTGAAGCTGGGGCAGATCAACCTGACCCCTGATGTCGATTTTGCGGCGTGGGGACAGCGCGCTGCTGTCTTCTCGCCCTTTACCCAGGTTGCGAACATGACCGGGCAGCCTGCCATGTCGGTGCCGCTCGCCATGTCATCGACGGGTCTGCCGATCGGGGTGATGTTTACGGGACGCTATGGCGACGAGGCGCTGCTGTTCAGGCTTGCGGGGCAGCTGGAAAGTGCTGCGCCTTGGAAGAACAGGCGTCCGGCGATTTAGTATATTGGAGAATATGATGCGCGGATTGGAAGGCAAGGCGGGGGTCGTCGCGGGCGGCGGGCGCGGTATCGGCGCGGCTACGGCGCGGCGGCTGGTGGCCGAAGGCGCATCGGTCGTGATCGGCGACATTGTCGGCGAGTGGGCGCAAGAGACCGCGCGCTCCATTCGCGAGCAGGGCGGACGGGCGATCGGCGTGGTGCTTGACGGCACGAAGGCGGCGTCTCAGGCGGCGATCGTTGAGGCCGCCTTGTCCGAGTTCGGGCGGCTCGACTTCTACCACAGCAATCTGGCGGGCGGCACCGAAGGCGACATCGATGTGCTGAACTGTTCGGAAGAGGTGCTGGATCGGTCCTTCGCGATCAATGCCAAGAGCCATTTTCTGGCGACGCAGGCGGCGCTTCCAGTGCTGTTGGAGCGTGGGGGTGGCGCGATGATCTACACCTCCTCCGGCGCAGCGATTTCGGGCAACCCAATGCAGGTCGCCTATCCGATGACGAAGAATGCTTTACATGCGCTCGTCCGGCACGTGGCCCGCAAGTTCGGCAAGCAGGGTATACGCGCCAACGGCATTTGCCCTGGCGTGGTTTTGACTGAAGCGGTCGCCCAGCATCTGACGCAGGACTATGTGGACAATATGCTGGAGAATTTGCCTCACCGTCGCCTTGGCAAGCCCGACGACATCGCGGGTGCGGTCGCGTTCCTTGCGTCCGACGATGGGGAATGGGTCAATGGCCAGCTCTGGCATGTGAATGGCGGATCGCTTTTGCGAGACTGAAGGCATGTGCCCTGCTTCCAACCCTAAGGTGGCGCTCGCGATGTTGCTGGCCGGAGGATGCGCTTTCGATTCGACCTTCTGGCCCTTTGCTGGCAAGAGCAGCGGTTGAAAGAGGTTGAGTGGGTATATGAGCGAGACGTTTGCGTTCGACGAGACGGACCGGAAGATTGTCGAACAGCTGCGGCAAAATGGCCGGGCCACCAATCAGCAGATCGCGGAATCCCTCAACCTGATTGCTTCCACCGTTTCGACGCGCATCCGGCGGATGGAGGATGCGGGCATGCTGCGCGTTGTAGCCGTGTCCGACTTTGCGGTTCATGGCTATCATGTCCTCATCCACCTGGCGGTGCAGGTGAGTGGGCGGTCGGCATTGGACGTTGCGGAAGAACTGGCTGTATTTCCTGAAGTCTTCGCTGCGCATCTGGTGACGGGTAATTATGAGATTAGCCTGCTCCTGACGCTCCGTGACATTGATGAGCTTCCCTCACTGATCACGGATCGTTTGTCGAAGGTGCGGGGAATAAGATCGATGACACCCGCGATTGGGCTCGACATTGTCCGCTATGGCCTGGATACGGCTCCCATCGATCGCAGGAGGCTTGCATGAGGAGGCCGGACCTCGACGAGCTGGATCACCAGCTAATCGACATATTGGCGCAGGACGCGCGCGTGTCCAACCGCAAGATCGCGGCCGATCTGGGCGTGAATGAGGGCACGGTCAGGGGCCGCATCAAGCGGTTGCAGCAGGAAAAGCTGATCGCTTTCACCGCCCTGACGGGGTTGAAGCTGGAGAAGGCGACCAATGTGGCTTTCGTCGCGGTGCAGGCGGATGTCAGCCATGTCCGCCAGATCGCGCGTGACATCGCGCATATACCGCTGGTCAAGGCCGTGATGATCACATTGGGGCCGTGCAACATCATGGCTACGTGCCTGTATGATGACCTCGACAACCTTCACAAGATGGCGTCGGGGCAGATTCTGTCGATGGAGGGGGTAAATCACGTCGAAACCTCCCTGGCGGTCAGGACTGTGAAGTTCAGCAACCGCGTAGTTCGGATCACGGACGCGCAGACGGTCAGCAGCTTGTAAGGTTCAAGTGAACAGTTAAATTCGGAATTTAAATATTTTCAAATTCCGCATATGAGCGCTTGAAAAGGAAAATGACCTCATATAGCAGGATGTGAGCGGCGTTTGGCAGTATATGGCTGCCGATCGTCAATGGCAGGAGAGAGCCGCCGCGTCATTGGATGGCTGATGTCTCGACCGTTGGGTGTCGGGGCAAGGATCTCCGCCAGCATATTTAAAGGCGGCCGAGATGGAATTCGCATTTACCGACGAACAACAAATGATCGCGGAGACGGCGCGCAGCTTCTTCGCGGAGAATGCCACCAGCGAGCGTACGCGCAAGGCGATGGCGGGCGACGGCATCGATCGGGCGCTTTGGCAGGCTTTCTGTCAGGAACTGGGGCTCTCCGGCATCGGACTTCCGGAAAGCGCTGGCGGTGCGGGCCTAGGCATGGTGGAGCTGGCGATCATCGCTGAGGCGGCAGGCGCTCAGGTGGCGGCATTGCCTATGCTGAGCAGCTTGGCGCAGGCTGCGCAGGCCATCGCAGCTGGCGGTGACTCGGAGCAGCAGGACCAGTGGCTACCGCGCCTGATCTCTGGAGAGGCGATCGGTGGTTATTTCTATGGCGCGGACATTCAGTCGGATGGCGACCGGCTGACGGGCGGATCGCGTTTCGTCGCCCACGGCGCCTGTGCGGACATGTTTGTGGTGACGAACATACGGCAGGTCTGGATTGTCCGCGCGGATGCGCCCGGCGTGAGGGTGACGAGCCAAACGAGCATGGACCAGACCCGGCCCTTGGCTCATGTGCGGCTGGACAATGTGGCGGGCGAGCGGCTTGCCGATCCGGAAGCTGCGCTGGCCGCTGTCCATCGCGCTGGGTTCATCGCGGCGGCTGCGGAGGCGCTGGGCGGCGCGCAGGCGTGCCTCGACCGGACTGTTGACTATTCCAAGGAGCGTATCCAGTTCGGTCGGCCGATCGGGTCTTTCCAAGCCTATAAGCACAGGCTGGCGGACATGATGGTGGAGATCGAGCAGGCCCGGTCGGCGGTATATTGGGCCGCCTGCGCCGTGGATGAGGGCGCTGAGGAGGCGGAGATGGCCATTCATGCCGCCAAATCCTTTGCCACCGACACCTATTTCCGCTGCGCCGGTGATATGATCCAGCTGCACGGCGGTATCGGTTTCACCTGGGAGCATGACGCGCATCTGTTTTTCAAGCGCGCCCGTGCGCTTCAGACGATGCTTGGCAACAACGTCTGGCATCGTGAGAAGATCGCCATGATGATTCTGGGAGAAGCGGCATGAAACTCGGATTTTCCCCAGAAGAAGAACTGTTCCGGAAGGAGTGCGCCGACTGGCTGAATGGCCAGATGGCGGGCGAATTTCGCGACATCAAGGGCATCACCAAGCTGACCGGCAGACCGGAACGGCGGAAGGAGTGGGAGCAACAGCTTGCCGCGCATCGCTGGTCCTGCATCGGTTGGCCCTCGCGATGGGGCGGGCGCAACGCGACATTGGCGCAGCAGGTGATCTTTGCCGAGGAATATGCCCGGGCGGGTGTTCCGGGGCGCGTCAACCATATCGGCATCGAGCTTGCTGGTCCCACAATCCTGACATTCGGCACCGAGGAGCAGAAGCAGCGCTTTCTGCCCGGCATTGCGGGCGGCAAGACCATTTTCTGCCAGGGCTTTTCCGAGCCCAATGCCGGTTCGGACCTTGCCAGCGTGCGGACGAAGGCGCGGCTTGAAGACGGCGAATGGGTGGTGAACGGCCAGAAGATCTGGACGAGCCTTGCCCATATTTCCGACTGGATCTTCGTTGTGACGCGTACGGAAGAGGGATCGCAGGGGCCGAAGGGCCTCACCTTCCTGATGATGCCGATCGATCAGCCGGGTATCGAGATACGCGGTATCCGCCAGATCAATGGTGATGCGGAGTTCAACGAAACCTTCTTCACTGACGCGCGGTGTCCGGCCGACAGCCTGATCGGCGCGGTGGGCGATGGGTGGCGGATCGCGATGGGCCTGCTGGCCTTTGAGCGGGGCGTGTCGACGCTGGGTCAGCAAATGGGGTTCCGCAATGAACTTGACGAGATCATCGCGGCGGCCAAGGCCAATGGAGCAGCGAATGATCCCTTGATCCGTCAGCGCCTCGCCAAAGCGGAAGTGGGCCTGCGCCTGATGCGGTATGGCGCGTTGCGCATGTTGTCGCAAACTGATCATTCCAAGATCGATGGCGCGGCGCTGACCTACAAGATTCAGTGGGCCAGCTGGCGCCGCGACCTTGGGGAACTCGCCATGGACGTGCTGGGCCAAGTCGGCGAAATCAGCGATCATGCCGAATATGAATGGGATACGCTGCCTAACCTGTTCCTCTTCTCTCGGGCCGACACCATTTACGGTGGCACCAACCAGATTCAGCGCAACCTGATCGCGGAGCGGGGGCTGGGCCTGCCGCGTGAACCGCGCGGGAACGCCTGAACGGTGGAGGAGGAAGATGCCTTCGAGCGATTGAAGAACCTGCCGCCGCGGGGACATCATGCATTGCTGGGCATCTATAATGTCGATCATGGACCGGACTGGGCGGAACTGGCTTGCCCTTTCGCTCCCGGGTTTCTCATGGATGCGGACGCTGGCCTGGTATCGTCCGGCCCCATCATTTCGCTAGTCGATGCGGCAGCAGGTTCCGCCATCATCGCGCGCACGCGCCAGTGGCGGGGGATGGCTACGCTTGACCTGCATATCGATTATCTGCGGCCAGCAAGGGCAGGGCACAGCCTTTATGCGCGCGCCCATTGCCATCATTTAACGCGCAAGGTCGCTTTCACCCGTTGTGACGTTCATGATGGTGACCCAAAGGCGCCGATCGCCACGGCAACCGCCAGCTTCTTCTTCACGGACGAGTCATGATCGTTCGCACCCCCTATGCGCAGATGCTGGGCATCCGGAGCGTTGCGCTGGATGGCGAAACGGCCGTCCTCATGATGCCCGCTGCTCCGTCGCTCGAAGGGCGGTCGGGGTTTCTATATGGCGGCGTCATTGCCAGCCTGCTGGAACTCGCATGTCTTGAGGCCGTCGCGCAGGATCGGAGGGAGCCTTGGCCCAAACCGATCAACATGTCTTTCGACTTCCTGCGCGGTGGGCTGATGGTGGACAGCTATGCGCAGGCCCGGCTCATCCGTGTGGGGCGAAGGGTGGTGAACGCCGATGCCGTTTGCTGGCAGGCGGATCGGGACAAGCCCATCGCGACGGGTCGCATGCACCTGCTGCTGGACTGAAGCAAAGGGCGCAGGGCGGCACGGGCGGTCGACCAAAACCGCCTGGCGAGTGGGATGCTTATGTGGCCGATGCCGCGAGAAAGGAGCCTTGATTGTCATATGACAGGCAACTTTTTCGTCCCTCATGACTTGGCATGATCATCAACCCGCGAGCGATCAGCAAGGGAGAAGTTCATGGCGCAGACTCGTGAGCAGCGTGGCGAAAAGGAAACCAAAGCGGCTGTCGCCAAGGTGAAAAAGACAGGCAAGGTCACCGATGGCGCGCGAGGAGGGATCACCGCGCCGGTTACGCCCTCTCCTGAGCTGGCCGACATTATTGGCGATAGCAAGATTCCGCGAAGCGAAGTGGTCAAGAAGATCTGGGCCTACATAAAGGCGAATGACCTCCAAAATCCAAAGGACAAGCGAGAGATACTGGCCGATGACAAGCTGGAAAAGATATTCGGAGGCAAGAAGGCCAGCATGTTCGAAATGAACAAGCATTTGGCGAAGCATCTCAAGGCTTGAGATGGATATTCAGACCAACTGTGTGAAATGGGAGGAAGGCCCTCTGCGCTGACTGCGAAGAGGGCCTTTCTTATAGCGCATTAGCGTAGGTTGCGTGTCACGCCCGGCCGAACTGGGCGATCAGCAACCACGTTCCGCCCGCAATCAGCAAGAAGAGAATAAGCGCGGACCAGGCCGATGCGAACCGCAGCGTTGGCCGATCTCCTGACCATTTCCGCGTTCCGCTGATCATTGGCCCGACAAGATTGTCGCGCCGATGGATCAGGTAGAAAAGAACAGCCACAACATGAAGGGCGGTGAGGGCAAGGATCGCGTTGAAGATGAAGGCGTGCCATTCCGCCGCGACCCGGCCAGTTTCGAAATCGACCAGATAGGAAAAGGGACCGGACTCCATGCCGTCGATATCCACGGAAAAGAAGCCGAGCCCCACCTGCACCGCGAGGATGGTGATCATGGCGATCACACTCCAGCCGCCAACCGGATTATGGCCAGCTGCTGGGGTGGCGGCCCGGTTGAACATATGGCCGCGGACATAGCGAAGCAGGGTCGATGGGCCGCCAACGAAGTTGGAGAAACGGGCCGTGCTGCTCCCCGCGAAACCCCAGATCAGGCGGAAGAGCAGCAGTGCGAAAATGCTGTAACCGGCTAGCCGATGCCAATCCAGCATGCGTTCTTCAGCCGTCCACCAGGCGAAACCCAGCAGCGGCACCAGCGTCCAGTGAAATAGACGGATCGGCAGATCCCAGATACGCAGACGCACCGGCGCGCCGCTCATTTCCGCATCCACCATCAAAGTTCCGCGCGGAAACGATCGTGGCAGCTTTTGCAGGTGCCGCCAAGGCTGGTGCGCGCCGCGCCAAGGCCAGCGACATTGCCGCTGGCGGCGGCGGCATCCAGGGCCTTTGCAGCCGTGATCATGTCGCCCTGGAGCTTCACAAAGGCAGCGTTATCCTTCCAGATTTCGGCCTTGGCGCGCGTCTTGATGCCCGATTCCGAACCGCTGCCCTTCGGGAAATATTTGGGCAACAACGCGGCGCGAGTGGCGATATCACGCGCCAGCGGGCGGACGCTGTTCATATCGGGCGATCCGGACTTCAGCTCGTCATTGATGCTTTTGAAAGCTCCGCCAATCTCCTTGTAGCTGGCCTGGCGCGCCTTGATCGCGTTGGTGACCGCAGGTGTGGCGGCATAGGCGGCGTAGCTCGCGGCCAAGCCGACGGTTGCCAAAGCCAGGGAGTAGGGAAGCTTCATATTCTGCCTCATTCTTTCTGTGATCGTCACGCCAATATTTCACCGATGGGCCGCTTCGTATTCATGGCATCCATGCCCCACGAGTCGACCGAAATTCCCATAACCTGTTGGAGTGTCAAGCCGACACGGCTGATCGACTCTCCATTGCCATGGACGTGGATGCCGGATTTGATCTTTCCTCCTGCGCGCCCGGCCAGCATCACCGGAATGCCCAGAACATCATGGTTCTTGGCATAGGATACGTCCGAATGCGCAAATACCAGTGTGTTGTCGAGCAGGGTGCCGTCGCCTTCCTTGATCGCTGCGAGCGCCGACACGAAATCCGCCCAGGCTTCCATGCTGCGGGTGGCGAAGAAATCCACGGTCGGTTGATACCCGATGGCCCGGTCGATCATTTCTTCGTGCGTGTTCTGGTGATACCCCGTCGTCTGACCCGCCTGACGCAGATCGGACGCCGCTGTCGAGAAATTCATGTTGAACACGCGGGTCTGGTTGCAGGCCAGTGCCATGGCCAGCATCTGCGCCATCAGCTTGTGATTGATCTTCCGCTGCTGGACATCGGTGATGTCGCCTGACATGGCCGGTGCTTCGGCGGGTACGACGCAGGCTTCGGCCGGCGGGGGTTTCTGCAACTGTAGCGCGAGCTTTCCTTCCATCTCGCGAACAGAGGTGAAATATTGGTCCAGACGGGCCTTGTCGGTTGCACCCAGGCTGGTTTCCAGCGCGCGGCGTTGTTCGGTAACCCCGGACAATACGCTCCGGCGCACCATGATGCGCGGATCGGGCTTGAAATCGGCCTTGTTGGGATCGTTGAAATCCGGGCCGAAAATCTTGCGGTAGAATTCGACCGGGCTGGGCGTGGCGGCATTCATGCTGCGTCCGTCGCGGAATGAATAGCTGGTGCGGGCATTGCCGTCCGCCGAGAGATCGAGCGAACGGAAGAAGGAGCCGCCGCCGATCGCGTCGCCGATCAGGACGTCAAGCGTAGGTGCCCGAATGGCGAGCCAATCGTCTGCGGGCGCGCCCGTGCGGACGGCGGTGTTGCCCGACAGATGAGGCAGATTGCCTTTGCCATCCAGCATCACGTCGAACCCGGTCAGGACACTTACATGCTGCTTCACGGCGGCAATGGGCGCGAGTTGTGGCGGCAGGTCGTAATCGGCCCCTATGGACTTTGGCTGCCAGCGATCAGGGATCATCCCGCATCCCCAGAACCATGTGCCGAAGCGCACAGGCAGGCGCCCGCCCCCCAGCGTCGCGGCAAAGGCGGTGCCGTTATTGTCCAGAAACGCGTCCAGCAGGGGCAGCCCCAACGTAACTGCACCGCCGCCCAATATCCCGCGCAGCAGGAAACCGCGCCGTGTCGTTCCATTCATCAACATCAGCCAGTCTCCTTCGATCTGCGAACCGTTGCCACGCGACTTTCAGGAGCCAGGCGCGGCATGGCGTAAAATGCGGGGTCCAGCGCGATGGCGCGCATCAGGGATGGGAAGCGATAGCCGCTCGCCGAGAAGCCCTGACTGAGCCGCGCTATCCCGGCTCCGTCTGCTTCCGCCGGATTGCGTCCATTGGCGTAACGCCATGCCGACTGGACGAGGCAACTGCTGACGCGCGGGCTGTCGTGGAACAGTTGCCCAAGAGCAGCGGCGCCGTTGTAGGCCTGCTTTTCGAAATCGCCGGTGACGTCGATCACCTCGTCATGTTCGACCTTTCGGAACTGGCCGACGCCGTCGAACTGTTCCAGCCCCAAGCCTATAGGATCGGTGCGGCGGTGGCAGCTGGCGCATTCCTCGTCATCAAGGTGCGCCTGAAGCCGGGCGCGGGTCGTCTTGAGCGTCGGGTTGTCGACATTCTGCACCACCGCGAAATTCACGTTGGCGGGCGGGGCGGGGATTTTCTCGCAAAGGAATATCTCGCGCAGCGCTACCCCGCGAAGTGTCGGTGAGGTGCGGCCCGGATGCGAATGCTGTGACAACAGGCTGGCATGCGTGAGCAATCCGGTTCGCGGATCACCTTGCGGAAATTCATAAATATACCAGTCAGGCTTTGTCACCGGCACGTCGTAGATCGGGCCGAGCGTGCGGTTCATTGCGATGGACCGCGTCGTGAAAAGGTCACGATAGTCGCCCTTTCGATCCACCAGCAACCAGTTGATGGTGCGCAGCGTCTGATCTCGCAGCGAAGTGCCGACGGCCTGCGAATAGGCGGGATAGATAAGGGTGTCCTTCGCCAGATCGTCCATTCCGTCCAAGCGGAGATAGTCGGTGAAGAAGGCGCGAACACCTTCATGGAACCGTGGCGAGGCGATCAGGCGATCGACGGCCTTGGCAAGTCCTGCCTGGGTGTCGAGCGCGCCGCTGCGTGCTTCGTCGAGCAATGTCTGATCGGGCGCGCTGTTCCACAACAGGAAGGACAGGCGGCTTGCCTTCGACCATGCATCGACGCTCCGGCGGGAGGGAGCGGGGCGATCTATGCGGAACAGAAATTCGGGGCTGGTCAGCATTCCGCCGAGCGTTGCCGCCAGACCTGCGTGGAAATTCCCGAGCGTCGCGGTCGCCTCTGTTGCCGACGTTGTTAGAGCCGCAACTTCGCCCTCGCTCAAGGGGCGTCGGTAAAGCTGTGAGCCGACACGTTGAATAAACTGGCGGGCACACGCTGAGCCATCCTTGTCCACGGGAGTGGGTGCGCAACCGATCAGTTTGGAGCGGTGCTGCTCGTCCGTCACCTGCGTCGCGATGCTGCGGGCTAACGTCTCATATTGTTCTAGGCCCGCTGCCGTGACGGAGACTGCGCTCGTGCCGACCGCCTGAAGTCCGTCGATGCGCAGGTCTGGTTCGAACCGGCCGACAATCTTGATGTCGGGGCTGAAAATATCGGCGAGGACGCTGCGATACTGGCTTTCCGTCAATCGCCGGATCTGGCTGGGAGGTGTGTTTGCATGCGTTTCGTCGGCGCGCGCTCCATTGAGGGCGATGCTGAGCCCAAGGGTGAGGCAGGCGCCAGCTAGGGCGAGCGAGGGAAGGGCGCGGACCTTCATGGACGCACCTCACTTTGTGCGACTTGGCTGGGCGGAGCAAGGAAGGCTTTTACGCCGACGAAATCATAGGCCGACGATATGGCAGTGAAGCGGCCCGTGCGCGGATCACGATAGCCGTCGGCGAAACGATCGATCGCCTTGCGAATGCCGGGGCAGGATACTCGCGTCAGATTGGCGCCATTCTGCGTCATCTGTTCAATCGAGTCATAGTAGCTGTCCAATGTGTAATAGCCAAAGATGCTGCCTTCTATCGAGCCATCAGGATTGAACTTGGCGCGCAGCCGGGCGCCCCGGATGTGACGGGGCGCATCCACTATCTGTTCTTTGTAGTTCATGGTCAGATCGACGGGGTCCGTCGTCAGGATGCCGCCCGTAATGCGGCCTGATACCGTGGCGCGAAGCCGGGGATCGGGGTCGGGCGTAAAGGTGGCGCGGGCGAGCGGGCCGCCACGGCCGTCGCGGGTCAGCGGTTCACTGACAGCAAGAATGGTGACGCTCACTTCACGGTCATCCTGAAGGCTGTCGACCCCGCGAAGCTCGATTACAGTGGGCGCCCGGGCCGAGATCATGGTCTTACCCGCAACTACTTCCTTGCCGTTTTCGCGGAATGTGGAAACGCAGCCGACGGCGCGCCAAAGCCGGTTATCGACGCCGTTCGTGCCATCTGGACCTTCGAAATCCAATTTTCCTGCCTTGCCGTCCAGGTTGATACCGGCGGCAACCTTGCCCTCATAGGTTGTGAAGTTCTTCGCCAATGCCGGGAAATCGGCGGGGTTGGAGCAGGCGCTGTAAACCACTTCCCGCTTCTGGAAGGCGAGCCGCCCGGCGCCTTTGGGTAAACCGTTCAGGGCGCCGATCGCCGCCGCCAGCTCCTGCGTCGGCTCTGCCTTTGGATCGTAGCCCGGCGGGAAATGCACGGAAGATGAGCGATCGCCGCGAAGAAATATTCTGCGGAATTTGAAATATTCGTTCATCCGCTGCTCAAGTTCCTGCCGTTTCTCCTTACCGGCATATTTGGTCTGCTCGGCAGGCGGCAGCATGGCATAGAATCGATCGAGGTCCCCGCTATCGGGCACGGGACAGCTGTCTTTCTCCCCACCCTGGGCAAGATAGACATTGCTGAGTACGAAGGCGTGGACGCCGGTTTCACCGCCGGTGGGCGCGTCGGCGCCGATGAGGGACGCCGCGATCAGGGGCAGGGCCACATATGTTCTGGTCGGCCGACCGCCGGTCGATCCCAATCTGCCCTTCATATATTCCTCTCTGATGCCGCTCTAGGCGGGTGCTTCAGATTTCATGACTCTTCCTGCATTTTGCCACCACCCCAAAATCGATCATGTGGCGCGGCAATTTCGCGCATCCATTCTGCGCCAACACCGGAAACAGAAAGATTTATCCTGGGTGCCGGATCGACTAGGTTGATCGAAAATCAAGGGAAGTATCAATGCGGCCATTACAGACGGAATCCGGCGAATGGCATCTTGCCGAGAGCGTGGCTGAGCGCGTGCTCGCCATTTATGCCGAAGCGTTCGGGTCCACTGAACCACTTTTTGCCCATGTAGGCCGGTCGGTCGATGGGGGAAGTTCATTGAGAACCTTGCCGGTTGCCGATCTTGCGCGGATGACCAGCCAGGCGATTAACGAACTGGCGCGCCGGGACGCGGTGATGATAGGACGCCGGGGGCTAGGCCCATGTGATTGGCGCGTCATAATGTACAGCCTGACGAGCGCACGAACCTTGCGTGAAGCCATCATGCGTTGCTGCGACTGTTTTGAAGCCATCGACTGGCGATGTGGCAAGATGGCGCTGCGGACCTATGGGGACAGGGCTGAACTTCAATTGGAAGCGATGCGAACCGGCGGATCGACGTCAGCGGGCTGCTTGATCGACCTTTTCGGTGTGATGGAAATACATGGCCTATTTGGTTGGCTCATCGATCATGCGATCCCAGCACGCAATGCCTGGTTGAACCATGCTCCGGAAATATTCGAGGTGCTGAATTTGCCATCATTGCCCTTCCCGGTGCGCCTGAACGAAGGCTGGAGCGGTTTTGATTTCAGTGCGTCTCTGCTGGATTATCCCGTAATGCGTAGCTGGGAAGACCATCATCGTCGGCCGCTCAGCAATCTTCTGTTCGTTTCCAACCCTCAGGAAGCCGACCGAACGCCAACCGAGATACGCGTTCGCGGCATTGCGATGGCAGCGCTCAAAAATGACAGGCGGCTGCCTTCCTTTGGTGAGATCGTGAGCAGGCTTGGAGGAAGCGAAGCTACGCTCCGCCGCCAGTTGGCGCGTGAAGGGACAAGCTATCGCCAGGTACGCGAAAGTTGCCGCCGTGAACTGGCACTGCATTTGTTACGAAGGACAGAGATAACAATCGAGGATATAGCGGCCAGACTCGATTATTGCGATTCAGATGCTTTCCGTCAGGCGTTCCGCGCATGGACGGGGCATTCGCCGACTGCTTATCGAAATGAAGGTGGGGCTATGATGTTCCGGCTATAAGCTATGGCAAGATAAGATTTGCCGTGAAAATAGCAGCTAGGACTGGGGTCGTCGATGCTAATGCTACCTTGAAGCGCCGTGAGACGGCGTGTGTAAGAAAATGCTGACCGGTTTTGGATCGAGGATGCCGCAGATATCTTAAAGATGGAGGCCTCCACGCTCCGTGAGGAGCATGGAGGCCAGCCAGTATTTACCACTTGAAGTTGATGGTGGCACCAAATTCACGTGGGTTCATGACGTTTACGACACGGTAACCTGAGTCCAACGACGCCCCGCTTTGCGTTGGCGTTATCGCATTACCGAGCGAGATGTTCGTGATCCGCTTCTGGTTGAGCAGGTTACGGGCAAAAGCAGTGATTTCCCACTTGCTCTCAGGTCCACGCAGGCCGACGAACATGTTCAGAAGTTCCCGGTCCTGATAGCGGTAATTCACCAGTTCAGAGGTAAAGCCCGGACGGTAGGTGAATAGTGCACGAACGAAGGGCGTGTACTCACCCATCGGGAAACGGACTTCAGTATTGGCGGTAAGGCTGAAGTCAGGGCTTTCCGCCATGCGACCGTTCGTGCGGCAATAGCTGACGTTACCTGGGCCAGTGATGACAGGGGTTCCGTTCTGGTTAGGAACGCCGGATCCATCGAAGTCATTGCACGGCACAGTCGCATTGCTGAAGCGCGCGCGCGTGTATGCGGCCGAGAGATTCAGGTCCCAGGTGTCTATGAACCGCGCGTCAATCGATGCTTCGATACCTTTCACCTTAGCATCGGCATTATAGTTGAAATCGAAGCCGCCGTTGGTTGGTTCGCCTGGTGCGATCGGAGTTCCGCTCGGGCTGCACGCGCCAAACGCTTCAGGGCAGTTATATTGGATGCCGGGAAAGCGGGTGAGGAAGCCATCATATTTCTGATAGAAAGCCGCAACCGCGAAGTTGACACGGCGATCCATCAAGGACCCCTTGAAACCGACTTCAAAGGAATCGGTTTTTTCACCCCGCGTGGAAATAAGGTCGTTGGAAATACCGGCCGGAACTGCAACGCCGGTACTGCCTGAACGGAAAGCCCGACCGTAGGCTGCATATATGTTCAGGGTGTCGCTGATTGCGTAATTTATGTTCAGACCGCCTGTCAGCGGCTTGTCGGTGCGATGCTGAAGCTCGGCAGGTATGATTTCCTCAGGACCAACAGTGCCGGCCGGCAACAAGGGATGCGATCCGAAGAAAAGTGTTTGCTGTGTGGTCTGTGTGTTCTTCAGGATCGAATAGCGAAGGCCGCCTTCGATCGTCAGGGGACCGGACTTGAACCGCAGATTGCCCGCGAAAGACCAGGTCTTTGCATCGACGGGAACAACGACATTGACGCCGATCGGAAGAGTGTTTGGCACGGAAAATCCGGGAGCCAATGGAATCAAGGCATCAGGACCGAAAAACGGTGCTAGGAAGCTGTCCGCGCGCTGATCGACGACAGTGTCGCCCGTTTGCTTGGTGTAGAAGGCACTAACGCCCCCGCCTAAGCCTTCGTCATTGTTGGTCTGCCAGCGCAGCTCTGCGGTATCCACCTTGTAAGGGGTCACGACTTTGGATGCGGCGATATAGCCTGGAACGGAATTCCCCGAGTCGAGATCGCGCTCGTTATCCAGCTTGGTATATTGATGCGCGCCGACAAACGACACGGTCGACCCGCCAAGATCGTAGTCGAATGCCAGATTGACCATATGCGTCAGGTTTCGCACTTCAAAAGTGCCATCGGCTACTGCCTTATAATCCGATGTGGAAAGAGCCGGGCCAGATAAAACCCCGCTGAACGCAAAAGGTTCGTTGCCGGGGCCTGCGACCTGCTGGAACTGCCGGTTATCAGCGTGAAGATACTGATAAGTCAAATAAGCGGTGAAATCTTCGCTCGGCCTCCAGCCCAAGGTGGCGCGAACACTTTGGGTGTCGCTATGGGAACGCTCTCCGCGGGTGATATTGGTGACATTATTGAGCCGGTTACCATCAACCACGGCCGCGACGCGCAGAGCCAGCTGATCGTTGAACGGAAGGGATACGCCGGCCTGCACGTTATAGCCTGCACGATCCGTTGCAGTGGCCTGTGCAAAGCCTTCAATCGTATCGAAATTCGGGCGGCGTGTACGAATGGTGATCGCACCGGCGGGAGCTGACAGGCCGCGAAGCAGGCCTTGAGGTCCGCGTAGAACTTCGATCTGCTCGATATCATATATCGCCGTAAATACCGTCTGAGCGTCGGTCGGGATTTCATTATAGTAAATCATCACTGCCGGACCCGTCCCCTGATCGGGGTCGAAGGTCACGCCGCGCAGCGTGGTGGTGTTGTTGCGTCCGGTGGTGTTGGTCAGTTCAAGGCCCGGAGCCAGCTGCTGCACGTCCTTGACGTCGAAAATGTTGAATTTTTCAAGCTGTTCGCCGGTGGCGACGTTCACCGACATCGAAACGTCCTGCAGCTTTTCTGCACGGCGTGTGGCGGTGACGATGATTTCATTGTTGGAATTTTCTGCCCCGGCCTGTGCATAAGCAACCGCAGGCACGGTAAAAGCAGAAACGCCAGCGCACAGGAGCGCCGCGCGTGAGACACGCTTAATTCGCATCGATAATCCTCCCCTGAGGGTGTTGCTGTTAAACGGCTCTCGTTAATTTGGGCCGTTTCGTGCACTATATTCGAGTGGACAACGCTGGCAACGCTTTTCTGAACGGCGACGTGCGAAATGAACCGGATGAGCAAAATTGCTTGGCCGGTTGGATGGGCCGAACGGGAAGTGTAACCCTAACCTTCTGTCAGCAGCTTTGCGTTGGCGCCAAGATGCCGCCGCAAAACAGGCCGGTCAAACGGCGTGCATGAGCATTGAGATGGGCCGGATCGATGCGGTTTTCGGCCTCGCCCTGGAAAAAGCGGCGATGGGATTCAGAGAGGATGAGGCTGGTGAGAGACTCAGCCGCGAAGGCCACATCCTGATCGGGGATGGTTCCCCGGTCGACCAGCGACTGTAGAAATGCGATCATCGGATCGAGATAGCGGCGCACGACGACCTGTTCGATATGAGGGCGGGCTTCTTCCATGAAGGAGGGGTTTAGCATCAATAGACGGCGCATGCCGGTGGCATAGGGTTCGCACACTTCGACAAGGCACCCCTGCACGAATGCGAGCAGGCTTTCCTGCCAGTCTGAGCAGGGAGGGACGATCATGGGCTCCAGACCATAATTCAGCATTTGCCGGACGACTGCGGCAAATAGCGCGGATTTGTTGGGATAATGGGCGTAGACGGTTTTCCGCGACAGGCCGGATGCGGCGATGATCGAGTTCATCGTGAGGTTCGGCCCATGTTCGACGAGCAGCTGCATGGCGGTATCGACCAGGCGCTGCTCGACGTCGC
>CAMPIM010000081.1 GCA_946886365.1 uncultured Novosphingobium sp.
TCGACCAGATCCTCGTCATGCTCCACCCCTTCATGCCCTTCATCACCGAAGAGCTGTGGAACCTGACTGGCACCCGTGAGACGGAACTGATCGTCGCTCGCTGGCCGCAGGCGCTCTATGCCGTCGATAGCGAGGCGCAGGCAGAGATTGACTGGCTGATCCGCTTGATCAGCGCGATGCGCACGGCGCGAACGGAACTCAACGTGCCGCCGGGCGCCAAGCTGAATGTCGTAGTCAGCGAAGCGTCGGAAGAAACGCGACGCCGCATCGATCGGCAGGGGGCGGCCCTGGCGCGCTTGGGACGGGTGGAGAGCCTGTCCTTTGGCGATAGCGTAGCTGGTGGCGCGGCGCAGATCGTTGTCGATGAGGCGACCTTCATCCTCCCGCTGGAGGGCGTGATCGACATCGCTGCGGAAAAGGCGAGGCTGGCAAAGGCTCTCGCCGCTGCGGAAAAGGAACGGGATTCGCTTTCCGGGCGTCTTTCCAATCCGAGTTTCGTGGAAAAGGCCAAGCCCGAGGCGGTGGCCAAGGCGCGTGAAGATCATGCCGAGAAAACCGCGGAGGCGGACAGGTTGGCGGCGGCGCTGGATCGTCTGGCCTGATCGGTTAATGATGAAGCGCTTAGGGGAGGGCAAGAATGGCGGCAGGGAAGCGTGAAACAAGGGACCTGGTAAACGGGCCTATCGCGTCGTCCTTGCTGGTCTTTGCCGTGCCGACGCTTGCGTCCAACGTGCTTCAGTCATTGAATGGATCGATCAACGCGATCTGGGTCGGCCGCTTTCTGGGCGCGCAGGCTCTTGCCGCCACGGCGAACGCGAACATCACCATGTTCCTGATGTTTTCCATAGTGTTCGGATTCGGCATGGCATCGACCGTGGTGATCGCCCAGGCGGCGGGACGGGGCGATCTGGATGCCGCCCGCCGGTCCTTCGGGTCAGCGACGGGCTTTTGCACCATATTGGGCACCGTTGTCGCTGCGGCCGGATGGGCTGCATCGCCCGCAATGTTGCACCTGCTGGGAACGCCTGCCGAAGCATTTGACATGGCGCTGATCTATCTGCGCGTGATTTTCATTGCGATGCCCGCAACGTTGATCAGCGTCATGATGATGATGGGATTGCGGGGAGCTGGGGACGCGCGCACGCCGTTGATCTTCATGTTCGTCAGCGTCGGGATCGATCTGGTGCTGAACCCGGTATTCATCCTTGGGCTGGGGCCGATTCCGGCGATGGGCATCGGCGGATCAGCGGCGGCCACGGCGACCGCCGGCATCGCCAGCCTGCTTGGCCTGATCTTCTATGTCTATGCCAAGGACCTGCCGCTGCGTTTGCGAGGGCAGGAGCTGCGCTATCTGATCCCGGCGCCGGACCAATTGCGTATCCTGCTGGGCAAAGGGTTGCCGATGGGGCTTCAGATGATCGTCATGTCGGCGGTTGGCCTGATGATCATTGGTCTGGTTAACCGCGAAGGGCTTATCGTTACGGCGGCTTATGGCGCGGCGCAGCAGATCTGGACCTATTTGCAGATGCCTGCGATGGCCATGGGTGCGGCTGTCAGCGCCATGGCGGCGCAAAATATCGGTGCGGGCCGGTGGGACAGGATTGGCCGGATTACCGCTTATGGATTGGGCTATCTGCTGCTGATTACGGGCGCGATGATTGGCGTGATCCTGTTGTTTCACGCGCCGTTGCTCTCGCTCTTCCTTGGCGACAACAGGGCCGCGATCGATGCCGCCTGGAAAATGCAGTTGCTTGCGACCTGGAGCTATATGCTGTTCGGCGCGACGATGATCTTGTTCGGGGTGATGCGGGCGAATGGCGTCGTGGTGAGGCCGCTATTGATCCTTACCGTCACGTTGTTCGGCGTTCGCCTTGGCTTTTATCACTTCAGCTATCCGTATCTAGGCGCCAATGCCTTGTGGTTGAGCTTCCCTGTGAGTTCGGGATCAGCCCTTCTGATTGCAGGTCTCGCCTATCTGCAGGGCGGCTGGCGCAAGGCGACGCTGCTCGTCCCCGTGCATGAGGAAGAGTGCCGGGAAAGCATCAGCGCGGAGAGTGAACCCGCAGGGCGGTTCGCACCTGCGGGCTGACGCTTATCGTCCCTGGCTGCGCCAGCGGGTGATGGTGCGGTCGAGAATGTCTGCCTCTCCACCGGACTGACGCCAAAGATCCGTGAAGCTCGGATCGCCCGATGCGGGCCGCCGGTGCTCTTCCAGATTGTCCAGCGCGACGCGGATGGGCACTGCGACACCCTCACCGCAGATGATCGCCTCTCGATTGCGGAGCGCGGGAATGGAGTCGAGGAAGCCGCGTGCGCCTTCGGGCATGGCGGCCTTCACGAATGCCTGGTCGCGATCATTGTTGAGGCGCATGGAAATGATGGTGCCGCATTGCGACAGCACGCCTTCGGCGAGGTCTGACGGTCGCTGCGTGATGAGGCCGAGCGATACGCCATATTTACGACCTTCCTTGGCTATGCGCTCCAGGATGCGGCGCACGGCCTGGCCGTTGCCGGTGGTTGTGCTCGGAATATAGCGGTGCGCCTCTTCGCAGACGAGCAGGATCGGCCGCTGAGCCTCGTCCCGCGCCCAAATGGCATAGTCGAAGACTAGACGGGACAGTACCGATACCACCACGGAGGTGATGTCCGACGGCATGGCCGACACGTCGATGATCGAAATCGGCTTCCCGCCCGATGGCAGGCGGAAGATCTTTGCCAGAAATTCCTGCATCGTGTCCGCGACGAGCATGCCTGAGAACATGAAGCTGTAACGCGGGTCCGCCTTGATCTCATCGATCTTGGTCTTGAGCCGCATATAGGGGAGGGCGCCCGTGCCCTTGTCCAACTTCCCCATCTCATTTTGCAGGATGTTGGTGAGGTCCGACAGCAGGTAGGGGATAGGCGAATCGACGGTCAGCCTGCCGATGCTTTCCGCGAGCCGGTTCTTCTGCCGCGCGGCGAGCAGGCATTTTGCCAGAATGTCGCAGTCGACCGTGCGATCGGAGCCTTCGGAGGTGACGAATACCTCGCAATGCTCCTCGAAATTCATCAGCCAGTAGGGCAGCGCGAGGTTGCCTACGTCGAAGACCGCGCCATTCTGGGCAAAGGCCGCACCATATTCGCCATGCGGATCGACCATCACGATATGGCCTTCGGGCGACAGGTCGCAAATGCGGTGAAGAATGAGAGCGGCGCTGGTGGATTTGCCCGTACCGGTCGAACCCAGCAGGGCGAAATGTTTGCCCAGCATCGAATCGACATAGAGCGCGGCACGCGTGTCTGTCGTGGGGTAGACGGTGCCGATCTGCACGTGGGGCCGGTCATCGGCGGCGTAGATTTGTTGCATGTCGGCGCTGGATACGGGGAAAATTTCCGTGCCCGGCGCAGGATAGCGGGTGACGCCGCGACGGAAGTGATGAATGCGGCCGGTAAGCGGTTCCTCGTCACCTTCGCCCAGAAAATCCACGTCAGCGATGATCAGGCCGCTGTCCTGCCGATCCATCGTCATGGAGCGCACGCTGGCGATGAGCCACGCACTGCCGACACGCATTTTCACCTGGCTGCCGACCTGGCCCGCCATGGCTGTGCAGGGGTCGCTGTCATGGGCCAGCGTCGCGATAGAGGCGGCGTCGATCAGCACCTTGGAACTGGAACCGGCTATCTGAAAAACCGCGCCCATGGCGTTGGCTGCGGCAGGCTTCGTTTGGCCGTGCGTGAATTCGGCAGCTCCCGGCATGTGGCTCATACACCCCCCTTGAATCTGATTTCCGGCGCGCGCTGCCGGAATTCGGCCTGCCTGTGTAGCCGTACATAGGTAAAGAAATGGCTTATCGCCGACGTTTTGCGCCTGCGATCGCGCGACCCTGTTAACCCCGCTATCGCCACATTCCGCCGCGCGTTCGGGCACCTGCTCTGGCGCGAATCGTTCGCCATGCGTATCGGCCGCTGACTGCCGTAAGATCAGGATATGCATTTGACCCAGTTGATGACGGCCGATGCGGCGCGACGATCCGATGCGATTTCCATAGCTCGGGTTATCTGCATATTGGGTGTGGTCTATGTGCACGCCTGGACCGGGTTGAACGGTCATGACCTGGAAATCGCCCGCGGCACACCGCAGGAAAATCTGCGCTGGCTGCTCATGGAAATATTCGGGCGCAGCGCAGTGCCGTTACTGGGCGTCATTTCGGGGTGGCTGGTGGCGGGATCGTCCCGCGCGCAGAGCTGGTTCCGTCATGTGCTGCAAAAGGCGCGGACGATCCTGTTGCCAATGATCCTGTGGAATGGCCTTGGCATCTTGCTGGTATCCGGCGCGGCGTGGTCCCTTGGGTTGTCAGCGCCCGTGCCGGTGTCGTTTGACTGGCTGTTTCAGGAGCTGTTCGTCGTGACCCGGAACCCGGACATCAACGTGCAGATGCCGTTCCTGCGCGACTTATTCCTGTGCATGGTCATTGCTCCGCTGCTGCTTCGCCTTCCTAGTCGCGTGCTGATTGCCGTTGCTGCTGTCGCAGCGGTCGCCCAACTTGCGGGATGGGGGCCGCCGGTGCTGATGCGCCCGGCGATCCTGTTTTTCTTCGTGCTGGGCATGATGGCCCGGCGAACTGGGCTGGCCGAGCGGGTCGCTGCACTGGGTTGGGCCGCAGCGGCCATGCCATTCCTGTTGCTGATGGCCGTGCAGCTTCATTTTTCCCTGCAAGCGGCGCAGGGATCGGCCATAGGCGTCGGCTTGCTTGACCTTGCCGTGCGTGTTGCTGCGGCCACCTGTTTCTGGCGGCTGTCCTGGGGGCTGGCGGGAAGCCCCGTGCGGGGAATGCTGTTGAGGATCGAGCCCTTCGCCTTTCTGCTATTCTGTTCGCATCTGATCCTGATCTGGCTGGGCGGGCCGTTGCTGGGCGTATTGTTCGGGAAGCTCGGTTCGCCCTTCTATCCCGCTTATCTGTTGATTCAGCCCTTGCTGGTCCTGATCGCGGTCCTGCTGTTGGGATCGCTTCTCAGCCGTGCCTGGCCGGGTCTGGCCAAGGTGCTGAGTGGAGGACGCTTGCAGGGAGCCTCGGCGGTCAGCTAATTGCCTTGGCGGCGGCCATGGCGATTTCCAGGCTACGCTTGCGGGCACTGAAATCATGGATTTGCCCGCCGATGATCAATTCATCGACACCCGTCCGCTCTACGAAAGCGGCAAGATCCTCTTGGACCTTGTCCTGCGTGCCGATCGACGTGGCGCTCAGGACATCCGAAAGCATCGCCTGCGCGCCGGGTGGCAGGCTTTCGAAATAGCCGGGCACGGGTGGTTGTAACTTGCCCGGCTGCCCCGTGCGGAGACGAACGAAGGCCTGTTGCATGGAGGTGGCGAGCAGCTGCGCTTTTTCCATGCTATCCGCCGCGAATATATTATAGCCTGCCATCACATAGGGGCGATCAAGCTGGGCCGATGGCCTGAAGTCGCGACGGTAAACCGCGATCGCGTCCTCAAGCGCGCCAGGAGCGAAATGGGAGGCGAAGGCATAGGGCAGGCCCAGCGCGGCGGCGAGTTGGGCGCCGTAGAGGCTGGACCCGAGGATCCAAAGTGGCACATCTTCGCCCGCGCCGGGCGTCGCCTGAAAGCCGAGCCTTCCGTCACCCGCGAAATAGGCCTGCAATTCCAGCACGTCGCGCGGAAATTCATCCGGCCCACCGGAAAGCGTGCGGCGCATGGCTTGAGCCACCCGCTGGTCCGATCCGGGCGCGCGGCCTAGCCCAAGGTCTACTCGACCGGGGAAAAGCGCTGCGAGCGTACCGAACTGTTCGGCTATCAGCAGGGGGGCATGGTTGGGGAGCATGATGCCGCCCGAACCTATGCGGATGGTCGATGTCGCCTGTCCGATATGCGCCAGCACTACCGAAGTTGCGGCCGATGCGATGCCCGGCATGCCGTGATGTTCGGCAACCCAATAGCGATGGAAGCCGAGTTGTTCAGCATGAACGGCGAAGGCCGCGGCGTTGACGAGGGCTTCGCCAACGGTGCTTCCTTCAATGACGGGGACGAGGTCCAGAACGGAAAAACGGATCATTGCCCGGATATGGGGCGATGATCCGTTTTATTTCAATACCTAGATGTTAGCTAAGATCAGCCTACGCGGCCGAACCCCTGCGACGGTGGTTCGGATCGGCGGCCAAATGTGGCGGGGCGACGTGCGACCAACGGATTGGAGTCGTGATCGAGGAGGGACATTGTCTCGGTAAAGCAGGGCCGCAAACTGACGACAACCTCGATCAATTCGTCAGGACCCTCGCGTGTTTCGACGCAGCGGCGCGCGACCATTTCAATGCGTTCGGCCATGCTGCTCAAGCGATGGGCGCCAAATTGAGCCGATTCGCCCTTCAATGTGTGAGCGGGCGTGACGAGCGCGATGGCATTGCGTTCGCGGATCGCCTGCTCGATCGCGCCAATGGCCTTGTCGCCATCCTCGCGAAAATAGCTGAGGATCCGGAGAAATGCGCTGCCCAGTTCCGACCGGGACTTTGCCAGATCGGCCTGATTGACCAGTTCTGCCTCTTGATACGACACCCTGTCACACTCCCTGTTTCAGCTTCAGCATAGAAGCCGCGCGTAAACAGCAGGTTAAGCGGAGGGGTCAGAACAAGGTTGGCGTCAGGATTTACGCGATAATTCAAAGCGATCGCCAGCAGCGGCGGAGAAATTCCAGCCATGCTGCCGGGTAAGCGCCTCCAATTCGCGGGCGGCGTTGGGGTCGTCCGCTTCCACCGTTACCGCATGGGCCGACCGCATAGCGCGGGCGGCGCGCAATGCGGGCCAGGGGCATTTCATCCCCCTGGCATTCACATGGGCGGTATCATTTGCTGGCATAGGGATTGCGCGCGCTGCGCAACGTAAGGCGCACAGGCACGGCGCCGAAGCCCAGTTCCTTGCGGATGCCGTTGAGGAGATAGCGCCGGTAGCTTTCCGGTAGTTCGTCCAGACGGGTGCCGAATAGCACGAAGGTGGGCGGGCGGGTCTTGTTCTGCGTGATGTAGCGGAGCTTGATCCGCTTGCCGCCGGGCGCGGGGGGCGGGTTGGCCTCCAGCGCGCGTTCGAACCAGCGGTTGAGGATGCCGGTGGAGACGCGCTGAGACCAGGCGGTGCGTGTTTCGAAGGCTACGCGGATGAGGTCGTCCAGACCTTTTCCTGTCGCGCCTGACACGGTCATGATCGGCACGCCGCGTATCTGCGCCAGGCCGTCGGACAGCGCCTGCTTGATGCCCTGATACAGGGCCGAGCCATGCTCGACCGTGTCCCATTTGTTGAGCGCGACGACGAGGGCGCGGCCTTCCTCCAGCACCTTGTCGGCGATGCGCAGGTCCTGCGCCTCCAGCCCGCGCGTGGAATCGAGCAGAAGCACAACGACTTCGGCGAAGTTCACAGCGTTCAGACCGTCCGAAACTGCGAGCTTTTCGAGCTTGTCCTGCACCTTCGCACGCTTGCGCATGCCAGCGGTGTCGATCAGGCGGACGGGGCGGGGTTCAGCCTCCTCATTGCGGGGGTCTGTCCATGTCCAGTCCACCGCGATGCTATCACGGGTGATGCCTGCTTCGGGGCCGGTGAGCAGACGGTTTTCGCCGAGCAGCCGGTTGATGAGGGTCGATTTGCCCGCATTGGGACGGCCGACGATGGCGAGCTTGAGCGGAGCGGCCTCCAGATCTGCCTCGCTCGGTTCGGCTTCCTCTTCTTCCTCATCCTCCCGGTCGATATAGGGGAGGAGCGCCTGGAACAGGTCGGCAAGTCCTTGACCATGTTCGGCGGAAAAGGGGATGGGGTCGCCCATGCCTAGGCTGAATGCCTCCATCACGCCGTCGTCACCGGCCTTGCCCTCGGCCTTGTTGGCCATCAGCACGACGGGCGCGTCGCCTTCGCGTAGCCAGCGGGCGATTTCCTCGTCCAACGGGGTGATGCCAGCGCGTGCATCGACGACGAACAGGGCGACATCGGCATTTTCGACCGCCGCCTGCGTCTGCATGCGCATCCGGCCGGGGAGGGTCTGAGGATCCTCGTCCTCATAACCGGCGGTGTCGATGATGGTGAAATCGACGCCGAGCAGGTTCGCTTGCCCTTCCCGCCGATCGCGCGTGACGCCGGGCTGGTCATCGACCAGCGCCAGCTTCTTGCCGACGAGCCGGTTGAAGAGGGTGGACTTGCCCACATTGGGCCGCCCTACAATGGCAACTGTGGGCAGCATGATAGCCCGTTTCCTTTAAAATGACGGTGCTCCTGCGCAGGCGGGAGCCCAGTCCAAACGGCGGATCTGGGCTCCCGCCTGCGCAGGAGCACGCTTATCTAACATCATCTAAGGCGTTAACGAAACGCCGTCAGCTTGCCGTTGTCAGCAAGGATATAAAGCATGTTGTTGGCGACAACGGGGGAAAGCGACATGGACTTGTCCATATCAACTGCCGATTGAACGGCGCCCGTTGCCGGATCGACATAGTTGAGATCGCCATGGGTGGATACCAGGATCAGGCGACCGCCTGCCAGAACGGGACCCGTCCAACGGATGGCGTTCGCCTTCTTCTTTTCCTTTTCCCAGCGGCGAAGCTGGCTGATCCAGCGAATCTTGCCGGTCGCGCGGGCGACGCAGAGCAGCTTTGCATCGCTGGTCACGACGAATACCCATTCGCCCGCAACCCACGGCGTCGAGATGCCCGCAATATTGATTTCCCACAGGCGTTGGCCGCTCACCAGTTCATAGGAGGCCATGCGGCCACCCTGACCGATGGCGAAGACCCGGCCACGGTCGATAACCGGATTGGCATCGATGTCGGTGAGGGAGGCGACGGCCGTTGAAATGCTGGTGCGCGAAAGGGCATCGCCCCACAGCGTGCGGCCATTTTCATAGCGGTAGGCGGTGAGCTCGCCCGAGCTATAGCCCGCGATCACCGTGCCCTGCGCAGCGGCGGGAGCGGCGACGCCGAACACGCCGGTCACCTGCAACGTGCCACTGTCGGTCCACTGCACTTCGCCATCGCTCTGGTTGAGCGCGAAGATCTGGTTGTCCTGCCCCATGACATAGACATGGCCGTTAGCGAGCGTCGGTGCGCCGCGAAGCGGGCCGCCGGGGCGCTTCTTCCACAGGATGGAGCCGTTTGCGGCGCTGAGCGCGGCTACGTCGCCCACGCCGGTGCTCGCATACACCTTGTCATCGACGATGCTGACGCCACCGCCGAACAAGGCGCGGCCGCTGCCTTCGGCGGGCAGGGCAGTCTGCCAGAGTTTCGCGCCAGTCCCCGCATCGAAGGCGATGACATGGGCGCCCGCGTCGATGACGTAGAGCTTGCCGTTGGCGATCACCGGCGAGGAGGCGAGGCGCGCGCGAGGGGTGCTGCCCTCGATCGAGCTGGTCCAGGCCGTCGCGGGCGAGGTGCTCAGCGCAAGATTGCCCATCGCCTTGGCAGGGCTGCCGCCCGGCTGCGACCATTGGTCGTTGGCATAGGCTTCGGGTAGTGACACGGGCACATCGGCCAAGGTCGGATCGACCTCCACGCCTTGCTCGTTGGTCAGGATGGATACGCGGTTGCCGACCACGGGGGTCTTGGGTCCACCCTTCTTGCCCCCGATGACGCCGCAGCCCGCCAGTAGCGCGACCATCGCGGCGACGGTCAGGACCCGGCGCGTGCCCGCAAATTTCGTCATGCTGTGCATCCCCATGCGCTTATCTTCATCCCTGTCCCGGTACGGTCGGCGTTTCGACTGCATCTATGCCCAATAAGCCCGCCATCTGTCGCGCGCGTGAACGGATCGACTGAGGCACGGTGGCATCCTTTGCCATCGCTGCGAACAGCGGGCCAGCAAGATCGGGCTTGCGCATCTTCATATAGGATATGGCGACCAGTTCGCCCGCGCTGCCGAACCATGGCGCGCCTTCAACGGCGAGGGGCTTGAGGCGATCGACCACCTGTTGCGGCTGAAGCGTCTCGAACTCCAGCGTGGTCTGGCGGATCAGGGCGAGGTCGCGATAGGGCTGATCAAGCGAGCTGTCGGCTGCCATTGCCTTGTAAGCGGCGATCGCAGCCTTGTTGTCGCCCTTGCGCGCGGCGACGCCAGCTTTCACGAGCAGGGCTGACGCGCGGAAGCCGGGCTGGCTGGCGTCGGTCAGCGTGTCGAGTTGTTTGGCATCGGGCGTCCCGCCGCCCGCAGCGGCCGAGATGACCTTGTCCATTTCTTCGGACACGGCTTGCGATTGAGTGGCGCTGTAATGCTGCCAATAAAGCCATGCCGCAAAGGCAACGAGGCCGATGACCACGGCCGCGACGATCCAGCGGCCAAAGCGCTGCCAGAAGGTCAGCAATTGGTCCTGACGCACGGCCTCGTCGACCTCGCGCATGAATGCTTCGCTATTTTGCGGCGTCAGGGCCACGTGGGTCTCCAGATATGCGTCAGAAAAAGCTCGCGGAAGGCGCGATCAATAGCGGCGGTGGCGCTTAGCGCAAATCACTTTTTGGGGCGATAGACCTGATCTGCGGTGGGAAAGCTGCGATTGCGTACTTCGACGGCATAGCGTTCGGCTGCATTGCTGATGGTTTCGGCAATGTTTTCGTATCGTTTCACGAAGCGTGGCACGCGTTCGAACATGCCGAGCATGTCCTCGGCGACCAGCACTTGGCCGTCGCAATGGGCCGACGCGCCGATGCCGATGACGGGAATGTCGATGCTGTCGGTGATGGCGACGGCGAGGTCTTCCATCACTCCTTCAAGGACCACGGCGAACGCGCCGGCTTTAGCAACGGCGCGGGCGTCGTCCATGATCTTGGCATGTTCTTCCTGGCTTTTGCCGCGAGCGCCATAGCCGCCCAGTGCGTTGACGGCCTGGGGCGTGAGGCCGACATGGGCCATGACGGGGATGCCGCGCTGGGTGAGGAAGGCGATGGTTTCGGCCATTGCCTGACCGCCCTCCAGCTTGACGGCGGCGCATCCGGTTTCGGCCATGACACGGCTGGCGCTGGCGAAGGCCTGGGCGGGGGAGGCTTCGTAGCTGCCGAAGGGCATATCGACGAGGACGAGGCTGTGGTAGCTGCCCCGGACGACGGCGGCGCCATGGGCAATCATCATGTCGAGCGTGACGGCAAGGGTCGAGGGCAGGCCGTAGATCACCTGGCCGAGCGAATCGCCGACGAGCAGCATGTCGCAATGGGGATCAAGGAGCTGTGCCTGCCGGGCGGTGTAGGCGGTCAGCATCACCAGCGGCTCGTCCGTCTTGCCTTCGACCTTGCGGCGCTGGATCGCGGGGACGGTCAGGCGCTTCATTGGCGCGGGCGTGGGATTGGCGCGGCTGGTGGAGGTGTCGAGGGTGAAGGTGGTGGACATGAAGGCGATGTACCCCAGTGGGGTGGCGGGCGCAAATCGGGTGGGGGGCCGGTTTTGGCGAAGTGGAATTAGAGAAGGAAATGGCGAATTGAAAAAGATGCGGGAGCGGCGGGCCTGTGCCGCTCCCGCAGGGGGTGAACATCGTTACGGGATCAGAACGAGAATTTGATCGTCCCGCCCCAAGTCCGGGGATCGCCAGGCTGGCCAGCGATCAGGCCGGTGTTGCCGGGAGCAACCTGAAGATTTTCGATATAGTTGACGTCGAACGCGTTGCGGACCCAGCCGAAGACATCGAAGCCTTCGCCGCGGAAGCCTGCGCGGAAGTTGGTGAGCGCGTAGCCCTTTACTTCGGTGTAGCGCGAGGGTGAGGCGTTGGAGTTCCAGTGCGAGCGGTAATTGCCGTCCACGCCCAGATAGACCTGGCCTTCCTTCGCCAGCAGCGTCACCGGAATGTTATATTCCGCGCCGTAGGAGAAAGCCCATTTCGACACGCCGGGCAGGTCCTGACCGGAGATGTCGCACTGGCGAGGGCTGGCAGCGCCCGGAACGCCTGGCTGCGAATAATCCGGCGTGGCGCCAGAAGGTTGCGAGGGGCCACCCGACAATTCAGGCGGGCAGGGCGCGTTGGTGAACTTCTTATATTTGGCGTCGGTGTAGGCGGCATTGGCATAGGCGGTGAAGCGGTCGCTGGCGACCACCTTGAAGTCCGCCTCGATACCCTGCGACCGGACCTTTTCGGCATTGGCGAGGTAGCCGCGCACGGTGCCGAACTGGCCGCCGTTCACGGTTGCCTGGAAATCCTTGATCGTGGTGCGGAAGGCCGAGATGTTGAAGGTCGCGCGCCGATCCCACAGCTGGGTTTTCAGCCCGACTTCGAAATGCTGGACCGATTCCGGCTTCACCGTTGCGGCGTCATAGTTGACCGTATTGTCCAGGTTGAGCGGCAAGCCGTTCTGGTTGATGCCCAGCGTCTTGAAGCTCTTGGCATAGGTCGCATAGGCGAGGACGTCCCGCGCGAACTTGTAGTTGACGTTGAAGTCGTAGGTGAAGTTCCACGCGCTGTCCGATGGGGCGCTTACCTGCGGCTGATAGATGCCGCACTGCTGTGAGGTGCCCGCAATCGTGCCGGGTGCCGGTGGCGTGGTGCAGCTGATCGCCTGACCCTGCGCGTTCGTCACGACACGCTGGTAGAAGCCTGACTTCTTGTCGTAGTTGAGCCGGAGGCCGGGCTGGATCGTCAGCGCATCGGTGACTTTCCAGCTGAGCTGACCGAACAGCGCTGCGCTCTCGCTCTTCAGCCACTGCGTGTTGCTGGCGGTGAGGCCCGCAAGCGTTGCAGGGTTGTTGGCCGGGTTCAACGGGTCCGCCGAGGGTGCAAGGCTCCACTTGGCGGCTGCTGCCCCCTGCTGCTCCGTGCCCTGTGTGTCGATCCGCTGTTTGAAGCCGAAGAGGCCGACGACAAAGTCGATCTTCTGGCTTTCGTAATTGTAGCGGAATTCCTGGCTATACTGGTTCTGTTGCGAGGGGTTTTGCGATTTGGACACAATCGGCAGGCCCGTAAAGTCGCGGTCATTTTCCGGCTTCCAGTCCCAGAAGCGCCAAGCGGTGACCGAGGTCAGCGTGCCGGGGCCGACGTCCCACTTCACCCGCGCCGAAACGCCGCCAATCTTGTTGCCAGCGTTCAGATTGCTGTCGAGGTCGGACAGGCGGTCATAGGGATTGCGGCTGGGCACGACATAGCCCTGCGCTGCGGCGAGAGCGTCATATTGACGGTTCAGCGGGCGCTGCGTGCGGCCGACGCGGACGAAGGTGGTGCCGCAGCATTCGGGGTCCTGCTTGCTATAGTCGCCTGACAGGGTGATGCTGAAATCGTCGTTGGGCTGGAACAGCAACTGGCCACGCAATCCCAGATTGTCCTGCTCGTTGATCCAGCGCTGCGACGTGACGTTGTAGAGCGTGCCCCTGCGGCTGGTCGCGGCGACCGCGAGGCGGGCGGCGACTGTGTCGGAAAGCGGGCCGGAGATGGCGGCCTTTGCCTGCCGGTAATTGAGGTTGCCGACGCTGAGTTCCGCACGGCCTTCGAAATCGAAGGTCGGTTGGTTGGTCGTGATGTTGATCGCGCCCGCCGTCGTGTTCTTGCCGTAGAGCGTGCCCTGCGGGCCGCGCAGCACTTCGACCTGGTTCACATCCAGAAAGTCGAAAGTCGCGGCGGCGACGCGGGAATTGTAGACGTCATCGACATAGATGCCGACGCCCTGCTCGAAGCCATCGCTGGTGAGGCCGAACGGGACGCCAAGGCCACGGATGTTGACCGAGGTGTTGCGGGGATTGGTGGTATATACCTGCAAGGTCGGGGCCAGCTGCTGAAGCTTCACGACGTTGAAATTGCCGGTCGCTTCGATGCTGTCGCCACGAATTACGGAGATCGCCAGCGGCACTTCCTGCGCCGTTTCGGCACGGCGGCGGGCGGTGACGATGATCACGTCGCCGCGAGGATTGGCAGCTTGTTCGGCCGCGTCGGCGGTTGGAACAGGCACTTCCTCGGCATGGACGCTGGACGCAAAGATGGATGCGCTCGCCACACCGGCGAGCAACAGATAACGCGCAATCATAAAAATTCCCCTTCCGGAGGTCCGGTGAATGTTGATCGCGGCGTTTCCGGTTGGCCGGTCAACACCGATGGTCTGGGAATGGTACTGGACAGTTGGCGGCCCACCCCCTGCCGCCTATCATTAACCGCCTGTCCGGCGGCTTGGTTTTGCAGCCCTTAAAGGCCCCCGCCGCTTTCAGGCGGTGAGACGAGTCTTTTCCGTCACGTCGATCTGGACGACGCGGGCATCATGCACGGTCAATGTGATCGACCCGAAACGCAGTGCTTCAAGAACGCCGCGAACCTTTTCGATGCTGACGGAAATGTCCGCCCGCTGGCCATCTGCGCGGCCGTTGCGGGCAAATTCTGTTGATCGGCTATCACTCATAAGCACCTCATGGCCCGCTTATATCTCAACTAATTCAATAGACAAAAAAGCAAATATATAGGGCGCCCAAGTTTGCCTTGTCGCGCCCCATTAAAATTCAGCCGATCAATCGCATTGCCGCCAGTTTGCGGTCATGTTGATGATGGGCGAGGGGGACGGCTGGCCGCATCTGCCGCATGAGCGAAGCCTGTTCATGTGCGTTATCGACCAGCCGTTCCAGCAGGGATTGGCCGAAATCCCATGTGCCAAGATTGGCTTCAGCGTTGATATGTCCGCTAAAGCCCCCATCGACAAAGCTGCTGCCCCAGTTTTTGGCGATACTGTGGGCGCGTTCGAAGAAGATATAGGGGTCGTTGCGGCTGGCGACGACGATCGACGGGAAGGGCAGCTGTGCCCGCGGCGTCGGTCCAAAGCCGCCGATCGTTTCGGGTGTTTCCATCCGGTCGCAATCGGGCGGAGCGACCAGCAATGCGCCCGTCACCGGCCAGCCATAAGCCTGGCTCTGCAACGCGCCCCACCAGGCGACAGCGAGGCAACCCAGGCTGTGCGCGGCCAGGATGATCGGTCCTTCAACTTCGCGAATCGCCGCATCGAGGCGAGTGACCCATGCATTGCGGTTTGGGCTGGCCCAACTGCCCAGATCGACACGTTCGCAATCGCCGCGCATGCCCTCCCAAAGGGTCTGCCAATGACCGGGGCCGCTGTTGTTGAGACCTGGTATGGTCAGCACGACAGAATTGCGCGCGTCGCCCAGATGTCCGAATCGGTCCATGGTGTGATCCTCGTCCAATTGCACGATGGATGTATATTCTATTCTTTAGGTAGACAATGCTTCAGCGACCAAATGTGTCCAAATTTGGGCGATTGGATTCATCTGGGGTTCAGCATTGGAAGAGCGCCCTAAGGGCAACAACTTCGCCTGTTACCAAGGATATATAAGGCCGTAATAGGAGTAGACGTTGCGGCCATAGGTCTCGTCATATTCCGGCCGCGTGTCCGCCAGATGACGAGGGGCGCTGTCCAGCACCTCCTTGCTAAGATCGACGATATAGCCGCCCTTGTCGGTGTCGTAGCTCAGCATCGACCATGGGATGGGGTAATGATCATGGCCAATGCCGAGAAAGCCGCCAAATGATAGGACGGCGTAACGGACCTGACCGCTGCGCTTTTCCACCATGAAATTCGAGATATGGCCCAACCGTTCGCCTTCGCGGTTGTAGACGGCGGTTCCTTCGACCCGGTCGGATGCGATCAGGTCGCCGGGATTTTCCACTGCCGGGTCAGTCATTGTCACCCTCCTGAACAGGAATCAGGCTATGATGATGAAACCGAGCAGGGTCAGCGGGGTTCCCACTCTTCACGCAGGAGGATGACATGAAGATCAATCGCAGTGGTTCGGCGGTATGGAGCGGCGGCCTGAAAGAGGGCAAAGGCGCGATCTCCACGCAAAGTGGCGCTTTGGACGCGCATCCTTATGGCTATGCCATGCGGTTCGAAGGGGTGCCGGGGTCCAATCCGGAAGAATTGATCGCCGCCGCCCATGCGTCCTGCTTCACCATGGCGCTATCTCTCATTTTGGGGGAGGCCGGGCTGACGGCGGAGAAAATGGAAACGAACGCGGTTGTGACGCTGGAGCAGCAGGAGGGCGGCTTTGCGATAACGGCGAGCAAGCTGACGCTGAAGGCGACCATTCCCGGTGCTGACGACGCCAAATTCCAGGAGCTGGCCGCCAAAGCCAAGGAAAATTGCCCCGTGTCGAAGCTGCTGAACGCGCAGATCAGCCTGGAGGCGGAATTGCTAGGCTGAAGCGAAACGGCGGGTGCGGACATGCTCCCGCCACGCAATGTAGAGGCCGCTGGCGATGATGAGCGCTGCGCCCACCCAGGTGGTGTGCATCGGCCATTCACCCCAGATCAACAGGCCCAGCAGCGTGGACCATATGATGGTGCTGTAATCCATCGGCAGCACCACGGAGACAGGCGCATGGCGAAGCGCGCCGGTCATGCAAAGCTGCGCAATGCCGCCTGTCAGCCCGACGCCGACGAGCATGGCCCAGGTCATGGGATCATGCGCCTTTCCGACGAACAGCATCAGGATTCCCAGCGGCGGCACGGACAGGATGGTGAACCAGAATACGATGACGCCGGTCTTTTCGGTGCGGCCAAGGTCGCGCAACAACAAGCCGATGCAGGCCGTGATGATGGCGGCGGATAGCGCGACAGCAAGGCCGAACGGCGGGAAATGCGCGCCATCAGGGCGGACCATGACCATGATCCCGGCAAAGCCCAGCATGATGGCGGCCCAGCGGTGGGGGCCGGTCGCTTCGCGCAAAAGGATGGCCGACAGCAGCGTGGCGAAGATGGGCATGGTGAAGCCGATCGCGGTGGCTTCGGTTAGGGGAAGAAGCAGATAGGAGCCGAAATTAAGGACCATGCCGGTAAGGCCGAGGACAGTCCGGCTCACATGCGCGCCCAGCCTGTTCGTGCGGACCGAGGGGAGGCCATCGGTCATCGCGACCCACGTGACGATAAGTGGCAGGGCGAGCGCCTGACGGTAGAAGATCAGCTCGACCAAGCTGACGCCCCGCGTGCCCACAAGCTTGCCGAGGGCAAACATGACGGCCATGAACAACATCGCCAGCAAACGCAGGCCGATGCCTGTCAGCGCATGTTCGTCACGCGCCGATGGTGGCGGCGGAAGCTCCTCTGGCGGGCTAATGGGGGCAGGGGGTTGCACGCAGGTCGCTTTAACCGGCGGACAGGATGACGCAACCACCCCATGATAATTATCGACTCGTCTTTGGAAAATGTAGCGGCGGTCGTTCCCCTGCTATCCTGCCGACAAGATCAGAGGCAGGCTTCCAGGAAAGGCTGGTCGAACCCGAACTGGCGCGCTTTATCGAGCGTGTAGGGGCGCAGGCCCATGGAGCGGTATTCGCCAACGATCTTACCGCTGTCATCCTCGTCATGATATTCGAACTTGAACAGTTCCTGCGTGACGATGACGTCGCCTTCCATGCCGATGACTTCGGTGATGTTGGTGACGCGGCGCGAACCGTCGCGCAGGCGCTTTACCTGCACGATCAGGTCGACCGAGTCGGCGATCTGCTTGGAAATCGCTTCCTTGGGGATCTTGATGTCGCCCATCAGGATCATGTTTTCCATACGGCCCAGGCACTCGCGCGGGCTGTTGCTGTGAAGCGTACACATGGAGCCGTCATGGCCCGTGTTCATCGCGGCGAGCAGGTCGAAACATTCCGCGCCACGAATTTCGCCCAGGA
>CAMPIM010000082.1 GCA_946886365.1 uncultured Novosphingobium sp.
CGCCCCACCCGATCCATCGCCGCTTCCAGCCCCAGCCCCGCCTCGACGCACACCAGCATCAGGTCCAGAGCATCGGGAAAGCCGTGGATGATCGCTTCCTGCCGCCGCGCAGCCTTGGCCGAAATGAAAAGGTTCGGCAGATACAGCCCCAGCACCGCAACGGCAGTCGCCATGAAATACAACTTCACCGGGCTCGGCGGCTCGGGCTTGTTGAGCGACATGAGCACCAGCACAGCAGGCAGCGCCAGCGTCAGCACCAACCGGATGAACGTAAAGATCTTCGGCGCCTCGGGCGAAGGATAGCCCGCCGCGATCAACCGCTTGCGCAAGCTGTCATTCTTCGTATCCGCCAGCGAAATGCCCAGCTTCTCGATCCGATCGACCAGCTTCTTCCATTCGCTATTGTTGCGCTCGTTACGCAGCGACTGCCCACCGCCCTGCACCGCGCCGCCGACGTCGCTCACAACGTCCAGCCGACTCCGCACCCTGGACGTACGCGCGACCGCCTCCGTCACGCCATAGACGATGGCTACGATCGCGACGAACAGCAGCACCAGCAACACCGGCCGCAATTGCGAAATAAGGGCAAGGTCCAGCATCAGGTCAGACTTTCAAATCAACCATGCGGCGTATCGTGACGAAGCCGATGATGTAGAGGATGATCAGCCCGGAAAAGCCAAAGATGAACATCGGGTCCTGCGCGATATCCAGGTAGAAGGCCGGGTTGAGCAGGAACAACGCCACGAACGCCAGGATCGGCAACGCCGTCAGCATCACCGCCGTCATCCGCCCTTCGGAACTCAGCGCCCGCACCTTCAGGAACAAGCTCGCCCGCTCCCGGATCACCAGCGACAGATTTTCCAATATCTCGGCCAGGTTGCCGCCCGTCTCCGCCTGCACCGACAGCGACGTCACGAACATGTGCATCTCGTTCATGTCCCACCGCTCGGCCATGCGCTGCAAAGCATCGCGCAGGTCGGAGCCATAGGTCACCTCGTCGACCACGATGCCGAACTCGCTGCCGATCGGGTCGCGCATCTCCTTGGTCAGCAGGTCCAGCGCCGCCGCGATCGGATGCCCGGCGCGCAGCCCACGCACGAATGTATCGAGCGCGACCGGAAACTGCTCTTCCATCTTCTTGCGCCGCCGCTGGCTCAACCGGCTCAGCACCATGATTGGCAGCAGCACGCCCAGCGACACGGCGAAGGCCCCCGCCATCACGATCATCCCCGCCGTCATGCCATAGCCCGCCGCCAGCGCGCCGATCACCACGATCAGGAACAGCACCCCCGTCCCAATCGCCATGAAGGTCAGCACGACGCGCGCAGGCACGCTCAACCCCGCGCCATGCAGCGACCGCACAACGCTCAGCCCCATGCGCCCAAAGACGCTGTCATGGTTGAAGTTCAGGCTGTCGTCATTGCGCCGCAGCCGGGACAGGACCGTGCTGCGCTCAAACCCCGCCGCGATCATCTTCAGCCGCTTGTTGACGACCCGCTCAGTCCCTGCCCGCGCCCGGAACCAACTATGAACCCCCTCAATCGTCAGGATCACCGCCGCGAACAGCAGGACCAGCACAAAGGCACGGATGTAGATCGGATTGATCATTGCACCACCGCATCAGGACGGAAAAGTTCGGCGGGCAGGTGAATGCCCCGGTCGGCCAGATCGCTCATGAATTTGGGGCGAATGCCGGTCGCCTCGAAGTGACCGCGCACCATGTCATTCTCGTCACGGCCCGTCATCTTGAAGCGGAAGATTTCCTGCATGGTGATGACCTCGCCCTCCATGCCCGTAATCTCCGAAATGCTGAGCAACCGCCGCCGCCCATCCGACAAACGCCCCACCTGCACGATGACGTTCAGCGCCGAAGCAATCTGCGCCCGCGCCGATCGCGGCGAAATGTCGATCCCGCTCATGCCGATCATCTGCTCGACACGGGACAGCGCATCGCGCGGCGTATTCGCATGGACCGTGGTCATCGATCCATCATGCCCCGTATTCATCGCCTGAAGCATGTCAAACGCCTCCCCGGCGCGCACTTCGCCCACGATGATCCGATCCGGCCGCATACGCAGCGCATTCTTCACAAGATCGCGCTGCGTGACCTCGCCCCGCCCCTCAATATTGGGCGGCCGCGTCTCCAGCCGAACAACATGCCGCTGCTGCAACTGAAGCTCCGCCGAGTCCTCGATCGTCACGATCCGCTCAGCCTCATCGATGCTCGCCGACATGGCATTGAGCAGCGTCGTCTTGCCCGAACCCGTACCGCCGGAAATCAGCACATTGCGCCGCGAAGCCACCACCGCCGACAGCACCTGCGCCATCGGCGCGGGCACGCTGCCCAGCTCCGAAAGGCGCGCCATGCTGATCGGCACCTTGGCGAACTTACGAATGGACAGCAGCGATCCATCGACCGCCAGCGGCGGCACCACCGCATTGACGCGCGAACCGTCCGCCAGACGCGCATCGACAAAGGGCGAAGCCTCGTCCACGCGCCGCCCCACGGCCGCCACGATCTTCTGGATGATGCGCAGCAGATGCTTCTCATCCTTGAAGCGCGCCGCCGTCTCCACCAGCCGCCCGCCGCGCTCGACAAAGACGATCTTGTGCCCATTCACCAAAATATCGGTGACGCTATTATCCTTCAGCAGCGGCTCCAACGGCCCCAGTCCCAACAGCTCATCCAGGATATCGGACACCAGCCGCTTGCGCTCTTCCAGGTTCAGCGCATGCTTCTGCAACGCCAGCTGCTCATGGACGATCTCGCCCACTTCCGCCTCGACCTGCGCGCGCGACATATTCTCCAGCGCCGACAGGTTGATAAGGTCGATCAGCTTCTGGTGCAGCGCGACCTTCAGCTCGGTATGCCGGTCCTCTTCCCAATGGACCAGCTCGGTATCGGTCGGCCCCACCTCATCGCGGGAATCGCCAAAGCGGCTGTCGCCTTTCCGGATCTGCCACATCACCCTTTCTCCGCCTGGCGCCGCGCTTCGACCGCCTGCACCGTGCAATCGACGATATCCTGCATGTCCTTGCAAATACGGCTGCGCGCCTTCAATTCCTGGATCAACACCCCCTGATCCAGCGCAGAGCTGACCAGCGGGAAGTCGTTTGCAATGCTAAGGTTCACCGGATGATCCAGCGCAGCCGCCGCATCCTCCAGCCCGATCGCCCGGAACAGCTTCTTTTCGACCCGGTTGGCGATCACATGGATGCGCGACGGATCGATATCCTGATCGCGCAGCAGAGCGATCTGCCGCCGCGCCTGCCGCAGGCTGGCGATGGTCAGCTCGCACACCAGAAAGATGACCTCAGACCGCGCCACCAGCGACATGGACCAGTTCGTCCAGTTGCCCGGCAGGTCCAGATAGATGGTATCATAATTGCGCTGCGCCAGTTCGATCACGCGGAACACCTGATCGGCATTCACCGCCTCCAGCGGCATGATGTCCGTCGGCGCCGTCACGACATGCAGCCCGGTCGGCGTCTCGACCGTGACAGAGCCCAGCAGCTCCCGGTCCACCCGGCTACCACCCTGCAACAGGTCCGCCAGCGTCAGCGGAGAGGAGATGCTCAGGAACGTCCCCGCATTACCGAACTGCACATCGAAATCGAACAGGCAAACCCGCTCGCCCGTCTGTTTGGCGTTGCGCGCATGCAGGCTGGCCGCCTGCGTCGCGATCGTCGTCGCGCCCACGCCGCCGACGCTCTTGATGATCGACACCAGTGCGCCCGTCTTGACGTCACGCCGGCCCTTGGCCGCAATCTCTCCCCGCAGCTGATCCAGGATCGACGACAGCTCACTCGCCTGCAAAGGCAGCGCCACCACATCGTTGATCCCACTGCGCAGCAAGGCCCGCACCAACGGAATCTCCGCATTGCGCACGGCGGCCACCACCAGCAGCGCCGGATGAGCCGCCCGCAAAGCCGCCAGCCGCCGCGTCGATGCATCGTCGTCCGGCTGCACCTCCAATATGACGGCCTTCGCCTCCGCCACCAACGCCTGCGGCAATGGCGCCCCGGCAGGCAACATGGACAGCGTCAAGGACTGCCCGCTCAACTGATCCCCAAGAATATCGGAAGCCGCCACCTCCTGCTCCGAAAGGATCAGATGAATCCCCTCATCCCCCACATTGAGTGTCCAGCTCTCGGCCGCTTCCGCTGTGTTCGTCACGATGCCCAAGATCTTGTTCCTCAATTTGATACCGTGCCCTGGCCATCTTCCATGGTGAGGGCGGCGCTGAAGCTGGGTAGGGAAATGGTGCCGTTGAAAAGAGACAGAAGGATTGGACGAAAGGTCAATGTGTTGGGTCTGATGCTTACCCTCACGAGGGGCGAAACGTCCGATCCATTTGGATCGCCTGCATAGCCGAGCCCCGAATAGTCATAGTCGATCTGGACGGCGCTGGAGGTGATCTGCGGCATGAACTTTTTCATGCGATTGACGACATTGTTAAACGCGGTGAGCGCCGTCGCGCTGTTGCTAACAAGTGTCCCAGGGCACGTTGCTCCAGTCTTGCATGAACAGCTCACCGCCCCACCGCTGATGAGACAACTTGCTCCACCAAAGGACGATTCCGGAATGGGGTCTCCCTGTGAAAGTCCGCCGTTGACGGCAAAGCTATATGCCGCAAGGCCGTTTGGGATCATGTCGGTTGCCACGGCATAGCGCACGCCCATTTGCGTCGCCTTCTCAGCCTCATTCCATGTCCACATCAGGCGCCCGATATCAATGATGCCCAACAAAAAAATCAGCAGCAGCGGCAATATCAAGGCAAACTCCGCGGCCGAGGCGCCCTTTATGTCACGGATCAGGCGAAAAACATGCTGCATCACAATCCCTGCACCGTAGCCTCAGACTCCGAAACCAAGTTCAACGTGGAACTGGTGAAGCCAAGATTGTTGAACAGCGACCTGTAAGGCACATTTGCCGAGACCTTTACCTTGGGCAAGTCGGCCATGCCCTTGTAAATGCCTGAATAATTCCCACCCGAAATGGTTGTGCAACTCAATGTCACGGACACGGTTGCGGCCGTCGTCCAGTTTACCAACCGCGCTGCGCCCCCACTAGCTACCTGACCCGTGCGGGTGACGTTCCGTGTCTTGTCTACCACGTCAGTCGCAACGGAACTGGGACAGGAAAATTCGGTGAATGATCGCCGTGCGGCGTAACGCGCTCCATCACGCACAGCCTTTGCCACGACATGCTCGCTCAAGAAGTAATTACCGAGTTCAAAGGATCCAAACATCAAGATTATAAGCATCGGCGTCACCAGCGCCATCTCAGCGGCGGCGGCAGCTTGCTCAGAAGCATATAAGCGAGATAAGAGTGAACATTTCATCGTCGTCACTCAATAAGATAGGGGACGTTGCGAAGGAAAACTTGTGAAAGCCCAGTCTCACTCAGCTTCTCTGTTTCCCCCTTTATTTCCACGTAAATTTCAGACTTGTCGGTTCGATTTCTAGTCAGAGATGGCTCTACCAGAAAGACGTCCACGAACTTTTCGACGTGGACATTCTTAGTCTGTCCCTGAATTCCTTCAGCGGCGCAGTTCACCACAGCCACCGACAAGATTCGACGATCACGCACCTGAGCACTGGGAGCCATTCCTGCGGCACAAACTGGAGCGGAATAGGCATAATACTTGGTGGTGTTTCCGCCACCCTGACCGTTGCCTTGCGTAGACGATCCTGCCGCCACTGGATTACGGGCGCCATTCGTGGCGATTTCCCACCGATAGACATCATAGCGGGTCAATTCAGAGATGCCGCTACGGCCGGCCCAGCTTGCCACAGTTGCAGGCGAAACAGAGGGATGATTGACCTGGAAATACAGCGCCCGATCCCAGATTCGATCGCCGATCCGCCCTCCCGCGCAATCGCCTGCGGCACTGACTGCATGGCAGATATCGCGCGGGAACCCCATGGCTGTTGGCGTGGCAGAAACCCGCGAGACTGGGTCAGGCAGATATTGCAACGGCGGAAGTTGCCAAGGATCATTGCCGGTGCCGACACCGCAATTCAGCGCCGCACTTGCGCCATTCCCGTTACCGTTGCCGTTGGAAGCGGCGATGTCAGGCCGAATGACATCCTTACGCGTATTCAGAGCAGGACTGCAATTACCGGTCGTGCTGGAACAATAATTAACGAGTCCGCTTTCGAAAATGTCAAAACGAGTGTTAATAGCGTCTGTCACCGAAACGGACAGGCCAGGCTTGGTCGTCACCTGATCTGCACTGATGCAATCGCCTCCCGGAATATTGGCGCCCAGCGCCGTTTCAAGAACGTTGGCGCCGGGGCCAAGATTGGTCTCAAGGTATCCGAAATTACCTGGCCCCCACGCACCCCCATTCCCGCCCGCGACAAGCCTGATACCCTTGCCGATGTCAGTGTTAAGGGGAAAGTCCTGGCCCGTACCTTCGGCCGGATTGCACATCATAACGGGGGGGACCTTGCAGATAGCCCCGCCAACACCCGCATAGGCCGTGGCCGAAAGCGCTCCCGACGAAAACACCGAAACTATGGGCGTCAGCGCAAAGAAAGCCGTACGCGAGTTGACGGTGACTTCGACGAAGTTTGCGTTTGCGTCGGTCAGCGTGCCTGTATCGCTACGATCCTTGTTCGTGTAGAATTTGATGAAGCCCGTACGGTCGCAAGTGCCTTCATTCGCAATGGTGACCGCCAACCCGGCGCTGTCATTTGCGAAGCGAGTGTCATTGCGGATCAGCCCGCTGGCCGCGCTAGCTGCGCGACTACAAGCGTTCCCCTTACCATCCAACTGCGTCGCCGCCGCCAGCGCAGCCTGATCAGCCGCCGTTTGCAACTCGCTATCCAGACTCGCCATCCGCGCATAATCAAACGCGATGCCACCCGCCGCGATCAGGCCGAAAAGCGACAGGGCCACAGTCGGCGCCACCGCACCGCTGGTTGACCTTAGCAGGCTGTTCCGACGGGCAGACATGGATCGAAGCCCTCCCCGCTTACCGGCCGCCCGAGCCGCCACCGCCGCCGCCGGACCCGCCGCCAGTGCCGGAGGTCGTGCTGATCGTCGCGGGCTTCTTCACCTTGTCGGTGCGATAGCGTTCCACCGCCGCCGCGCTGCGCTTGCCCTCGCCCCCTTCGACGAGCGTGCCTTCATAGCGCGGCTCCGGATTGATCACCTGCAACGCATAGTTATTCCGCACCGCCCCGCCAAAGGTCGGGTCGTTCGCCGTGCATCCAGCCAGCGCCGGAACGACCAGCATGGCGGCCAGGGACAGTCTGCGCATGGTCTCACTCCCGCTCATAGTTCATATCCGCTCTGGCTAGCCGCCGCCGGGGCCTGAGCCGGTGCCGGAGCAGCCGCCGCCGGAGCAGCAGGAGCAGGCACGGCCTGGCGCTTTTCCGGAGGCATTGCGTCAGGGTTAAGCGGATTGATCCCCACCGCCTTGTCCGTCCGCCCCATCAGGAACAGGTCCAGCTCGTTGGGATTGCCCACCCGGTCGGTCGGCAGGCTCACATCCTCCGCCCGCATCGGCTTCACCAGCCGGGGCGTCACGATCATGACCAGCTCGGTCTGCTGCTTCTGAAAGCCGGTCGAACGGAACAGCGACCCAATGATCGGGATCGAACCCAAAATCGGCAACTGCCGCACAGTATCCTGAAAGTCGTTGCGCAGCAGCCCTGCAATGGCAAAGGACTGCCCATCGCGCAGTTCCACCACCGTCTTCGCGCGCCGCGTCAGCAAGCCCGGCACCACCAGCCCGTTGATCGACACCGAAGCCGAAGGATCGATCGAGCTCACTTCCGGCTCAACCACCAGGTTGATGATCCCGTCGCTCAACACGGTAGGCGTAAAGCCCAGGCTGACACCGAACGGCTTGAACTCGACGGTAATGCCATTATTGCCACCGCCGCCGCCCCCGCCGCCGCCATTCTGCACGACCGGGATCGGAAACTCGCCGCCCGCCAGGAACGAGGCCGTCTCACCGGACAGCGCCACCAGCGTCGGTTCCGCCAGCGTCTTGACCAGCCCCTTCCTCTCCAGCGCATCCAGCGCGGAAAACAGGTTCAGGCTGCCGATCTTATAGGCCCACGTCCCGACACCAAACGCATCGGACAAACCGTCCAGCTTGATGGTGGGAACACCGTCATTATTGGTCGGGATGATCGAATCCCCGGCCAGATTGCCGATGCTGCCCGCCGTCCGATTGCCGGTGAAGCTATGGTTCAGCCCGATCTGCTTGGCCGCCTGCCGGTTCACCTCCGAAAAGCGCACCTCCAGCATCACCTGCTGCGAAGCACCCACCGACAGCATGTTGACGACCTTCTCGTCGCCACCCGCATAGGTCCTGGCGATCTGCACCGCCCGGTCCACCGCCGAAGCGCTCGACACCGTGCCCGTCAACACCACCGCGTCGTTGGAGATGCGCGCGCCAATCTGTTCGCCGGGGATCAACTCCGCCAGCTGGCGCTTCAGCGTCACGACATCCGGCCCCACCGCCACGTCGACCACCGCGATCAACATGTTGCGGCTGTCATAGAGGGTCAGGCTCGTCGTCCCCACCTTCTTGCCCAGCACATAGAGCGACCGGTTGGTCAGCGGCAATATGTCCGCAACCTCCTGATTGCCCACCAGCGCCTTGGAAAAAGCGCGATCAACCGTCAGCACCTGGCTCTTGTTGAGCGGCACGTCCAGCTGCCCTGCATGATCCACATTGCTGGCGGTCAGCGAAGCGATCTGGGCCGGGGCAGGCGTCGCCGCCCCTGCGACCAGCGCTGCCCCCAGCGCCAGCGCCCTCATGGACTTACCGCGAACCATAGCGCTTCACCTCATAGCTGGTGCCGGTCGTGCCGCGCACGATTTCGACCGATGCGGTCGCGGGCAGGGCGGAAACATTTTTCGGAACGCTGCGCCGCGGCGCACGCATCCTGGGCATCGGGGCGGGCGCGAAGCCAGCCTCCGCAATCCGGGCGCGCGGGCCGGAGAAACCCCCGACATAGGCACCGTCACGCAGATCCTCGATCCCCACCGTCTGCACCGCCGGGTTGGGCTGGTCCGTCACATTGCGGAGCACCAGCGTCAACTGGCCGACCTGCTGGCCCAGGACCAGCTTCTGCGCATCGACCTGATTGACCTCCAGCGTCGCGGTCTTGCCGACCGCCGGGTCTTTCGAACTGTCATTGGCATTCTGGTCGATGGCGATGATACGGGTGTTTTGCAGCAGCACGTCGGTTATCTGCTGGCTGCCGCCCGCGCCGTCCTGCGCCGTGCGCGTGACGAAGACATCGACAGTATCGCCTGGCAGCACGAAGCCACCAGCCGCCGCCACGTCGCTCACGCGAACCGCGACCGCACGCATTTCGGGCCGCAGCACACCGGACATGGTGGCACGGCCCCCTTCTGCGGACAGCTTGGATGTCAGGATCGGCTCACCCGGCTCGATCTGGCGCAGCACGACGCGCTGCTTGCCAAGGGAGGTGAGCTGTACGGGATCGCGAAAAGCGCCCGGCGGCACGGAAGCCGCGGGCCAATCGACCACCCTGATCTTTTCCGGAGTGACCGCCGTGCCAAAGGCCAAAGGCATCGACGCAACGACGACCTTGACCATGCCAGCCTGCGGAGTCGCCTGCGCTTGCTCCGCCTTGCTCAGATAGGTGTTGGCGATGAAAACCGCCGCGAGACCCAGCAAGATCGCGAAGCCAAGGATTATAAGAGATCTACGCTGCCCCACGACGACTCCCCCCCGGAGTTGTGAAATGCTGACAGTCGACCGGCCGAAACCGATCGACTGTCAAAAAATATATTCAGCAAGCCGTGCTGCTCGGAGTTCTCGTAATGCAGTTGCTAGCCTTATTCATAGCACCCGAAATGGAGTTACCGAGCCCATATGCTGCGACAGCAATGCCGCTGCCTACGATTGCCAGGATCAGCGCATATTCAGCCGCCGAAGCCCCACTCTGATCATTGATCAGCTTCTTGAAGAAAGTCATGTCTTTTCCCCTATTATTAGCAAGCAGAACCATTGCTGTTGCTGATGCAGTTTGACGCCCTACTCATGGCGGACGAAATTGAGGTACCGAGCCCATATGCCGCCACGGCAATACCGCTGCCAACAATGGCCAGGATCAGCGCATATTCGGCTGCCGAAGCGCCGCTCTGGTCACACCAGAGTGTCCTGAAAAAAGTCATGTTTGTTCACCCCTACTGCGCCGAAAGGCATTCCGGCTGCTCTTGCACAGTTCTGCGGGGGGGGGCCTTTGCCACCTGGCGACCCCAGCGGTGGTTTCTCCACTCGCCAGGCAGTTGGGCAGTTCCCGTAGAACTTGTCCCCAAAATGACCCAAAGCTGATGCAAGTCAACATGGTAAAAAAAGGCTATATTTTACAATATCTTAAAGCAATTTTTTGTTAACCATTTTTGATTTCTGTACCCGACTTTGCAAGTAACGCGGCTGAATTGCTTAATATATCCTTGGTTATATATCGCTCGAAATCTACAGAAATTCGCCCATTTACTTTTAGGAATTTTTCCATTTCTATCAATATATCTTGCACGAATAACAATAAAACCACGAATAACGCAAATCTATACTTTTGCTTCTTAGCAGTATAAAGGTCTAATTAACGATATATATCCATGGCTCTTGGTGATCCGTCGGACCACATGCTCGCCACCAATAGCTCCACCAACCCTTCCGCCCCATCACCTTTTAAGGGTACAGCCTCGCACTACCGCTCGGCGTCGCACCTCACGCTCCATCGCGAATCAGCAACAACCCGCCGCGCCTTGCAGCCCGCGAATCACCCGCATTTTTTGGAAAACGACTCGGCCCGGCTCCCTGCCCTGCCGAAGCACGCAATCAGTTCGGGATCACCCCAACGCTCTTCAAGCGCTCACCCGGTTGCGAAAAGTCACGTTCACCCGCTCCGACAGCAGCAGATAGGGCAGCCATAGCGCCGCGCTGATCAGCACCTTCTTGATATTGCCGCTCAGCAAATCGACCAGCGCCAGCTCAACGGCATGGGGCACATCCCCGATGCGCGCCACCAACTGCGCAATGCCCAATTGCGCCATCAGGTCCACGCCCCATACCATCACCAGAAAGCGGGGGAATAGCGGCGCCATGCGCAACGCCATGGCAAAGGCGAACATGTATAGGCAGGACAGCAGCACCACATCTGCCAGCATCACCGCATACAGGCCGACGAACCATGTCGGCGCATAACTGCCCAGCGCTGGCACGGCGCTCAAAAACTCCAGCGTCCGCACCGGCACGTTGAGCGCGATGCCCAGCAACAGCGACGCCATCACGCCATACAGCCCGAATTGCGACATCTCGCGCGCCTTCAGGCAGTCGATCTTGCGCCACCGGCCGACCTTCGCCAACCGAAAGCTCGGCTGCGCATGCACGCGCCCAGCCGGAAACAGCTTGAGGCCCAGCAGCAGCGTGCCCACCGGCGCGCCTACGACCAGCAGATAGGGCAACAGTCCCGCTTCGCTCGTCCAGGGAACTCCCGCATAGGGTGTAGCGGGAAAGGCCAGTCGCAGCCCGCAGGCAAAGGCCGCGATCACGACCCAGGCGGCAATGATGCGCTCCAGGTTCAGCTGCAACGACAGCACCAGCGCCACGCTCTTTCGGTAAAGATGATCCTGAACCAATCGCACCATGGAAACCCGGACCTCCGCCCCGCCAACTAGAATGGCCGACTATCAATCATTCTGGTTAACCCACGGTAAAACGCCTCACCACCCCAAATGGTTCTCCCCTTTAATCCTCCCCATGCCTGCATGGGGAGGGGGACCAGCGAAGCTGGTGGAGGGGAAAACGCGCAACGTCACCAAAACTGCGACATTCACATTATTCCGCTCAAGGGGAGCCCCCTCACTTCCGAGGCACAGTAATCTGAATCATCGTCCGCCCGCCCAGATTGTGCAAATACACCTCGCCCCCCAATCCCTGTATCCGCCGCATCAACGATCGCGACTGCACCGCGCCGGTCGACCCCAGCCTCGCCAGATTTGGCACCCCGTCATCCGTCACATGCAACGCGATCCGGTTGCCCGCCGGTCGCAGGGAAAATTCCATCGTCCGTGCTCCGGCATGGCGCACCGCATTGGCGACGATCTCGCGCACGGCAAAGCTCAGTTCCCGGCCGATCATCGCACTGGTGGCGCAATTGCCCTCCTCCACGCGCAGGTCGCACTCTATGCCCCATTGCTGCGCCAACGACCGAACGACCATCGACAGTGTTTCAGGCAGGTAGGCAAAATCATCCTCATCCCGAACCGGATTGATGATCCATCTTATGGTGCCGATCTGATCCTTCGCGATCTGATCGATAGTGCGCAGCACGGGAATAGCGTCCTCTACCGTTCCGTTCAGCACCGGCGCGGCCTGATAACGGATGCTGGCCAGCGCCTGCAGCACGCTGTCATGCAACTCCCGCTGCAACCGCTCACGCTCCCGCGCGCCTGCGATGACATGGGCCAGGTCCAGGCTATTGCGGACCATCAGCTCTTCGCACGCGCTTTCGAACACCCGCTGGGCGATCGCCGCCACATCCTCATGCGTCGGATCGTCCAGTTGAACCGCGCCCGCCGCCTCAAACGTGCCCAGCGAAACGTGCAGCGTCATCACCGTTTCGGCATCCAGCAGAACCGCCCAGGCCCGACCACTCCGCGTCAGGGGCTCTATCTGGCTGACGCCGTCCTGCGAAAGGCTGATCGACGCGCCACGGCGGCGGTCATGCCATCCCGTCTCGACCGCCAGCAATGCATCGCTGCCCTCCGGCATGCTGTCGCCGGAGCGGCTTGATGCAAAACGATAGGGTTCCGTGCTGGCGGTACGGAACAGCAACGCGCCATTTTCACCGCCCGTGGCGATCTTCAGCGCCTGCAACAGGAAAGCACCAGCGCTGCCCTTTGCCAGTTGCAGGCTTCCTTCCGTCAGCTTTCTTGCCCGCTCCTGCTGAAGCAGCTTTTCGCGCCGCGGGCCTAGCAACATGCCCGTCACCGTGATCACCACCGCAAGGTAGAGGACGCGCAACGCAACCCGTTCGGCGTCCGGTTCGGATGGAACCGCAACCACGTCATTCACCCAAATGATCAGCATCGCGGTTATCGCTGCAAATGCCCCCACAAACAGGTGGAAGCGCCGCCGGACGATCAGCGCGATCTCGACCACGACGAACAGGCTGCCAGGAAAATAGGGGCTGGTCGATGCGTTGGTCACGACGAGCAGCGCCAGGAACAGCATGGCGTCCAGGCACACCACCGGCTTGCGGACGCGCAATTCCGTGACCCAGGACCGCCCGGACAGGATCAACGCACCCACGGCCAGCAGCAGCATGGCGGCGATGATGCCGTTCTCCACGGCCTCCGCCCAGGACCGGGGCGTCGCGAAGACAAAGCTAACAAAGCCATAGACGCTGGCGAGCACAAGCCGCGTGACGTCCAGCATGCGCCACGGCCGAAGCGCGGACGGGGCGAACGAACGCCGCCTGCCCAAGGTTCGCAGCAGTTCGGCATGTCTTCTGATCATGCTCTCACAACTCCGCCCGCCTATCTTATAGGACTGGATATATGTCTTCGGATAAGTATCTTCTGATTTCAATTAATAAGGGTGAAGTGAATCTAAATGATATATCCGGGCAAGAGCAATGATAGATTGCAACGGACGTAGTAAATTAGCGAAATCACTCCGCGACGATGAACGAAAGCTCATCTTCCTCACGACCCCTTCTCCCGAACCCGCGCCATGATTGTCAGCGTCTGACCGGACCATCGCAGGCCCGCCTTCATTACGCAAGAGCAACAGGAAAAATCAGGGGCAAAGTCAATAACATGCCCCGCTCATTGTTTCGACACCGAAACACGATTTCAGAAGACGATTCTTCTCGCCATCTCATCCATGAAAATAATCAAAAATCTGCTGCGCCACCGCTTTCGAAACACCAGGCGCTTTCAGCAAATCTTCCAGCGCCGCACTTTTCACCGCCTTCGCCGTTCCAAAATGCATTAGCAGCGCCCTCTTCCGCGACGGACCAATTCCCGGCACCTCATCCAGCGAACTGGTCGAAATCGCCTTACTCCGCTTCTGCCGGTGCGCCCCGATCGCAAAACGATGCGCCTCATCCCGCAATCGCTGCAGGTAGAACAGGACGGGATGATTGATCGGAAAACTAATCTCCCGCCCATCCGGCATATGGAACACTTCCCGTCCATCACGCCCATGATGCGGCCCCTTCGCGATACCGATCATGCAAATATCCTCGATCCCCAAATCTTCCAGGATCGCCCGCGCCGCCGACAACTGCCCCTTGCCGCCATCGATCAGCACCAGGTCGGGCCACTCCCCACTATCGCGATCAGGATCTTCCCGCGCAGCCCGGCCGAAACGCCGCTCGAACATCTCCCGCATCATCGCGAAGTCATCGTTAGATGTTTCGGGGTTCTTCATGTTGAACTTGCGATAGGCATTCTTGCGGAAACCTTCCGGCCCCGCGACCACCATCGCGCCCAGCGCATGGCTTCCCTGGATATGGCTGTTGTCATAAATCTCGATCCGGTCAGGCACGCCATCCAACCCGAATGTCTCGACCATCTCTTCCAGAATCTTAGCCTGCGTCGTCGTCTCGGCCAGCCTTCGGTCCAGCGCCTCCACCGCATTGCGCTGCGCCTGCTTGATCAGCCGCGTCCGATCGCCGCGCTGTGGAACCTCGATCCGTACCTTGGACCCGATCCGCTCCGTCAGAGCCTGCGCCATCAGTTCGCATTCCATCGGCGCGCGGTCGGACAGGATCAATTTAGGCGGCGGCACTTCCTCGTAAAATTGCGCCATGAAACTCGCCAGCACCTCCTCTTCTGCCACTTCAGCCGTGTGGACAGGGAAGAAGCTACGATGTCCCCAATTCTGTCCGCCCCGAATGAAGAAGGCCTGGATACACATCGAACCACCCTTCGTCGCCAGCGCGAAGATGTCCGCATCGCCCAGCCCTTCGGCGTTGATCGCCTGACTACCCTGAATGAAGGTCAACGCCTTAAGCCGGTCGCGCAGAACGGCGGCCTGTTCGAAATCCATCGCTTCCGAAGCGGCCTGCATCGCCTCGCCCAGCTTCTTCTGCACGGCAGTCGATTTGCCGCCCAGGAAATCCTGCGCATCCTTCACCAGCTCTGCATAGCCAGCCTCATCGATCCGCTGGACACAAGGTGCCGAACAACGCTTGATCTGAAACAGAAGGCAGGGCCGCGACCGGTTCGCAAAGAAGCTGTCCGTGCAACTCCGCAGCAGAAACAGTTTCTGCAGCGCATTGATAGTCCGCGTCACCGACCCCGCGCTGGCGAAGGGGCCATAATAGCGCCCCTTATATTTGCGCGCACCACGATGTTTCTGGACCCGAGGAAAATGATGATCTTCCCGCAAAAGGATGAAGGGGAAGCTTTTGTCGTCCCGCAGCAGCACATTGTAAGGCGGCCGGAACCGTTTGATCAGTTGCGCTTCCAGCAATAGCGCCTCGGCCTCGCTGTTAGTCGTCACGATCGTCATCGACCGCGTTTGCGCCACCATGCGCTGCAATCGCTTTGGCAGGCGATCCACCTGCGTATAATTCGCCACCCTATTGCGCAGCGCCCGTGCCTTGCCAACATAGAGAACGTCACCGCGAGCATCCTGCATCCGGTAAACACCAGGCCGCGTCGGCAGAGTCTTCAGCGTGGTACGGATCGCCTCTACCCCTGCCTCGATATCCGGCGTGCCTGCTCCGCGTACGGTGAAGCTGGCCTTGTCCTCATGAAAACGGTCGGGAGATTGGGGATGCGACATGGGTGCAGAGATAGCGGTGACACAGACAAGCGCAATGGCTGGGCGCCGCTTCCTGAACCTTGGAGTCTAAATCAGCGCGAACCACCTTGACCATCTTCGGCCTTGTTCACGCGTGATTAGACGCCCGCGACATCCGGCCCCCCTTCCAACATCGGAGCGCGGATGACCGGAAATAATCGTAGAGACTTTGATCCTCGGCAACCGGAGATGCGCGACATCCGCATGGAGAGGGAATCGTTTCCGAGATCGGGATCGTCGCTGTGCATGATATTCAAACTGCTCATAACCGGACGCAGGGGAGCGACACCAAGCTCCGCATGGTCATCGACAACAGCGGGCTTGCCGGTCAATCTTCTATTGTCGGCACATCGCGCGAGATATTAGCTGGGAACATACAAGGCCGATCCACATCCAGACATAAAAAAGGGCCGGTGCGACAAACCGCATCGACCCCTTTTTAAGACGAAATCGTCGGCTTCAGATGCTGGGGCCAAGACCCTTGATTGCGCTATCCACCAACTGCCGATCCGCGCCCCCGTCATGGTTCTGCGCGATCAGCGTCGCAGCCGCGCTGGTGGCAGCGTTGACGGCCTTTGTACGGATGCCCGCAATGGCAGAGCGTTCCGCTGCACCGATCTTGTCCTCGGCCATCTTTTGGCGACGGGCGACCAGCGCTACCGCATTGGCCTTGGCGTCTTCGAGCAGCGTTGCCGCTTCGCTCTCGGCCGACTTGCGCATCGCTTCGGCTTCACCAGCCGCATTGGCCAGCTTCGCTTCATATTCAGCCTTCAGCGCGTCAGCCTCGGCGCGCAGCTTTGCAGCTTCCGCCAACTGTTCCTTAATCTGGGCGATCCGGCCGTCGAGCACATTGCCGATCAGCGCGGGGACCTTCTTGACCAGGAGGATCAGGATGAACACCGCCATCGCCAAGCTGACCCAGGCGGTCGCGTCCATGCCAACGGCCTTCGGATCAGTATGCGGCGCCACGCCTTCATGCGCGACGGTGCCTACCGGCTCCATCCCTTCGGAGTGAATTGCGTCGTCAAGATGCGGAGGCGTACCTTCGCTATGCTGTGCTGCTGCCTCAGCCATGGGCCAGTGCCGCCTTTACTGCGTTGCGGGCCGCTTCGTCCGACGCATTCACGCCGGAAATACGAGCCACCATGTCGCGCGCCGCTTCGGCGGCGACGGTTTCAATCTCTGCCATAGCTGCTTGGCTGGCCGCCTTGATGCGGGCTTCGGCAGCGCCGATCCGCGTGGCGATTTCAGCGTCGGCGGCAGCAAGCTGCACTTCGGAAGCCTTCGCAGCTTCCGCTTTCGCACGGGCCAGCGTTGCCTGGGCCGCAGCCCTGCTTTCCGCATCGCGGGTGCGATAATCAGCCTCTGCCTCATCGGCGCGGGCGAAGGCAGCCTTGGCTGCGTCCAGATCACCTGTGATCTTCGCGTCGCGCGCGTCGGCCGTCGCCTGAACCTTAGGGACCATACCCTGGCCTATGACGAAGAAGACAAAGCCGAATGTCAGCAGCATCCAGAAAATCTGAGATGCATAGGTTTCGGCAATTTGCGCGATTTGAGGCATTATAGGTCCGTCCGATCAGGGCGCCGTCAATTCATGCGGACGGGCGGGACAGCGACAGCCGCCCTGCCCGTCCGCCGAGCGGTTGTCAGGCCACGAATACCAGGATCATGGCGATAACGAACGCCAGCAGACCCAGAAG
>CAMPIM010000083.1 GCA_946886365.1 uncultured Novosphingobium sp.
CCCCTGCTCCCCGCCAGCCGATCGAGCTGGTCATCGGCGACCGCCGCGAAACCATCTATTCGGGGAGCGCCCGGCGTTGAAACTCCCCTTCGCCCTCGCAGTCGCGCTCGCCGCAGCACCTCCCGCCCAGGCGCAGGACCAAAGATCGCTGGTGATCCAGCAGAAGCGGACGCTCACCTACCCCCGCCCCATCGGCCGGATAGAAGTGGATCGCGACGACGTTATTTCGGTCGCCGCACCCACCGCCCGGTCCTTGAGCGTCACCGGAATAGGCGCGGGCAGCACAACAATCAGCATATTCAGCCGCGACGGGTCGCTGATGGCGGAAACGCGCTTTGCCGTGTCGTCCTCCCCCGCAACCGCGCGGGAGCCGGGCGCACTCCTCAGCCCCCATATCGTCGCAAGCGAGCAGGTCGTGGCCGTCGATGTGCAATTTGCCGCCGTATCCTCCTCCACGCTCAAGGCATTGGGGTTCAACTTCTCCAAACTCAGCGGCGACATTCAGGGCGCGGTCGTCTCTCCCAGCAGTTTCAAGAGCGCCAGCTTCTCGCCCGGCGGCTCCTCGCTCGACGCCAGCGTGCCCATCCAGAATGCGTTCAACCTGTTCCTGTCCGCCCCCAATCGCGGCATCAACGCGGTGCTGAGCGCCCTTTCCTCCAACGGCCTGTCCGAATTGTTGGCCCAACCCACCCTGCTCGTCCGCTCGGGCGAACAGGCAAGCTTCCTCGCGGGCGGCGAGATCCCCGTGCCCGTGCCGCAAGCGTCGGGAAATGGCAACGCCATCTCCATCCAATATAAGGAGTTCGGCGTCCGCCTGTCCGTCACCCCCTTCGTCCTGTCACCCGACCAGATCGTGCTGAAAATCGCGCCGGAAGTCAGCGAACTCGACTATAACAGCGGCGTCCAGTTGCAGGGGTATGTCGTGCCCGGCCTGCGCCGCCGTTCGGCCGAAACAACGGTCGAACTGGGCAGCGGCCAGAGCTTCGTGATCGCGGGCCTCAGCTATTCCAGCCAATCGACCACACGAGAAAAGACGCCGTTGCTAGGCGACATCCCCGTGATCGGCGCCTTCTTCCGCCGCCAGCAGACCCAGAAGGAACGGCAGGAACTGGTGATCGTCGCGACGCCCCGGCTAGTGGGGCCGGTGCAGGCCAAGGATGTGCCCGCCCTGCCCGGATCGCTGCTCGACACCAAAGACCCGATCGTCCCCTTCGGCGTAGTGAGGCCATGACAATGGCGCGCATCATCCTCCTGTCGGTCGATCACAGACTCGCGGCGCGGATCACCGAAGCCATGCAGGGCCGCGCATCGGTCGAGCTGGCGCAGTCGGTGACGCCAGATATGATCGAGGGGCCATGCGTAATCCTGGTGGACCGGGACGCAATCCCTCCAGAACGCTCGATAGCAACAGCGCTGTCGGCAGTGGCCGAAGGCGTGACCGGACGCCCGATCGTGCTTGTCACCGACAAGACAGGCGCGGATGAGATATTACACGCCATCCGTTCCGGCGCGGACGATGTCATCCCCCGCGCGGCAGAGGGTCACGAAATCGCCACCATTCTCGGACGCCTGCTCAACCGCTCAACCGCCGATCATGGCAAGGGCGGACGGCTGACGCTGGTCCTTGGCGCAGACGCCGAAGCCGCCGCGATGGTGGCGACCGACATGGCAGTCAGCCGCGCCCGCGCCGGTTCCTCGACACTATTGATCGACTTCACCATGCCGACCAGCGCGGCAGAGGCCTATCTCGACCTCCCGATAACCTATGGCATCGCCTCAGCCATCGCCGACATAGAGCGGCTGGACGCAAGCCTGCTGTCCAGCGCCCTCGCCCGGCATGACCCGAGCGGCCTCATGCTCCTCACGCTGGACGGCGGGGCAGGGACGGAACCGGCCGGGATAGCACCTGCCGACATAGCCGCGCTCGTCCGCCTGCTGCGCGCCTGCTGCGGCGACCTGATCCTCTGCGCGGGCAGCCTGCGACATCCGGGCCTCCTGCGCACGCTCGCCTCGCTCGCCGACCGGATCGAGCTGGTTTGCGCCCAGTCGATCCGCGAAATGGACGCCTGCCGCCGCTTGCTCGACCGCATCGGCGAGGATGAAGCCACGCTCGCCCGCACACGCCTGCTCGTCTGGGATCATCAGCCCGCCATATTGCTGGACAGCCGCCGCATGAGCGACATCCTGCGCACAAGCCGCACCCTACCGCTCCCCATCGACCAAGTCCGCATGCGCAACGCCCTGAACGCGGGCCGCCCGCTCGCGATGGAGGCCGCGCCAGACCGCTACATGCGCGCCATCCGCACCGCCTGCGGCATCGAACCACAGCGATCGTCCAAGAGCCTCGAACGCCTCCGCCGCCTGCTCCAGCGCCCGGTGGAACCAGCAGCATGAGCCTGCTCTTCGACACCAGCCTGCCGCGCAGCGCCGCCCGCCCCGCTCCAGTGGCGCAGCCAGCCGCCCAGCGGATGAGCGACAGCTATCAGGCGGTCATGGCCCAGACCTGCGCGCAAGTCATCGAACAGCTGGAAGCACGCGGCAGCACCGCCGAAACACTCGGCGCCCGGGCACTGCGCGCCGAAATAGAACAAGTCATCACCAGCCTCAGCAGGCGCGGGCAACTCGCGCTCAACACGGCAGAACGGCTGCTGCTGATCGAGGATGTGGAGGATGAGGTCGCCGGGCTCGGCCCGCTAGCCCCACTGCTCCGCGACGGCAGCATCGATGACATCATCGTCAACGGCCCCGGCACCATCTATGTCGAACGCAGCGGCCTGCTGGAGAAGGTCGACCGGCGCTTCCGCGACGACGCGCACCTCATGAACATCATTCAGCGCATAGTCGGCCCCATCGGCCGCCGCGTGGATGAGGCCAGCCCCTATGTCGATGCGCGCCTCGCCGACGGATCGCGCGTCAATATCGTCATCCCGCCGGTCGCGCTCGACGGGCCGATGCTCTCGATCCGCAAGTTCCGCATGCAGGCGCTGGGGATAGAGGATTTCATCAACCGCCAGGTGATGAGCGCCGAAATGGCCGCTTATCTCGCCGCCGCCGTGCGGTCGCGGCTCAACATCCTCATCTGCGGCGGCACGGGCGCAGGCAAATCCACCCTGCTCAACATGCTGTCCCACTTCATCAGCGACCGCGAGCGGCTGATCACCATAGAGGACGCCGCCGAATTGCAGTTGCGGCAGGACCATGTCGTCCGACTCGAAACCCGCCCGCCCAATGTCGATGGCAATCGAGAGATTAGCGCCCGCGAGCTCGTCCGCAACGCGCTGCGCATGCGCCCCGACCGCATAATCCTGGGCGAGGTGCGCGGGGTCGAGGTGGTGGAGATGCTTCAAGCCATGTCCACAGGCCATGACGGATCGATGGCGACGCTGCATGGAAATAGCCCACGCGACGCCTTCGCCCGCCTCGAAATGCTGATGGGCTTTGCCGGGGTCCAGAATGACATCCGCGCGATCCGGCGGTTCATCGCCAGCAGCGTCCATGTCGTGGTGCATATCCAGCGCCTGTCGAACGGCAGCCGCCGCGTCACCGGCGTGACAGAAGTCACCGGCATCGAAGGCGAAGCCTATTCCTTCAACGAGCTGTTCAGCTTTCACGAACAGCCCGCCATGTCTGGCATAGGCGAATTTCGCAGCCACTCGCCCCGCCCCCATTTCGCCCCACGCCTGCGCGATTATGCGCCCGCCCCCCTCCGGCAAGGCATAGTATGAAGGCGGCGGCGTTCCTCCTGCTCGCGCTGTTGACGCTAGCGGCGACGGCCTCCCCGCTGCTGACCTTGCGCATGCGGGAACAGGCGCGGCTGTCGCGGCGGCTGGCGGCAATCGCGCCCGGCGACGCCCCCGCGTCCCGCCAAAGCGTCCGCCTGACCGTCCCCAGCCTCGCCGCGCCACTGCTGGCCCGCGCGCAACTGGAAATAACCACGCACGCGATAGGCATCTTCGGCGGCTGCATGGCATTATTCACCCTCGCCACATTGCTGGCAACCGGGCCGGTGATGACAGTCATCCTGCTACCGCTCCCGCCAGCCCTATTGTTCCTGTGGATCAGGTCGCGTGCTCAGCGCCGCGTGAACGCCCTCATCGAAGCGCTGCCCTTCTACATCGACGCCGTGCGCCAGATGCAGGCGGTCGGCAGCTCCCTACCCCAGGCGCTGGAACGATCGCTCACCGACGCTCCCGGCATCGTCCGCAGCTATCTCGCCCCAGCCGCACGCCGCTTCGAACTCGGCGCCCCGGTGAGCGAGGCGATGCAGCAGCTTGCCGACCGTCTCCGCGTTCCTGAAATGTCGATGCTGGCAGCGGCGATCCGCACCAACATGCGCTATGGCGGCCCCGTCAGCGCGGTCCTGTCGAACCTCTCCGCGATCCTGCGCGAACGCATCCGCATCGCGCGCGAACTGAAAGCCGCAACGTCGGAAGCCAAAGTCAGCTCACGCGTCCTGATCGCGATGCCGATCGTAGCGATGGCACTGCTGATGGCGTCCAACCCCGCCTATATCGACTTCTTCCTAGATGACGCGCGCGGCCACCGAATGGCATTCATCGCCATCGGGCTTCAGATCGCAGGCATGCTGGTCATGCGCCGGGTAATGAGGCTCGCCTTCTGATGCCCTCGGCCTTTCTCCTCGCTTGCCTCTTCATGGCGCTCATTGGGATTGGCGTGGCTATGCTCGGCGGCCGGATGCTGATCGCCGATCGACGGCTGGAGGCACGGCTCGCCCGGTTTACGCCAATCGGACAAGCCAAGCCCTCGCTGCGCCTACCCACCATACTCCTAGCCGAAGGCCGCAACCGGTCGAGCCTCGAACGCCAGTTGCAGCTGGCAGGCTATCAAGACCCCCGCGCCATCAACCACTTCCTCTGGCTCCGGCTGGCCACAACCATCCTGGCGGCGCTGCTGGCCGCGCTCCTGTGCCGCATCCTCTGGCACGGCTGGCTATCCCGCCCGATGCTGATCATCATCGCCGCAGGACTCGCCTTCGTCGGCGCGCGCCAAGCGCTCAATCTGCTCGCCTCCGGGCGGGCAAGGAAGATCACCGCCGAATTTCCCTTCCTGCTCGACCTCATGCTGATGATGCTGGAAAGCGGCGTCTCGCTCGACCAATGCTTCCGTTCGATCGCCCGCGACGAACAGGTAGCGGTACCGCACCACGGCCAGCTGATCGGCCTGCTCGTGACCGACCTCGACCGGGGCATGCGCTACGAACTGGCGCTCGATCGCTGGGCGGCGCGGGTAGCAGTCAGCGGCGCGAAGGAACTCGCCGCACTGTTCCGTCAGGCCATGTTTCAGGGGATCGAGCTTGCCCCGGCCCTACGCGAATTCGCCCGTGAATTCACCCAGCGCCGCGTCGCCCGCGCGCGGGAAGCGATGGGCGGCATCACCGTGCGCATGGTGGTGCTGATGATCCTCTTCTTCATGCCCGCCCTGTTCATCGTTCTGGGCGGGCCGCCGGTCGTCGCCATCCTCGACACCTTGCGGGCGAGCGCGCGATGATGTGGCTCCTCCCCCTGCTCCTCGCAGCCGCCGACACATCCGGCGCGACACGCAACCTCTATCTGCAACTCATCCATCAAGCCCGCGCCGATGGCAGGCCCCGCGCCGCCATCGCCTATCTAGACGATTTCGACCGCCGCTATCCGGGCGATCGCGACGCACGCATCCTGCGGGTGAACAGCCTGCTAGACCTCAACGATCTCAATGGAGCCGAAGCAGCAGCCGCAGCGCTCCCCGATGGCGGCGGCAGCGCAGTGCGCGGCCATCTGCTCGCCGCGCACGGACGCTGGTCCGAAGCCATCATGCCCTACAGCCAAGCCGTTCAGGCAAGCCCCGCCGACCCCATGCTCCGCAACGCGCTCGGCTTCGCCCAGCTACGCGCGGGGCTAGCGGCAGAGGCGGCGGAAAGCCTGCGCGGCGCGCTGGACCTGTCGCCGGGCACCCCAGTGATCCGCAACAACCTGCTGCTCGCATTGAAGGCAGCCGGTCAGAATGCCGAGGCGGAAACCCTCCTCTCCACCATCCGCGATGAGCCTCAGCGTGACGCCCTCCGCCGCCAGATCGCCGCGCAAGCCGCTCGTCTCCCCGCACCAAAGGACCGCTGATGCTCTGCCTTTGCCTTCTATTGGCTTCCGCCCACACGCTCCCTGAGGCCGATCAGGCACGCCGCGTGATCGAATGGCAGCTACGCTCGCCACCCCGCGCCCCGGAAAGCACCGGCCTCAGCGCGGAAGAAGCTGAGGTCATTCACAACCGCTACCTACAATCCATCGGCCAGCGCCTGCCCCGCTCCGCCGATCAGGACGCCCGCGCCTTCCCATGATGCTGCTCCGCCGCCTCGATCCCCTGTGGCACGACCGGCGCGCAGCCGTGGTGCCGATGGTCGCGGCATTCGGCGCCGTGCTGGTCGGCGCGATGGGCTTCGCCCTCGACGCGGGCCTCTATTATGCCGGGAGCCGCGACCTGCGCGCCGCCACTGAAAGCGCCGCCCTCGCCGCCGCCATGTATCCCGCGCAAGCAGAGGCGCGCGCACGCGACAGCCTCATCCGCAACGGCTATGACCCCGCAATCCTGCGCTCGGTTGAGCTTGGCCGCTACTGCGCCGACGCGGCCCTTTCCGCGCCCCAGCGGTTCGACGCCAGCTTCACCCGCTGCCCCGGCAATGGGCAGTCCACTGCCATCCGCATCCGCACCGGCAAGCCCAGCCGCCAATTCTTCACCCGCGTCCTCGGTGGCGCCAATCCCATACCCGAACTCGCCGCCACCGCCACCGCCGCGCGCATCGACGAAGCAGGTGTCGGCGTCAGCTCCGGCATCCTCACCGTCACCAATTCGCTGGTGAACAGCGTCAACGACCTGCTCGGCGGGCTGCTTGGTATCCAGTTGCAGTTGGGAGCCAGCGACGTCCAGACGCTTATGGGCGGCTATGTCGATGCTGGCCGCTTCTTCGACGCACTGGCTCAGCGCGTCGGCGAAACGGGCAGCTATGGCACCCTGACCAGCCGCAGCGTGGGATTGCGCGACCTGATGCTGGCGGCGGCAAGCGCCGCCGACCAACCAGCCACCGCCGCCACCCTTACCCTCGTCGCAGGCCGGGTGAGCAACAGCTACGCCGTGCCATTGCAGGGCCTGTTCGGCCTTGGCGTATGGAAGAATATGCCCGTCGGCGAGGCGGACGAGCAACCCGGCCTGCGCGCAGGGCTCAACGCCTATCAGCTTTTCGCCTTCGCCCTTCAGGCGGGCAATGGCAGCATCGACCTGTCCGACGCCATCAGCCGTGTCGCATCGGGCAGCACGATACGCCTCGCCGCCGTCGCCACCGGCCCGATCGACAGGCCGCGCTTCTCCTTCGGACCAGCGGGTGAGACCAGCGCCAGCACATCGGCGCTGCGGTTGCAGCTGAACCTTGGCCTCAACCTCAACATATTGGGGATCGGCGTCGAATCCGTCCCGCTGCTTATCGACGTCGCCGCAGCCCGAGCGGACGTCAGCGCCATAGACTGCGCCAACACGGCGGAGCAGGCGCGCGACAGCCGGGTGAGCATTCTGGCCACCTCCGGCCTAGTCAACGCCTATATCGGTCAGGCGCCCGCCAACGCCATGAGCCGCCCGATGCCGCCGCTCTCCGCCAGCGACATTGCCCCCGCCCGCATCCTGAGCGTCCTCAACCTCATCACCGCCGACGCCCGCGCGGTCGCGCAGCCGGTGATGGGCAATAGCGGAACGCTGCTTTTCGGGCCGGGCGGTCAGGGGACGATTGGCCGCCCCGGCACGCCCGGAACACCCGCCACCATCGGCAACGGGTCGCAAACGGGGCCACTGCTAACGTCCCTCACCAACAGCCTCAGCGGCCCGAACGGCCTTCAGGTGAAGCCGCTCAACCTCTGCATCTGGCCGCTATGCGACACAGGCGCCACACGCTCCCAGCTGCTCGGCGCAATCACCACCCCGCTGGCCGCGCTCATCGGCAATACCGCCGATCCGCTGCTCGACAATCTGCTCGCCGCGCTCGGCATCCAGCTTGGCCACGCGACCATATGGGTCACGGGCGCCCGCTGCGGGGTGCCGGTGCTGATTTAAGGAGACCGGCGGCGCGATCCCCTCCGCGCGCCGCCCGTTCCGACCGGAGGGATATGAGGAGAATGACAATGATCATCGATGTGGCACGAAAGTTCATGAAGCGCCTGGCGCACGACCAGAAGGGCCTCACCGCCGTGGAATATGCCGTCCTTGGCGGCGTGATCGTGGCCGCGATCACGGCACTTCAGACCGACTTCACCAACGGCCTGAAGGGCGCCTTCACCGCCCTGTTCAACAGCGTCAGCTAAACCGCCGATGACAACCCGTCGCAGGAGGAGCCGCGCCCCCGCGTCCCGGCTCCTCCACTGTCAGAAAGGCATTGCGGCGCTGGAATTCGCGCTCGTCGCTCCAGCGCTGCTGATGCTCATCTTCGCGATCATCATCTATTCCTTCTGGTTCTCGGCCCTGCTCGGCGTCCGCCACGCCGCTGCGGAAGGCGCGCGCGCTGCGATGGCAGGCCTTTCCTCCAGCGAACGCGCCACTCTGGCCCGCACCCGCGCACAGGCTGTCATCAACGGCTATGGCGCACTGCTCGGCTCGGGAGGGACGCCCGACATTCAGGCGCAGCCGGATGGCGTCGGGCAGTTCAAGGTGCAGGTCCGCTACGACATGAGCGGGTCGCCGCTCATGCGCTACGCCACCTTTATCCCCTTGCCTTCGACCACGCTCGGCGCAACGGTGATCGTCACCAATGGCAGCTATTGACCGGTCCGGCTGCCCGCCCTGCCGTAACAGCTACGAATATCAACAATCCCCCTTTCCTTTTCGCCGACGGCTGCGTAACTGTCCGCTCTCGCCATGACGCGCGCGCAACATTGATTGTCCGCGCGTTGCGGGATGTCCGGAACGGCGATGAGCGCTAGTTCGGATGTCCGCGGGGTAGTTTAGGGCACGCTTTTGCACCCGCAAGAGACGCCGCCATGCAGGAGTTAGCCATGCTTTCAAAGGTCACGCTCGCCAATACCGACCTCTCGGTCAGCCGCCTGTGCTACGGCACCAACATGCTCGGCTGGTCGATCGACCAGGACCGCAGCAACGCGATCCTCGACAAGTTCCTCGAGCTGGGCGGCAATTTCGTCGACACCGCCCGTTCCTATGGCGACTGGATGCCCGACGCGCCCAAGGGCGCCAGCGAACGCGCCATCGGCGCCTGGCTGAAGGGCAAGAAGCGCGAAGACGTCATCGTCGCGACCAAGGGCGGCCATTTCGACATGCGCGCTGGCGACTATCGCAACCGCGTCAACGCCACCGACATCGGCAGCGACCTCAATGAGAGCCTTGAGCATCTGGGCGTCGACACCATCGACCTCTACTGGGTCCACATGGACAATCCGGAAACCCCGGTTGCCGAACTGATCGACTTCCTGAACGAAGCGAAGAATGCGGGCAAGATCCGCTATTTCGGCGCGTCCAACTGGTCCGACGCCCGCGTGCTGGAAGCCAACGAATACGCCAAGGCGAACGGCAAGGCTGGCTTCATCGCCGTCGAGCCTTTCTGGGGCCTCGCCAAGCCGAATGAAGAGGCTGCCACGGCCCAGGGCTACCAGATGTACTTCGAAGATCATGGCGGCAAGCTCAAGGATGCTGGCCTCGCCATCATCCCCTATTGCTCGCAGAGCCGCGGCTACTTTGCCTTCGCTGAAAAGGGTGAAGTGCCCGAGCATCTTCAGGGCTTCTACGACAACCCGGTCAACAAGGACCGTCTGGCCGCTGCCAAGGACGTCGCCGCCAAGCATGGCGTCAGCGTTTCGGACGTGGCGCTCGCATATCTCCTGAACCAGCCGCAGCAGGTGATCCCCATCTTCGGCGCGTCCAGCCCAGCCCGTATCGAGGAAGCCGTCAAGGCCGCCTCGCTCACCCTGTCGGCTGACGAGGTGGCTGCGCTCAAGATCGGCTGATCTTGCAAGCCGATGAAGAATGAAGGGGGGCGATCCGGCGATCGCCCCCTTTTTATTGTTCATCCCGATCAAATTTGCGCGAAGCGATCAATCGGGAATAGATCGCGCAAATTCTTACGCGATCACCATTATTTTTGCCTGACTAACGACAAAGAACGCGATAAAAGGATGACGACCATACGCATGTGGCAAATCTAGGAGATCATGATGACCGCTGCCCCTGCCCTTTCACAATCACGGTCTGGCGCAGCGCCTGCATCTCTCACCACACCGGGCCAGATCGGCGCGCTGACCCTCCCCAACCGAATCATCGTCACCGCCATGGGCGTCAGCCTGGCCGAAGCAGACGGCACCGTCAGCCAGCGCCTGATCGATTATCATGTCGCGCAGGCGAAGGGCGGCGCGGGCCTGATCATCATGGGCGTCACCGGCGTCGCTTGGCCAGTGGGCGCGGTTCAGCCTAACCAGACCGCAATTTCCGACGATCGTTTCCTGCCGGGTCTCACAAAGCTGACCGAGGCCGTTCACGCTGCTGGCGGACGGATCGCGGCACAACTCCATCATGGCGGCCTCGTCGCCGGGCATAGCGCGCAGGACGGCCATCCCCTCTGGGCTCCGGCTTATCCGCCCCCCTTCGCGGGCGATTTCCCCGACTATTTCCTGCCCGAAGAGATGGCGGCATTCGCGGGCGGCGTGGTGCCGGAAATCAAGGTTCTGGAGAAGGCCGACATCGACCATGCCGTCCGCCAGTTCGCCGACGCAGCACTCCGTGCCAAGCGCGCCGGAATGGACGGCCTGGAAATCCATGGCGGCCATGGCTATCTCCTTTCCTCCTTCGTCTCCCCGTCCACCAACACGCGGCAGGATGAATATGGCGGCGACGTGGCGGGCCGCGCGCGCCTATTGCTGGAAGTCGTGCGCGCCGTTCGCGCGGCGGTCGGCCCCGATTTCCCGATGTGGGTCAAGATGGACTCGCGCGAACTGGGCAAGAAGAACGGCATCACCATCGACCATGCCCTCGAACTGGCGCCATTGGTCGAAGCAGCGGGCGCCGACGCCCTCACCGTCACCGCCTATCATGATGTGGGTCAGGGCAAGCTCCATTCGGGTTCAAACATCCCGCACGAACCCGCCTTCAATCTGGAAGCCGCCGCCGCCATCCGGAAGGTCGTTTCCATCCCGGTGATCGCATCGGGTCGGGTGGAAATCGATCGCGGCGAAAAGGGATTGGCGCAGGGCGAATTCGACTTCCTCGCCATGGGGCGCAAGCTGCTCGCGGACCCGGACCTGCCCCGCAAGTTGGCGGAGGGCCGGATCGCCGACATCCGCCCCTGCATCTACTGCTACACCTGCGTCAGCACGGCCTATCTGCGCGAGCAGGTGCGCTGCGCCGTGCGATCGGAAACGGGCTATGAGGACCTTGACTGGTCCCCGGCCAAGGTTCCGGGCCATGTCGTGATCGTGGGCGGTGGCCCCGGTGGTATGGAGGCTGCGCGCAGGCTGGACCTTGCGGGCGCCAAGGTCACGCTCATTGAAAAATCCGATCGTCTGGGCGGTACGCTGCGCTTCGCGGGTCTCGCCTACGAACCCAATGAGCGGCTGCTCAATTGGCTGCGCGACCAGATCGGCAAGTCGAAGGTCGATGTGCGCCTGAAGACGGTGGCGACCCCGGAACTGATCGCCAGCCTGATGCCCGACAAGGTGATTGTCGCGACCGGCGCCGTGCGCGACATGCCGCCGATCCCCGGCAATGATCAGGATTTCGTACTGTCGGGCGACGATCTGCGCGGCATGATGCTGGGCGAGGACTCTGCCGAAATCCGTCGCAAGACCAGCTGGACGACCCGCGTCGCGACGAAGCTCGGCGCGGCGACCGGCGCAACCGCCAATCTCGATCTGGTGCGCAAGGCCACCCACGCCTGGATGCCGCTCGGCAAGCGCGTCGTCATCATCGGCGGCGAACTGGTCGGTGTGGAGCTAGCCGAATTCCTGATGGAGCGCGGCCGTGAAGTCACCGTCATCGGCGAAGCCCCCAGATTCGGCGGCGGCCTGCTGCTGGTGCGCCGCATGCGCCTGCTGGCGGAACTGCGCGAACATGGCGTGGCCATGTTCCCCGGCGCGAGCGGCATCGCGATCGGCAAGAACAACGTCAGCTTCACCAATGCAGACGGCGAGCAGAAGAGCGTCGCTGCCGACCATGTCGTGGTGGCCATGGGCGCCCACGGCGACTCCACTCTCGCCAATGCGCTCCGCGCGCAAGGCCATGATGTAGTGGAGGTCGGCGACGGCACCGGCGTCACCTATATCGAAGGCGCGATCCGGGGCGCGGCTGAGGCTGTGGCGGCAATGGGACGATAAAGCGTCAGGAAAAAGGGGGAGCGCCGCAACGCTCCCCCTTTGAATTAAGCTGCCCCCTAGCGAGACCACTTAACCCCGTTCGCCCTGAGCTTGTCGAAGGGCTCCACTTCCCCCTTTTAAGAAAGAATAGGGCTTCGACAAGCTCAGCCCGAACGGAGTTTAGTGATTCAGATAAATGCAGGATGCCTCACCGCCCAACCAACTCCTCCCCAGCCTCAACCCGATAATCCGCCAACACCGGCGCCGCCATCGCGTCGGCAAACGCCTCATAGCTCCAAGGCCAGCTAGCCGGGACGCCCGTCGCATCCAGATACCAGCTGTTACAACCCGATCCGAAGATCGTGGTGCGCGCCGCCGCAATGCGCCTTTCCTCATAATCAGCATGAGCGTCAGAGCTCGGTTCAACCGTCCGCACCTCTCCGGAGCGAAGGAGATCCAGCAACTGATCGACATAGGCCCATTGCTTCTCCGCAATATCGATCAGGGAGAAGTTGCCAACCGGCCCCGTCGGCCCGTTCAGCATGAAGAAGTTCGGAAAGCCCGGTATCGTCACCGCATAATAAGCGGTCGGACGAACAGCCCACACATCATCCAGTGATACGCCGCCCCGGCCCAGCACCGTGGTCGGCCGGATGAAGCGATCAGCATGAAAGCCCGTCGCCAGCACCAGCGTGTCGAGTTCATGCAGCCGTCCATCCTCCATCCGCACACCCTTGGCTTCGACGCGCGCGATGCGGTCACGCTCCACCTCGACATTGGGGTGCTGCACGGCGTCATAATAGGACCAGCTGTAGATCAGCCGCTTGCACGCCGCGCGATAATTGGGCCGCAGCTTTTCCTTCAGCTCAGGATCGCGAATGCTGTTTTCCAGATTGTCGAGGCAATATTGCTCGATCGCCGCGATCTCCGGACCATGCGTGTCCGTGATCGCGTGAGTAAAGCGGAAGATGTTGTCCCAATATTCCTTGTTGTTGCGAATGTCGTCGATCAGCGCGGGATCGCGACGGAATGCTTCCTTCTCTTCCTCGCTATACTGGAAATAGGGAACAGGCATGATCCACTGCGGCGACCGCTGGAAATGCACCAGTTTCGACGCACGTGTATTGAGTGCCGTGATGATCTGCACGCCGGTAGACCCATTGCCGATCACGCCCACCCGTGCGCCATCGACCGGGGCATCATCCTGCCAGCGGGCACTGTGGAAAGCCTGCCCCTCGAAACTGTCCAGACCTTCAATGTCGGGCAGCTTGGGATGGTGCAGCACACCCGAAGCGGCAATCACGACTTCGGCCTCAACCTCTTCGCCGGTGATCAGGCCCAGCCGCCAGAGGCCAGCGCCCTCGTCCCAAGCCGTTGATACGACTTCGCTGTTGAAACGGACGTGCGGCATAATGCCATATTTCTCGGCCGTCTTTTCGAAATAGGTCTGTATTTCGCCGCCCTTGGCATAATAGGCGTCCCATTCCGCATAGGGCTCGAAACTATAGGTATAGGCGTGCGCTGGCACGTCGCAGGTCAGGCCCGGATAGCGGTTTTCCCGCCAGGTGCCGCCCAGCCGCCCGGCCTTTTCATAAACGGTGAAATCCTCGCCCGCTTGGCGCAGGCGGATGGCGGCAAGGATGCCGGCCATGCCCGCTCCAATAACGGCGAAGCGCAGACCTTTGCGGCCCTGATCGATGGACAAGTCACTCTCCTGTCGGTTGTGTTTCTGACCATCATGATGATGCGACGGGCAGCGCCGCGCATCATGCAAATGGATCAGGTCTTGACCGACAGACGAAGATCAGCCCCGCGCCGCCTTCCGCCCGGCCTGACGCCCGAAGAAGGTGCAGTCGGCTAGGCTGAGGCCGGAGCTATAGCCATGCCCCCAGGCCGGAAGACCCGAAGTACAGCGCCCCGCCGCGAACAGGCCCGCGACCGGCGCGCCAACGCGATCCAGCACCTCGCCATCGGTCGATGTCCGCAGTCCCCCGAGCGTGAAGAAGCTGAAATAGCTGGTGGCGAAATTCAACTCCAGCGCCACGAACGGCCCCTGATCCAAAGGCGTCAGGATCGGCGCGCGCTTATGGAACAGCGGATCGCGCCCCTCCCGCGCATGCTGGTTGTAGAAAGCCATGGTGGCAGACAGCGTACCCGGCGCCATCTCCAGTTCGGCTTCCACCTCTTCCCAGCTGTCGCCAGTCCCCGCGATCGTCATGCCAGCCATCGGGAGCGGCTCGTCAAAATGGGCGATGTCGAGCAACAGATAGACCCTGTCGCCCATCTGGTCGACCGCAACGCGGCTCACCCGGCCATGATAACAATCTTCGTTGATGAAGCGCTGGCCCATCTGGTTGACGAACACGCCATAGGCCTGCGGTTCGGGCATGGTCCAGGGACAGGTGGTGAAGAACTGCTCCATATGGACGGCGTCACCGCCCGCGCTGACGCCCAGTTCGATCCCCACGCCATCATCCTGATCGCCGATCGGGCTGCTGATCTTGAACGTTTCCGGGCAATAACGGCGGCGCATATCTTCGTTGAAGGCAAAGCCGCCCGTGCAGAGGATAACGCCCTTCGCCGCCCGAACGAAGCGGTTGACATTGTCGATGCGCACGATGACCCCGACGACCCGCCGCGCTTCATCCTGCACCAGCGCCACGGCGCGGGCATCGGTCGTCACTTCAACGCCAAGCGCCTTCGCGCGAGCCTCCAGCAGATCCACCATCGGCCGCCCGCCGCCCCAACCCATATGGGCGATCACATGCCCACGCGGGGCAGGCTTCGCTATCTCGCAAAAGGGCCATGCCGCTTCGCTGCCCGACCAGATCAGGGTGGAATCGTCCGTCGGCTCGATATGCTTGCCGGGCAGATAATTGCCGCGATAGGGGATGCCCTGCTCCTTCAGCCAGGCATAGTGGTTGAGCGACTCCTGCGCATAAAGATCGCACTTCGCCTCGTCCGCGCACGGCCCGCCCGCCGCCTTCAGATAGGCGGCCATATCCTCCGTGCTGTCCTCGAACCCCGCCGCGCGCTGGGCATCCGTCCCACCGCCGCCGCCGATATAAATCTCGCCGCCCGACAGTGCCGACGCGCCGCCGCTGCCCGAACCACGTTCGAACAGCATAACCCGCGCGCCTCCCGCCGCCGCTTCGATCGCGGCGCACGCACCCGTCGCGCCAAAGCCGATCACCGCGACGTCGGTTTCGAAATCCCACCGTTCGACCTTGCTGGCGGGATAGGGGCGATGAAGCGAAATGTCGGTCACGAAAAGCTGTCCTCTCCTTATGCGATCGAGATCAGAAGGCCTTTGTCTGCCCCCCATCCACCATCAGCGTTTGGCCGGTGATATAACCTGCCGCGTCGCTTGCCAAAAAAACGGCGGCCGCGCCAATATCTTTTTCGCAATCGCCAATGCGCTTCAGTGATACCTTGCTGATCTGCGTATCATAATCGGCGGGCGCCCATTCCTTCCACGCCATCACGCCCGGTGAATTGGCGAACGGGCAAATGATGTTCACCCGTACCGCTTCCGCGCCCCATTCGCTGGCCGCGATCTTGGATATGGCGCGGATCGCTTCCTTCGCCGCGCAGTAGGACCCCTGCGTCGGGATCGCATCGAACGCCGCGCCGGTCGCGAAGTTGATGACCGACCCCTTGGCTTTAACCAGATGCGGATAGGCTTCACGCATCAACACGAAAGTTGGCCAGAAGCCGGTGTCGAAAGCAAGTTCCATGGCCTCGTCGGTCGTTTCGGCCATCGGCAACTGGCGCGAAGCCTGCGCCGCGTTCACCAGCACATCCAAACCGCCGAAATGCCCGACCGCCGCCTCGACGATCTTCGGCAACTCCGCCCGCTGCGCCAGATCGACGGCCATGAAATGCACCTCGCCTCGCAGCGCCCGCAATTCCGCCTCGGTCGCACGGCCAAGCTCTTCCTCCCGATCGACGATCAGCACGCGGGCTCCCGCCTTGACGAAGGCGGTTGCCACACCTTTGGCCACCCCGCGCGCGCCGCCGGTTACGATCGCTGCCTTGCCTTCCAGTGCCTTCATGTCCTGCTCCGATCCGCTCTCATTATGTGAAGTAAGCCCCGCCATTCACCGTCACGATGCTCCCCGTAGCAAAGCTGCCGTCATCGCCTGCCAGAAACGCCACGGCGCCCGCAATCTCGTCCGGATGGGCCAGCCGCTTCATCAGGCTATCCGCCGCGATCATGTCCTTCATCTCCGCAGGCAAAGTGGCATAGATCGGCGTCTCGGTTGCACCGGGATTGACCGCATTGACCCGGATGCCGCGATCCGCCAGCTCCCGCGCCATCGCTCGCGTCATGCCCAGCACTGCTGCCTTGGCCGCGCAATAAGGGATAGGCCCATCGCCCTTCACGCCAGACGTCGATCCGATGTTGACGATGCTCCCGCCAGTCCCCTGTTCCGCCATCAACCGAACCGCCGCCCGGCTGCATTTGAACGTCCCGTCCAACGTCACGGCCAGCACGCCGGACCAGCCCTCATCCCCGCAATGGATCGTCTGATCGACAAAGGTCGTCGGCGCCTCGCCCCGCGCGATTTGCTCAGCCCGCTCCCCCTGCGCCGCATAATAGCGGTCCATGCCGTCCCCTGCCGCGCTACCCCGCCCGGCATTGTTGACCAGCACGTCGACGCCGCCCAGCGCCTCCTTCACCTGCGCAAAGGCCCTGTCCACTGAAGCTGTGTCCGCAACGTTGCAGGCAATCCCCACATGCGGCGCAGGCAACACCGCGCCAGCCGCCGCCGCATCCAGATCAAGTATCGCGACCGTCGCCCCTTCGGCAGCGAGGCGCCGCGCAATAGCCGCACCAATCCCCTGCGCGCCGCCGGTCACGACAGCGCGTTTTCCTTTCAGCCGTTCCATGGCGATCAATCCTCTACTTCAGGACGCCAGGCGACGCCGTTCACATGCGCACCACCATCGGCAAAGAGGGTGTTGCCACTCATATAGCCGCCGCCCTCGCTAGCGAGGAACACCGCGATCGGACCAATATCCGCTTCCGCGTCGCCAAATCGCCCGGCCGGAACCTGCTGCAAGATCGCCTGAGTCATCTCCGGATTGGCCGCAAAATAATCC
>CAMPIM010000084.1 GCA_946886365.1 uncultured Novosphingobium sp.
TCGTGATCGCCCCCACAATCACCACCGCCGCAATCGCATTGGTCAGCGACATCAAAGGCGAGTGCAAAAGCGGCGACACCTTCTTGATCAACTGAAAACCCAAAAAGGCCGCCAATATGAAGACGAACAGATAATCTGCATTGAAAGCGTTCACTGAATTATCCCCTGTGTTCAGGCCGCCGCTGCCTGCACGAAGCGCGGGTGGACGATCTCGCCATGGCGGGTCAGCGTAACCGCTTCGATCAGCGCGTCATCGGCGGGCATCGCCAACCTCTTTTCCGCCTTGCCCCAATAGGCTTCGATGAAATTATAGCAGTTGCGCGCGAACAAGTTCGACGCGTCGACGGCGACCTTTGCCGCCCCATCGACAAGCCCGATAAGCTTGACCCCGTGACGCAGCACCATTTCCCCGGCGACGACACCTTCGACATTGCCGCCGTTTTCGGCGGCCAGATCGACGATTACGCTGCCCGGTTTCATGCTTGCGATCTGCGCGTCGCTGATCAGGCGCGGAGCGGGCCGTCCGGGGATGAGGGCGGTCGTGACGACCATGTCCTGCCCGGCGATATGCCCGCTGACCAAGGCCGCCTGACGCTGCCGATAGGCTTCGCTCATTTCCCCGGCATAGCCGCCCACCGCTGCGGTCAGCTGGTCGCCGTCCTGAATCTCTTCGAATATGGGCTTGGCGCCCAGAGACATGATCTGCTCGCGTGTTTCGGGCCGCACATCGGTGGCGGATACGACCGCGCCCAGCCGCCGCGCAGTCGCGATCGCCTGAAGACCCGCAACGCCTACGCCCATGACGAACGCCTTGGCCGCCGCGACCGAGCCTGCGGCCGTCGTCATCATCGGCAGGCAGCGATTGAGTTCGGTGGTGGCTCGCGCGACGGCATGGTAGCCAGCGAGATTGGCCTGGCTGGACAATATATCCATTGCCTGCGCGCGGGTCGTGCGCGGGAGCAGTTCGAGCGCCATCGCTTCCACTCCCAGATCGGCATAGGCGGCCATCCTGCCCGGATCCGCAAAGGGCGCCAAGCCACCGACCAGCTTCGTTCCCGGACGAAGCCCGAGCAGTTCGGCGGCAGCCGGAGGACGCACCGTGACCACGACATCCGCCTGCCCAAGCGCTTCCTTGCGATCCACGATCAGGGCACCCTGCGCGGCATAGGCGTCATCGGAGAAACCCGCCGCAAGACCTGCACCGCTTTCGACCAGCGTCGACAGGCCGAGCTTTGCATATCGGGCGACAATCGAAGGCGTCATGGCTACACGATGTTCACCAGCCACCTGTCCGGCCAGGACGGAAATATTTACCATCGATCCTCTCTCTGCCTCAGTCAGCCGGACAAAGATCGCCGCAGCTGATATGCCTCGCTATGCGGGAGTAGCCCGATTCAGCCTTCGCGGGCCGCGCCAGTGATACATGTTATCTGACATATGTCAATTATCGATGCAGCCCACAGGTGCGTGCAGCGGGCCGTCATGGAGCAGGCGCCGTCATGAAGACTGGCGCCTGCCCAAAGGTTCAAAGCGAAATGCCGCCGTCGACGCAGGTGATCTGGCCGGTGACATAGGACGCCTGTTCAGACGAAAGGTAGAGCACCATGCTGGCAAGCTCCTCGCCCCGACCCGGCCGATTGCCCAAGCGAATGCGGCTGGTCATCCATTCCAGCGCTTCGGCCCCAGCGTCGCCGCCGGTCATGGCACGACCCGGATCATCGAGCGAAGCCTCCGTCTTGTCGATCGCGCCCATACCGAAGTTGAACCAGCCCAGGCGGACGACATTCGCGCGCACTCCGTAGACAGCCTCTTCCGCCGCCAGATAAAGCGCCATGCTTTCCAGACCCGCCTTTGGCACCGCCGACTGACCGTCGCGATCGAAGCGACGGGCGTTGCCGAAGCTGGTGCAAACAGTGATGACGCCCTTGTTGGCGCGCATCTGTTCCTTGGTGGCGCTGATCACATTGAAGAAGCCGAACAGTTCAGTCTTGACGAGAAACTCCATGAAGCTGGGCTTCACGTCGGCCAGTTGCAGAGTGTTGTCCCACATCGGCCCGGACGCATAGATGACCGTGTGGATATGGCCGAAACGCTTCACCACGCCGCTGATACATTGTTCGACAGCCTGCAAGTCGGTTATGTCCAGCTTGCGGGCTGATGCCGTTACGCCTTCGCTTTCCAGTTCATTCACCAACGCATTCGCCTTGGTTTCATTGCTGTTGTAGGTGAAGGCGATATTGGCGCCAGTCTTTGCAAAGGCGCGCACGATCGCCGACCCCGCGCCGCCGGTTCCGCCGATGATGAACACGGCACCTTCGCGCCGCACCGTCAAATTATAGGTCATTTTTTCTCTCCATAAGTCCGCGTTGCAAGCACCCAATCCGCCAGCGAACGCCCGTCAGCGCCAAAGGTGTTGGCATATTACCTGACGGTTGTCGTTCATTTAGTCAATGACCAATGCGCTGTCCCGCCACCCAAAGGGCCGCCTCCCCCGCCCCATTCAGTCGACGCCGCCATTTATCAATTTGACGAATGGAGGCATATTCGTTAGCAGACATTTGTCGTTTGTCGAGAAATCAGCGACGGAGGAGCAGGGCATGAGCCGCTCCGGGTAGAGGATGAATGATCATCAAAAGGTCACCAAAAGCGCTGCATAGCGGAGGGCCAGCTCGCTCAAGGGCCAGGAAATACGCTGGTTTTCGGACCTGCGGCATGTCCTTGGCCACCGGCGGCCGACATGGTCCAATGCCGTCGGCGAAGATCGGATCCCTCGCGCGATTACCCTCACCGTCGAATCAATCATCTGACAATTGTCTTTGAAGGAAGCAACGCCATGAGTGATTTTATCTTCACACCCGCCCTCGCGATCACGCAGATCGCTTTTGTGGTGCCGGACGCCATCGAAGCGGCCCGCGCCCATTCCCGCCGTTATGGATCCGGGCCGTTCTGGGCAGTCGAACATTATCCGCTTCACGTCCATCGCTATCGCGGCAAGGACAGCGTCATCGACGTCACCTCCGTCTATGGTCAGTGGGGCAATATCACCGCCGAATTCGTGCAGCAGCATGATGATGAACCGTCCGCCTATCGTGATCTTGTGAAGAAGGGCGAGTCGCGGATTCATCATTTCGCCATGTTCGTCGACGATCTGGACAAGCGGATGGCTCAATATGAAGCTGAAGGCTGCGAGGCTGCGCTTTATGGCGAAACCTTCCCCAATGGTATGGGCCGCTACGCTATCATGGATACGTCGAAACAACTTGGCGTGATGACTGAACTTTATGAAGAAGAAGGCACCCGTCCCTTCTACGAACATATGAAGAAGTCTGCAGAAGGATTTGATGGCACCGATCCGATCCGCCGGATGCAGTTCACCGACCTTTAAGACGAGGTGGAGCCGCCCCGACAGCTAACAGGTCGGGGCGGCTGCTGCTGATAGAAAATGGGTTGTTCAGGCGGTGCCCACTCGGCACTGCCCCCGCCGAATTCAGAAGCAAAGTAGGGAGGGTAGCCAGCGCTACCCTCCCTTTCTGCATTCCCTGCGCGTTTGCGGACGGAAGCAATGCTCCCGCCCGCACCGCTGTGTCGTTGTCAGCTGCTCAGATGCGCCGTGGCACGCGCGGCCACCTCGCCCAGTTCGGACAGGATCGGGTTGCGGCGGAGCGTGAGCCCGCCATTCACCTGAAGATTCTGGCCGGTCATGAAACATTCGTCGGATGCCAGCCACACCACGGCAGCCGCAATATCTTCGCGCGTGCCAAGGCGGCCGAGCGGATATTCCTTTGCAAAGGCGTCGATCAGTTCCTTCACGCTGAAGCTGTCGCCAGCCATCGGCGTTTCGGTGAGGCCCGGCGAAATGGAGTTCGCCCGGATGCCCCGCGCGCCATATTCGTTCGCCACGGTACGGATCACATGGTCGATTCCGGCCTTGGTGCCCATATAGGCGGCGTGATTTTCGAGCATGATAGTCGCGGTGGCGGAGGAAATCTGGATGATCGATCCGCCCTGCCCCATTACCCGCAACATCGCCTGGATGAAGAAGAAGGGACCTTTGAACTGGATGTCCATGATCTTGTCGAGATCAGCCTCCGTCGTTTCATGGGTCGGCTTCATCAGGCCCCAGCCAGTCGCGTTCACCGCGACGTCCAGTTTGCCATAGGTTTTGACGGCAAAGTCAGCGGCGGCATCGACATCGGCCTTGCTGGTGATGTCCATCAATATGTAGCTGCCGCCGATCTCTGCCGCGAGCTTGCGCAACGGCTCTTCGTGACGACCGGTCACGACGACCTTCGCGCCTTCCTGGGCGAGGCGCTCGGCGATCTTCTGGGCCATGTTCTGTTCGCCCGCGGCGCCGGTGACCAGTGCTACTTTTCCTTCAAGCCTCATATTCAACTCCTGGGATTTTCGGTGCCCCGCCGCAGCCTGATGAAAAGCGAAAAAGGCCGGGCCGCCTCGCCAGGCTGACGAGGCGGCCCGCCATGTCGTGTCAGAAGCGCGCGGTCAGCGACGCGCCCCAGGTCCGGCCCGGCGACGGGTTGGCCCAGTCGATGAAGGTGAATACCGCCTCGCCCGACGTGTAACCGTCGTACGTGGTGTTGTCGGTCACGTTCTTGACGAAGCCCGAGACCTCGAGCGTGGTGTTGCCGCTCACCGGGAACTCGTAGCGTACACCGAGGTCGACCTTCGTCACCGGCGGGATCGACGCACGCGGGTCGTTGATCACGTCCGTTTGGTACCGCGACGTATGGAACAGAGCCGCGTTCAGGCCGATGGTCCCCGGACCGGCGTCGAAGCTGTAGTCCGAAATCAGACCACCGGTCCATTTCGGGGTGCGCCGCAGCTTCAATCCGGAAAGGTCCGTCTCTCCCTGCCCCAGATTACCGATGAAGTTCAGATACTTCGCTTCAAGATAGCCGAGCGATCCGGAGATCGTCCACCCCCGCATCGGCGCAACGGCCAATTCGGCTTCGATGCCCTGATAGCGAGCCTTGGCGGCGTTCAGGGTGTTGGTGACGTTCGTGGTTCCGACGACCTGCAGGATATTTTCCTGCTTGTCGCTCAGCGTGTTGTGGAACGCGGAAAGGTTCAGGCGAACCCGGTTATTGAGGAATTCGGTCTTGAGGCCGACCTCGAACGCATCCATCGTTTCGGGCAAATAGGCCTGTGTTGCGGTAACCAGGTTGCCAGGACGACCGTTGAAGCCGCCGGTGTTGTAACCACGGCTGTATTGGGCATAGGCCATGACGTCGGGCGTAAACTTGTATTGCAGGTTCACCTTCGGCGTAAACTTTTTGAACTTGGCGCGCCCTGCAACGCTTCCGACCAGCGGCCCGATAACATCATTGTCCCGCACGGTAGAAAATACGGGGTCCCACAAACTATAGGCAGTCGTCTTCCTGTCCCAGGTCTGACGGGCACCAACCGACAACTGCAGTTTTTCGGTGATGTCATAGTCCGCCTGGAAGAACAAGGCGAAGGTCTTGTTTGTCTGATGCGTATCGTAGCGGTTGAGTGAATTGAGGAAGCCTACGCCCGGCGGAGTCGAGAAAGTCGGCAAGCCGTTCGTGAGGATCGGACTCCCCGTGGTGAGAAACCCGTCGGGCAGCATCGACACGTCAAGCGACGGATCTTGCACCTCCGTATAGGAGTAGTTCATGTAAAATGCGCCGGCAACGACGTTGAACGGCCCCTCGAACGACGTTGCGAAGCGGGCCTCCTGCGAGAACTGCTTGGCATCGACCCGGGCCTTGTCGCGGAACAGCGCAAAGCGGGTTGCGTCGAAATCGCTGGTCTGCCGTTCGTGGAACTCGCGATAGCCGGTCAGCGAAACGAATTTGACCTGATCGGTCAAATCGTACGACACTTCACCGGTCACCGCAGTCATGCGCAGAGATGCGGGAAGCTGGGTCGTTTCGACGACATTCTTGCCCTTGTCGAGATTGGCAAGCGGGCCGCAGACGATGCTCGTCGCCGGATTGTAACAGGTCGCGTTTGCGCCACCGACATAGCCCGGCAACGGATAAGGGATGAAATCGGGGACGTTAAGGGGCGTATAGGGCGGAATCTGGCTGTCGTTTTCCAGCCGGTCGAATGCCAAATAGATGTTCAGGCGATCGGTGGGGGTTGCAACAGCGGCGAGCGAGTATTGCCGGACATCACGATCGCCCTCCCGTCCGCCGGTCACGATGTTGCGGAACTGGCCATTATCCTTGCGCACCGAAACGGTCGCCTTGACCGCAAGCACGTCCTTGATCACCGGGGCCATGATGTAGCCTTCGTAGTCGTTCTGGCCGAAGCTGCCCACCGTTAAGCGCACCTTGCCCGTCGTGTCCGCCGACGGGTCGGGCCGGAGGCGGATCACGTTGATCACCCCGCCGGTCGTGTTCTTGCCGTTCAGAACGCCCTGCGGGCCGCGCAGAACCTCCACGCGCTGGACATCGAACGCATCGATGAGCGCGCCGCGCTGGAACGCGATCGGAATGCCATCGAGCGTGATGCCGATACCGGCCTCGACGCTGGGCAGGACGTCCTGAATGGAAATGCCGCGCAAGCTGATCTGGGGCACGTCGACGGCGGCGCCGGAACGCGTGACGGTCATGCCCGGCACAAGGCCGCGAAGGCCGGTAAGGCCATCGACGCGGGCCTTTTGAAGCGTGTCATTGCTGAACGCGGAAACGGAGACAGGCACACTTTGCAGTGGCTCGGCACGCTTCTGCGCAGTTACGATGATGTCCGAAAGTCCTTCGGATTGCTGCGGCTGATTGGCTGCGGCCGCGTCCGGCGCTTGCTGCGGCTCTGCGGCCAATGCCGCCTGAAAGCCGCCCAACGCAGTTGCGATCGCTATCGCCGACGAAAATGCCAGGCCTCGCATATATCCTCCCCATTCAACGCTGATTTTTGATCCGATGTGGCCGCGACTCTTTTTTGAATCGACTTGTCGCTACACAAGTGTGCTAGCTAACTGCTTTTCGCCGGAGGGTCAACAGTGAAGCGCCCGCAACAAGCGCTTATGAGCATTTTTATATGACATATGACGGTTATTTTTTCATTTCGTGGCGGGTTAAGCGGCTATCCCTGTCACGCGAGTGACCAGTCTTTGATGCATCATGTCGTCGCTTGAATATCAGACGTTCGTCATTTATCGTACGAATGTGCGGTGAGAGCCAGGCTCTGGCCGCGATCGCAAGGAGTGGATATCAGATGAGCGTTTATCTTCAGGCAACGTTGGAACTCGATTATGAGACGCTTCCCGTCTTTTTGAACATAGTTCCTGAGATGAAGCGCATCGCCGAAGGCGCGGGTTGGGAGATGATCGCAGGGCTCGTCACCAAGATCGGGCGGGCCAATACCGTCATCCATCTTTGGAAATTGCCGGACATGAATGCTTTCGATGCCGGTATACAGGCGATGGCGAGCGCGCCTGAAGGTGGCAAAATCTATCAGGAAATCTGCCGGAGCGGTGCGAAAGAAACGCTGATCTTCGCTGATGCAGCGCCCTATTCACCGGCGCATTGACGCAGAGCTGAAAATGAAACGGCGGGAGGCTTAGAGCTTCCCGCCGTTTTTTATACTGGTGCTCCCCGGCCGCAGTGACCGGGGACCGTCGCTAATTACAGCTGATCCAGCTCGGCCATTATGTCTTGCGGCAAGACTGTCATGCAGGCCTGCGCATTGGCGTAAACCTGTTCGGGCTTGGTCGCCCCGGCGATCACGGATGAGACGAAGGGCTTTGCGGCGAGCCAGCCGAGAGCAAGCTTCACCATCGGAATGCTCGATTTGCGGGAAATCTCGCCGAGACGGCTGACTTTCTCAAACCTTTCGGGTGTCAGGAACTTGTCGAAGAAAGGTATCTGCTTGAGGGTTTCCAGACGGCCCGAACTGTCGTCGCCACCCAGATATTTGCCCGTCAGCAACCCGTTGGCGAGGGGGAAGTAAGGCAGAAATCCGACGCCATTGGCGACCATCAGGGGCGCAAGTTCGCTTTCGACATCGCGTGCCAGCAGGCTGTATTCGGATTGGCATGATATGAAAGCCGCACGGTGGGTGGCTCCCGCCGCGTCCAGTGCTTCAGCCAGTTGCGCGGCGCTGTGGTTCGCACAGCCGACATAGCGCACCTTGCCCTCCTGAATCAGCTGGTCGAATGCGGCCAGCGTTTCGCTGATAGGCACCTTCGGATCGGGATAATGCAGCTGATAAAGATCGACATAATCGGTGCCCAAATTGGCAAGGCTCTCTTCCAGAGCCTGCCGCACATAGGCAGGGGCCGCACCCTGATTGTCGTCGCTGTCACCAACCTTGTCGCCGACTTTCGTGGCGACGATCACAGAATCCCGACGACCGCGAAAAGCTTCGCCGAGAATGCGTTCCGATTCTCCGGGAGGAAAACCATAGTTGTTGGCGGTGTCGAAGAAGGTGATCCCGGCGTCGAGCGCAGCCGAGATCACCTCAAGGGATTTTTCCTTGTCCAGGAACCAGCCGAAATTATTGCAGCCAAGACCGGCAATAGAGACTTTAAGGTCGGATTTCCCGAGATTACGCTTTTCCATGTCGAGAATATCCCCTTCAGGGTTGGCCATATATGTAACGGATGGGATCGGACCCGTCCCAGCCTTCGGCGGCATCCCGCACCATTTTGTAGAAATCGCTGACAACAGCCTCTTCATAGAATTCGGTCAGCATGCCGAACTCCTTGCGCGTGTCCATCATCGCATAGGGGCTGGGTTTGGAGTCGCCGAGCGGTGACACGACGGAATAGAGGATGTTATCAAAGCCCTTGCTTTCATAATCCTTGATCGCCGCGTGAATGTCGTCAACGAACACCGTCATGTGGTGCAGGCCGGGACCACCTGTCGGATAAAGTTCACTATAGGCCGATGGCGTGTCACAATGCTGTTCCACCAGTTCGACCATCACGTCGCCCCATTGGCCGACGACACCTGTCGTATCGAGGTCGATTTCCTTGCCGCGATAGGTTTGCAGGTCATGGGGAAGGTGCGCGAGCACAAAGAAGGGGCCAGAGCCGAAGCGGGCCATGTGTCGGCGCGCCCATTCGATCGCGTCCGGTACAACGAATGCGATCTGCCGCACCTTCTTGAGTTGGCCTGAAACAGGGTCCAGGAACATCGAGCCTCTCCTTTTAATCGGCAATCGTCAGTTCGCCGCCCGAGGGTGCGGGCGCAGGTTTTTTGCATTTCAGCAACCGCTGACCGAAGCTGCCACGCCTATCGGCGCTGCGGGCGCTTACGCCCGCAGCGCCGTTCGTCATTCAGCGGCGATGGACATCCCATTTTCGACGATCAGTTGATCGATGCGGTCGTGATAATGGGAAATCCGCTTTTCCTGCCCGGCCAGTTCCGCGCCATTCCACCCGCGCGAATGCATGCCGCGCTGCTGCGCCTCCATGATACCGGCGTCGCCATCGAGCGTGATGCCAAGGCTTCCTTCGCCGAAGTTGCGCCATTCGCGTTCTACAGGCGCACGCACAGTGTCGGCAACGCCGCCCGCCGAGGTCAGCATCTTGGTGAAGAAGTCCTCTGAACCCGTCGCATAGAACCAGGTGTCGAAGGTGCATTTTTCCGGGTCGGTCGGATGCGGCCAGGCGCGCAGGAACAGCATGCCGTCCGAAAAACAGGTCAGCGTCAGGTTGGGGAAGATCGAATAGAGGAAGGTGTCGGTCAGTTGCGCGTCTTCCATCCGGTCATAATGGCTATGGCCGCGCTCGACGCCCAGCTTCCGCTTTTGCGCGATGATCGCTTCCCGGATCGCCAGCGGCTTGTCCTTGAAATCTTCCGGCTGCAATTCCCAGGTCTTAAGGTCCTGGATCAGATACTCGTCGATCGCCAGCTTGCCATCGGGCAGATAGCGCGAAGGCTGGCTGCCCGGCGTCACAAGGCGCGCATGGCCGTTCTTCAGCGTTTCGATGACCGCTGTCACATAATAGGGCTCGTTCACATACAACCCCTCCGGATGCGCGGTGGGGATGTGATATGTTTCGCGGAAATTGTCCGAAATGATCTTCCAGTTGCAGGGCATCCGCACTGATATGGCCTGGGTGCAGTGCATCTGCTCGAAGGGATAGCGCGCCAACGGCTCGTACAGTTCGCCCAGATACTCTTTGAGAGGCATCGGGTTGGCGTCCATGTTCACCCAGACGAAGCTGGCGAAGGTCTCACTGTTGATCTGGGCGAGCCGCTTGCGTCCGCATGGGGAGCCCGCAGAGAAGTCCTCCGGGTCCTGCGCGCCGATGCATTCGCCTTCCAGCGACCATTTCCAGCTATGATAGGCGCAGGTGAAGGACGGCATCGAGCCTTCCGCCACGGACACCAGCTTGTTCCCGCGATGCTGGCAGACATTGTAGAAGGCCTTGATGCCGCCATCTTCCTGACGCACGACCAGAATGGATTCCGTGCCAACCTCTTCCACCAGGAAGTCGCCCGGCTCAGGAATCTGGTCTTCGCGGCAAACCACGAGCCAGCTTTTGGTCCAAACTGCGTCCCATTCCCGCCCCGCGAAGTCGCGGTCGAAATAGCGCCAACCCTGAAGTTTCGAAGACCGTCCGGCTCCCGCCTCGGCGACCAGATTTTCCGTCATTTCCATCTCCTGTCGATTCAATCCAGGCGCATCCCGGCGCGCTGATCCTGTTTCCAATCGTCCAGCTACATCCAACGGCCCGCTTTACGCGCACTAGGCAAAAGGCGGCCAGGTTCCGGACGATCATGCATAACGGACATTTGTCCGTCAATAGCGGAGTATCCTTCCTTCGCGGAGTCCGCGCCTTTACGGCCGACCCCGCGCTAGATTTATCCTTGTGACGGCTTGTCCACCGCCTGAGCGATCTTCATCGCCAAATCTTCAGCAACCGGCTTCAGCATCGGTCCCAGCAGCAGGTTGAGAACCGGCCCGGTGGCTCCGCCCGCCTGAACGTTCAGCCGGAAAGTGATCTGCGTGTTCGGATCGCCCGCATCTGCCACGGGCGCTGCTGCTTGCACATCGACGCTGTTGGTGACGCGCCGCAGCAACCAGCGGGACAGGCGTTCCCACAATCTGCTCAGCCAGCCGCCTGAGGGTGAATGTGCGGGAGCGGGGGCGGGTGGCGCGGCATTCGCGATGCCGGCGCCCAGGTCGATCGCCAGAAACTCGCCCGATCCGGTGACAGGCTCCTGCAAACCCTGCATCACGAAGGTGACGCGGCTAGGCTCGTTCCATTCCGTGACCTGGACCTTGAACTCCGCGCTGCGAGTCAGGCCGCCCAGCTCGCCCTTCACAACCCAGATGGATTCATCGCGGTTGATCTTCTCGTGGCGCTGATACCCTGTGAGAAACGGCGCCCAATTGTCCATGTCCTCGACGAAATTCCAGACCTGAGGCAGGGAGGCGGTGACCGTTGTGGTATGTTCGACTTCGGGCAATGTCGCCTCCTTTTCAGAACCTGTTGACGCTGGACGCCGCCTCGCGTCCGGCGATGTGGCCGAAGACCAGGCCCGGCCCGATCGTGGCCCCGGCGCCCGGATAGGCCATGCCGGTGAACCCGCCGGAGACGTTCCCCGCCGCGTAAAGGCCGGGGATGCGGCCGCCCCTGACATTCACCACTTCCGACTTGGCGTTGATCTTCGGGCCGCCCTTTGTGCCGAGCACGCCGGAATAGACACGGCAGGCGTAGAAGGGGCCTTGCTGGATCGGCCCCAGCGACTGGAGCGCACCTTCGCGCGACGGGTCGCCATAATGACGGTCATATTTGCTCCGGCCGCGGTGGAAGTCGGGGTCCTCGCCCCGTTCGACATTCGCGTTGAAACGCGTGACCGTGTCTTCAAGGCCATCTGGGTTTACGCCGATTTTCTCGGCCAGTTCGCGCAGCGTCGGCGCGGATTCGAGCCATGCCGGAATCGGATCGCCCGGATAGCGCGTGCCGAACGGATATTTGTCGAGGAAAGTCGAATCGAGGATGATCCAGGCGGGCAGGTTCGGATAGTCGAACGCCACTGGGTCGAAGTTGCGGAAGGAGCGGCCAACATCATTATAATTGTGGGCTTCGTTGACGAAGCGCTTGCCCGCACGGTTGACCATGATCGAACCGGGGGAGGCTCTTTCGCCGACCACCATGCGGTTGAGCTGCTGCCCTTCATATTCGTCGCCCGGAATGCGGATCATCGGCATCCACCAGGCTTCATGGGCATTGGCCATGCTCGCCTGCGCCTCGGCCGCCATGATGAGGCCATCGCCCTCATTGAAAGGCGGGCTGAGCGGACCTTCGATGGGAGCGCCCATCAGGTCGGTCGCCATGTCCTTGTTCCATTCAAAGCCGCCGCTTGCCAGAATGACGGCGCGACGGGCGCCGATCCTGACCATGCGGCCATCCTGTTCGACCTCAATACCGACAATGGCGCCATCGTCGATCACCAGGCGGCGGCCACGGGCGTTGCGGCGAAACTCCACGCCCTTGTCCACCGCGCCCTTGATAAGGCCAGCCATCAGCGCCATGCCGGTGCCCACCATGCCCTTGGCAAGGCGGTCGCCGATGATTTCGGGGTCCAGCATATTGGTCCCGTCATCAATGTCGGTCATCGCGACAGGCAGCGGGAAGCAGGGGGCCGAACGCAGATGCGCGCGCAGTTCACCCAACTCGCCCGCCGGGAACAGGCCGGGGCTTACGGAGCGGCCGAAGGTGCCGCCGGGATGTTCTGGGTGATAGTCCGGCGTCTTGAGCGCCCGGAACGCCAGCTGGGTCTCTTGCTCGAGATAACGCAACACGCCCGGCGCTTCATCGACATAGGTTTCGGCCAGTTCGATGTCCATTTTGCCGAGCGAAAGGCTGCGAAGATAGGTGAGCGCCTGTTCGCGCGAGTCGGTCGTTCCAACCTCGTGCATGTGGTGATTGTTGGGGATCCACGGCACGCCGCCCGACACGGCGCTCGTCCCGCCCAGCTTGTCGCTGCGCTCCAGCACCAGCGTCTTGCAACCGCGATGCTGTGCCGCGATCGCCGCCGACACGCCCGCCGCGCCGGAGCCCATGACCACCACGTCGAAAACCTCATCCCATACCGGCATTATAGCTCTCCAGTCGCTCGCGGTTCGCGCCGCTTCCTATGTCGTTTGCACTTGTCACGCATGGCTGCGTCCCTTGATCAGGTCCGCCGCCTTTTCGCCAATCATGATGGCGGGCATGTTCGTATTTCCGCCGACGAGCGTCGGCATCACCGACGTGTCGGCCACCCGTAGCCCGCCAATGCCCCTGACCCGCAGGCGGGCATCGACGACGCTGTCATCGTCCGATCCCATCTTGCACGTACCGGCCGTGTGATAATCTGCACTTGCGTCGGCACGGATGAAGGCGTCGATCTGGCTGTCGGTCTGTACGGACGCGCCCGGCGACAATTCATCGCCGCGATAGGGATCGAAGGCGGCCTGTCCGAAAATCTGGCGGCACACGCGGATGCCATTGCGGAAGTCGACCATGTCCCGGGCATCGCTGAGGTAGCGGTGATCCACGACCGGCGCGGCATGCGGGTCGGGCGAGGCCAGCGTCACATGCCCACGGCTGTGGGGCCGGACGACGCAGACATGCGCCATGAAGCCATGACGCGGCATCAGGCCTGTCAGCGTGTCATTCATCAGCGCCAGCACCAGCGAGAGCTTTATGTCCGGCTCAGCGAGGTCCGGTTGCGATCGCACATAGGCGACCGCTTCCATGCCGGTGCTGGCGAGCGGCCCCTTACGGAAAGCCAGATATTGCGCGAAGGCCAGCGCCCCCTTCAGCGGGCTGACATATTGATAATGGGATACTGGCTGCGTCACCGCCTGCTTCACATAGGTGGACAGATGGTCCTGAAGATTCTGACCGACGCCGGGCAGATTATGGACCGGGTCGACGCCGACCTGCGACAGGGCCGAAGCGTCACCGATGCCGGACAGCATCAGAAGCTGGGGCGAATTGATGCCGCCACCGCAGAGGATCACCTCGCCGCCCGCACGGAGGTCAAGCTCCTGCCCTTTTTCCCGAATGCGAACGCCGACGGCGCGGCCATTTTCGACCAGTATCTTGAGCACTTGCGCGCCCAGACGCACCTCCAGGTTCAAGCGCGAGCGGAACGGCTTTATGTAGGCGGTCGCCGCGCTCCACCGGCGGCCCCGGCTGACGAACATGTCGACGGGACCGGCGCCATCGCGAACCGCGCCGTTGGTGTCGTCATTATAAGGGTAGCCAGCTTCTTCGCAGGCTTGCAGGAACGCCTTGGCGAGTGGATTGTGGACGCCGGGGCGGCTGATCCTGACCGGCCCGGAGTGACCGTGCCACCGCGCATCGCCGCCCGGCTCGTAACTTTCGGCCCGCTTGAAATAGGGTAGCACGTCCTCATAGGACCAGCCGGAATTGCCCAGCGCCGCCCACCGATCGTAATCGCTCGGCGTGCCTCGATCATAGATCATGCCGTTGATCGAGCTGCCGCCTCCCAGAACCTTGCCACGGGGGAGGAAAAGGACGCGGTCGTTCAGCTCTTCCTGCGGCGCGCTCCTGTAGTTCCAGCTATGCTTGCCCGACGTCAAAAGCGGCATCAGCCCGCCGGGCGCATGGATGAGGGGATCACGGTCAGTGCCCCCCGCCTCAAGCAGGATTACCTTGTGGCGGCTGTCTTCCGACAAACGGTTGGCGACGGCACAGCCCGCCGCTCCCGCGCCCACAACGATATAGTCCGCGTTCAATGCGCGTACTCCGGCAACGAGGTCCGTCCACCGTTAAGGGGAGCCGCGCCGCAACAGCCGACCAGCGCACAGTCGCGGAAATGCAAATGACCTTGCAACGATCCTACTCCTCCAGGACGCATTTCGCCCCAATTTTTCCCCGGACGCCGTGATGCGCCCCGATCCACTTTATGCGACCCTTGTCACATTACGCAATGGCGGCCGACCGCAGCTGTCTCAACTTACCTCCGCAGGCACCGCGACCTCTACCTGGCCATCCACGACACGTGTTTCGAACGTGCGGAGCGGCTTGTCCGTCAGCTGACCCTTGGGATTTCCGGTTCGCAGGTCGAAGGGCATGCCATGTTCGGGGCACAGCACCATGCAGCGCCTGATGCGTCCGGCTGCCAGGGAAAAAGCGCGATGCGTGCATTCATTTTGCACACAGAAAAACTCTCCGTCCGCATGACACAGCAGAAGGTCCAAGCCGTTCACTGTTATCGGCTTGCTGCTGTTGTTCGGCAGATCGGCGGCCGCAGCGACGGGAAGGAAGTCGGCGCTCATGCTATGGTCAAGCCTCCATCAACGACAAATTCGGCACCCGTCACATAGGACGCCTCTTGCGATGCCAGGAACAGGGACATGTTCGCGACATCTTCCGGTCGGCCCAAGCGACCGAGCGGGATCGGCGCAGTGGCGGCGTCGATAGCGGCCGGATCGCCCTGAAGCAATTGATCGACCATCGGCGTTTCGATCGTACCGGGGTGCACCGAATTGCACCGGATGCCATAGGGCGCTTCATCGAGCGCGACACTTTTGGTCAGCGCACGAACGGCCCCCTTGGTAGCGGCATAAGCAGCGCTTCTGTGAACGCCCGTCAATGCGGCAATGGACGAGATATTGACGATGGAACCGCCGCCATTGGCGCGCATGTACGGGATCACCGCCTGGCAACCCAGGAACGTGCCTCGCAAATTGATTTCGAAAAGGCGGTCAAGCATGGCGACAGGTGTGTCAGAAACATATGCCGCATGATAGATGCCCGCATTGTTCACGAGAATGTCGATGTGCCCGAACCGTTTAAGGGCGTCGGCGGCGAGTTCCTGCCATCCTTCTTCCTGACGGACATCCTGCGATCGGGACAACGCAATGCCGCCCTCCTGCGTGATGGATGCCGCGACCGCCGCAGCACCCGCTTCGTCAAGGTCCGTCAGGATCACCGACGCACCTTCCCGAGCGAACAGGCGGGCAGTTGCCGCGCCCATGCCGTGCATCGAGCCAGCGCCTGTGATAATTGCCGTCTTGCCAGACAGTCGACTGCCCAACGCACCTCTCCCTACAGCCCGCTCCATACCCGGCGTGGTCGACCACCACAGCCTTTCAGAGACAGACAAATGTCATATAAGGACCATCTATCGCGCCAGCGGAAAGCTGTAAAGCGATATCGTGCGCTAGGATACTATTTTTGCAACATCGGAGTTGACAGCTGTTTTCGAACCGACTTCACTTGAAACCTCACCCCGCTATGATATGGTTCAATGATGAAAAAACAGGGACTGGCGCCGCTCAAAGGTAAAGCGGAGAAAATATCGGCGAAGATCAAACCTCACAGTTTGAAAACAGATTCCGAGCCCAATACCCTTCAGTTTCTTCAAAGCGAGTTGCTTTCCGAACGGGAGAAGCTGGGGCAGCGCGCGCCGGGCAGAGCCCGCGTCGACCGGATCATCGAAGCGACGATTGAACTGCTCAAGGCGCATAAGCCAGCTGACATCTCCATCGCCATGATCGCCGACCATGGCGGCATCACCCGGACATCCATCTATTCCCACTTCGCCAGCGTCGACGAGATATTGGGCCAGATCGCCATCCGCTTCGTCCAGCAGACTGGCGTCGAAGTTGAACGCTATGTTCGGCGGCGCAAGCCGGAAAGCCTGGAGCAACTGGTCACGTTGATGATCAAGGGCATCCAGGATTATTTCAACCAACCAAGTCCAGCAAAGCCAGGCGCGCTGGCCCGTCACATTCCGTTCGAATCCCGCCATTTGGTGCGGGATTTCGACAAGGTTGCTGCCCTGCCCTACCATACTTTGTGGCATACGGGCTGGGCGATCGAACCGCTGTCGGAAGAAGACCCGTTTCGTACCCTTGTCATCATCCAGTCAGCCATTTTCGAAGCCAGCATCCAGCAGCAGGGCAAGATAACGGATCTGGCGGTAAAGCAGGCGACAGAAGTCGCGCTGGATTTTCTCGCCCGGGCCGAAGCGCGTTACGGTGCGGCGCCGGAAGAAACCACGACCGCAGAGCCCACGCCGGAAGACAGAATAATGGCGGCCGCCCGAACCCTGGCCGCGCACGACGACCCGGCACTCATTGAGATGGCCACGGCGCAGATCGAGTTGCTCGCGTCCACGGTCACCAAATTGGCGGCCAAGCCCGCAGCGAGGCGTCGCAAGAAAGCCTGAATTGAGCAATGCCGACGCTGGGTGGGCACTTTCGGTGCCGTTCCCCGGCGCGGAGGTTCCCCGGCGCGGCGTGCCCGTGTGCGGGGCGGGAGGCGGGGTTGGCGGAGTCGGTCGGGTGC
>CAMPIM010000085.1 GCA_946886365.1 uncultured Novosphingobium sp.
ATCTCCATGTGCCGACCAGCTGCCGCCATTGCGAGCATCCGCACTGCATGGCCGACTGCCCGCCCAACGCGATCCATCGCGGGCCGGACGGCGAAGTCTTCATCGACGAAACCTGCATCGGCTGCGGCAATTGCCAGCGCAACTGCCCCTATGGCGTGATCCGCATGGACAGCGTGCCGCCGAAGAAGCCGGGCTTGCTAAGCTGGATGTTCTTCGGCGCGGGGCCGGGGCCGGGCGAGCCGTCCAAGAAATGGCGCTACAAACATGCCGAACCGGGGGTCGAGAAGCCCAAGAAGGCGATCAAGTGCGACATGTGCTCGGGGATTGATGGCGGCCCGGCTTGCGTGCGCGCTTGCCCGACCGGCGCTGCAATCCGCGTGTCGCCGGAGGATTTCCTGACCGTCGCCCGTCTCGATGGGCAGGCGAATTGAGTATGGATATTTTGTCCCGCATTCATTCCGTCCTGTCCCCAGAAGCGGCTCTGAATCGGGCACATGACCCTCTGAGACTTCTCCCGGGCGCTCCGCTGCAACGAGTTTTCAATTGTGATCGACTACCCCCGTTCGGGCTGAGCCTGTCGAAGCCCTTTCCTTTTTTGAAAGAAAGAAGAGCCCTTCGACATTTGAGCGAGACGGGTGGCTCGCTCAAACAGGGCGAACGGAGGAGAGCTAATCTCGATACGATGACGCTGCAAACCAAAGTGATCATCCTCTGATGGCCACACGCGCTACCTCCACCCGCCGCGTCAAAGGCGAAACCCTCCATGACGGGTTCCTGCGCCACGCCAATTTCCGCTGGCTGAAGATCGCTTGCCTTCTCTGCCTGCTTGTCATCGCCAGCTATCTGATGATCGACATCGCGCCGCGCCATAATGGCGGCAGCTGGTACGGCTACACGCTGGGCACCATCGGCGTCGGCCTCATTCTCTGGCTCACCTTGCTGGGCCTGCGCAAGCGCGCCATGACGCGCGGCCGCTGGTCATTGAAGGCGTGGACGAGCGCGCATGTCTATCTGGGCCTCAGCCTCGTCGTCATCGGCACGCTGCACACGGGCTTTCAGCTTGGGTGGAACGTTCATACGCTCGCCTATGTGCTGATGATGCTGGTCATCCTCTCCGGTCTGTTCGGCATCATCGTCTATGCGACCCTGCCCACCGCACTCAGCAACAACCGCGCGGAAATGACGCAGGTGCAGATGCTGGAGGCGATCCGGGCCATCGACCGCCAGTTGCACGACGCCGCCCAGCCCCTGCCCCACGAACAGGCCAGCCTCGTGCGCCAGTCCCTCAATGACGATCCCTTCGGCGGCAGCCTGATCGCCCGCCTCTCGGGCCGCTATCCACGCTGCGCTACCGCCGCCGCGCAGGCGTCGCTCCGCCATTGGACCGGCGACCATCCCGATACGGGTAAGGAGCCTCTGGAAAAGGTCGATGCCCTGCTCGAACGCAAGCAGGCGATGCTCGCCCGCCTCCGCCGCCACCTGCGGCTAAAGGCGCTGCTGGAAATCTGGCTCTACGTCCATGTGCCCGCCACCTTCGCCCTGCTGGCCGCGCTGACCGCGCATATCGTCAGCGTCTTTTTCTACTGGTGAGCGCCATGAGCTTCACAGTCCGCCAGATCAGCCTGACCGCCGACGGTCGCGAGATCGTCCGCAGTGCGACGGTCGCGAAACCTCAGCTCACGCTGGGCCGCGCGTCCACCAACGACATTCACCTCCCCGACCTCGCGCTCGAACCCGATCACGCGCGGATCGAGCAGATCGACGCGCGCACCATCCGTGTTCGCGCCACCGGCACGCTGGGCTTCGACATCGAAGGCCGCACCACCCGTTCGGCCGACATCGACACCGCCAAGGGCGCGGAACTGCGCTTCGGCGGCCACCGCATCACCGTCAGCGCCGAAGACGGCGCAACCATCCTCTCCATCCGCCGCGTCGATGCCGTGTCCGATGCGTCGGAGGAAAAGGAGGAGGCCCGCGTCTTCTCCCTGGCGCGCCTGCTGCCGGGCAAGCGCCTCACCGCCTGGGGGTTGGCGCTCGCTATCCTGATCGGCTTCCTCGCGGTTCCCATCTACAGCTACGCCACCCGTCCAGCCGACGACATGCGCAACATCTACAGCGTGAAGGGCGATGGCGCCTGGTCATCCGGCCCCTTGAGCCAGGCCCACCACGCGCTCGAAGGCAAATGCGAGACCTGCCACCAAAAGGCGTTCGTGTCCGTCCGCGATACCGCCTGCCAGACCTGCCACAAGTCGGTCCACGACCACGCCCCCGCCGCCCGCATCGCCATGGCGCGCGCGGAGCCGGGCATTGGCGGCAAATTCCTGAACCTCGTCGCCTCCACCTTTGGCAAGCCGCCCGAAGGTGCCTGCGTCGATTGCCACCGCGAACATGAAGGCGCAGGGCCGATGCAGCCCACGCCCCAAGCCTTCTGCACCGACTGCCACGGCAGCCTCAAGGATCGGCTCAAGGACAGCAAGCTCGCCAACGCCAGCGACTTCGGCACCGCCCACCCGCAATTCACCGCCCTCGTCCAATATAATCCGGGCAAGCACCCCAGCTTCACCCGCGCCTCCCTCGACGCCAAACCGATGGACGACAGCGGCCTGAAATTCCCGCACGACGTCCACCTGTCAAAGACCGGCGGCGTCGCCCGCATGGCCCGCACGCTGGGCGCGCAATCGGGCTATGGCGACGCGCTCGCCTGCAAGGATTGCCACCGGCCGACCGCCGACGGCGTGCGCTTCTTGCCCGTGGACATGGAGCGTGATTGCCAATCTTGCCACAGCCTCGCTTTCGAGACGATCGGCGGCACCGTCCGCACCCTGCGCCATGGTCAGCCCGATCAGGTGATCGCGGACCTTCGCGCCTATTACCGCTCCACCGCGCCCGCCCAGCCCCTGTCGCTCGGCGGCATGGCGCGCCGCCGCCCCGGCGACTATGCGCAGGGCCGGGTCTATCATGCCTATTTCGGCGCGGCAGCCGCTCGGCCCTCCCGCGCCGAGGATGCCATCCACTCGGTCTTTTCCAAGGGCGGGGCCTGCTATGACTGCCACATCGTCACCGGGGGCGGGACGAGCTGGCAAGTCGCGCCCGTCAACCAGCCCATGCGCTACATGATGAAGGGCTGGTTCGATCATAAGGCGCACGCGACCGAGACTTGCGAAAGCTGCCACGCCGCGCCCAAAAGCCATGACGCGCGCCAATTGCTGCTACCCGGCATCGACAGCTGCCGCACCTGCCATGGCGGTGAAAAGGCGAAGGCCGATGTGCCGTCCGGCTGCGCCATGTGCCACAGCTATCATGTCGGCGACGGCGCGCCATGGACGCCCGCCGATCGCGCGGTCAGACGGGATCAGGCGGACAGGCCGCGGCGCACCGGCCGCGACGGGTAAGGGGGAGCTAAAGACCATGCTGATCGCCCAGATCACCGACATTCATCTCGGCTTTGACCCCGGCAATCCGGCGGAGCTTAACCGCCAGCGGCTCGATCAGGTGCTGCGCGCTCTGATCGACGGCCCCAACCGCCCGGACCTGCTGCTTGCGACCGGCGATCTGACCGAGCGGGGCGACCCCGAAAGCTACCGCGCCCTCGCTGAAGCCTTTGCGCAATGCCCCTTCCCGGTCTGGCCAGCCATGGGCAATCATGACGACCGCGCCAATTTCGCGCAGCATTTTCCCCACATTCCGCAGCAGGACGGCTTCGTCCACTACGCCATCCCGCTGGAAAACCGCCGCATCCTGATCCTCGACACGCTGGAGCCCGGCCGCCACGGCGGCGCCTTCTGCGAGGCCCGCGCGGAATGGCTAAGCGCCCGCCTCGACGAGGATGCCGGAACGCCCACCCTCATCGTCCTGCATCATCCCCCGGTTGAAGCCGGGATCGAATGGATGAACACCCACCCGGACGAACCCTGGGTCCAGCGCTTCGCCGCCACCATTGCGAACCGCCCCAACATCGCCGCGCTGCTCTGCGGCCACCTCCACCGCACCATCACCGCGCCATGGCAGGGCACGACCGTCGCCATCTGCTCCTCAACCGCCCCGCAACTCGCGCTCGACCTGCGCCCGATGGACGCGGACGCCCCCGACAACCGCCCGATGATCATCGCCGACGCGCCCGCCTATGCGCTCCACCGCTGGACGGAGCATGGCCTTGTCACCCATTTCGAGACGGCGGACGATCACGCCACATTGGCAAAGTTCGACACCGGCATGCAGCCGCTGGTCCGCATGCTGATGAATGAACGTCCGGGGTGACGGCGCGTCGCATTGGTCATCCAGCGAAGACGGGGATCGAACGGGTCCTGACGGGCGCCACCAGCTCTTCTATTGAGCGGTCGCCGGTGCAGCCACATGCTCTACCGACGCGCCGCCTCCATCCTTGGCGGTTTCGTCTTCAGCATCCGCTGTCACCGCCGCCTGTTCTGCAACGAGCGCTCGCAAGCGGGCCTTGCGGCCGCCCATCCGATTGATCAACCCGCCAAGATGGTTCCCGAAACGCACCTCCCCTGACCAAACAACCGGGGTCGCCCGCGCCAACAGGGACGGCAGCGGCATGTCACTTGGCTGGCGCGGTCGAATATCGACAGCTTTTGGCATTGGCTGGGGCAAAGTACTGCCGAAAATGCCCCCCATAAGTGCGCCTTTAAGCAAACGCCCTGCCGTCAATACATCGCGCTTCTGGCCTTGAGGAAAGTCGCTGTAGACGGACACGACACCCAGGTCGGTGACGGTGCCTGCCGCAAGCTGCATCGCCGAGGAGCCAAGCGAAAAGGCCGTATCATTGGCCCCCTCCACCACCCAATTCCCCGGATCAAGTTCAGCGATGTAGAGGCGCCGCTCCTTGTCCTTCATTGCAGGCTTGATGAGGTGAACGCGATTGTCGAGGACCCATCCTCCACGCGGTATCTTACCGCCCGGCGGCGGCGTGGGTGTGGCAATATCGTTCTTCGCCGGATCATAGCGGCCGAGGATCAGCGTGCCGTACAACATGGCATCGTCCAGCTTGCCGATTTCCACCACCACATAGGCTTTGGTAGGATCGAGTGCCGATGGCACCTTGCTGAGTCCACTGGATGCTGCTGCTGGCGCGGCCCAGGCGGTTATCATGGCAAGGCAAAGAATAAGATATCGCTTCATTCAACCAGCACCTCCCCCACAGGCCGTTCCGCGGCAACGAGCGCGAACATGCGATCTATCCGTGCTTCACCTTCCAGCTTCTTGATTTCCGCATGGCTTGCCTTGTCTATCGAACGGCGCTCATAGCCCTTGTCCGCCATGCAAGTTCTTTCGACGCGTGATATCAGCCGCCGCCGTTCCCGGCTTGCCGCCATTGAAGCGAAGAAGGAGCCTATGCCCGCAGCTATGGCGCTGTTGGCTGCACTGGAGCCATAGGCCATGAAACGAATATGTGTCGTCCGCACGCCACCCGCGAGTTCCGTACAATCGTTCACATCGTCCATGTAACGATCGCGGCCAATGCCCCGTTGATGGAAATAATAGGGACCTTCCGCCAAGGCCGGCGTGGCCAGGCAGAATAGCGCAGCCACCGTTGCTGCCCTCATGCAAACAGACTTCATGCAGATCCCCCCTTCAGACTCTCTATAGCGAGCGTATCAATGCGGCAATGCCAGCTTTGGACCCTCAGTGGTTGGTATTGGGATCAATCTTTGGAAGCAGTCGCCCTTTCCCTACTCCATCGTCCCCATCGCATTTCGCTCCCGAAACATGTTAGGCTCGCGCGCGGCCGTCGTCGGCGCCACGATCGGCGGCAGCAGGAGACCAGCCAATGGCCCGGAACGACGACGATCTGTCAGCGCTCGATGTGCTCATTGTCACCGCGCTGATCGGCCTCACCCTGGGCGTGGGCTGGAAACTGTGGGGATCGCTCTTTAGCTCATAGGGGCCGTAAGCGATGTAGCGGTCATCGCCAGGCTAACGCACAGATCGTGCAGCCGATGGCAAACGCGACCGCATGCCCCTCACCGCAACAAAGGCGGTCGCCAGCTCTTCATATCCACATCATCGCTGACCTTGTAGGGCACACCCTTGGACGTCAGGAACAGCCGCTCCATCTCGGGCCGGGTGAAGGGCCGCGATCCCAGTCGTCCGAATACGGCGATCTGACCCCCGGTTTCATCCACCGCCCGGTCGCGGTCCAGCCCCTTGGACAGAGCCACCGCGGGGGTGGGCGTACGTGCCCACGCGATCAGTTCGGGCTTGGGGGCGGGGGAGAAGCCGTAGAAATTGGGCTGGCTCGCCGGGCTGGTCAGCTGGATCACCTTCATGCCGTTCCGGCCGTCCGCGACATAGGCGAAGAGGGGGGCGTTGGTGGTGCCGACGATCACATCCTCCACGTCCGTCATCTGGCCGCCGAATGTCTCCGTGGCATAGAGGCTGGGCTTCAAGGGATTGGTGATGTTGACGATCGCCAAGCCCTCGGCCTTTGCCGCGACATAGGCATAGGTGCGCGCCAGATAGATGCGGCGCGCATCCTTCAGCGGCACGGTCGCGGATGGCAGGGCCACCGGATCGGTGAGCTTCGTCACGTCGAACAGTTTCAACCCGTCGGCGTCGGTGACCCAGAGGTAGCGGAACTGGATCGCGCTCGCCCGCGCATCCTTGAGCGGGCGGACGGCGGTGAGGCGTGGGTGCAGCGGATCGGCAAGGTCCACGACCACCAGGCCCACGTCAGCGGTGATATAGGCGACTTGCCCGGCAAGCTGGATATGTCGTGCCCCGTTCAGCACACCATCCGGGTTCCAGGTGACGGCGCGCTTCAGGAAATTGTTGCGAAACTCGCCATCGGCCATGGTCTCGATATTGACCATGATCAGCCCCTCGACGCTGTCCGTCACCGCCGCATAGCTGTAGATTGGCAGGAAGGGCTGTTCCTGGTTGATCTCGCGCAACTCCTTCGTGCTGCGCAACGGGTTGATCGGCTGATTGGTCGGGAGCGCCATGCAGGTCGCATTCTTCGACGCTACGCCCGTATTATGGCCTAGCTTCGAGAAAGGCCCGCTGAGGATCGGCTCGGAAAAGCCCTTGTTGGCGATTGACGCGACGTCATAGACGCGGAAGCCGCCCTTCCCTTCCGCCACATACATATATTCGCCGCGCAGTTGCAGGCAGCCGACGCGATCGGCGGTGCCCTTTACGACATTGCGGAATTCTTCGATCGGGTGCGTCTCGCCCGACGCCTTCTTGTCGAAGGTACGTCCACGCACCCAGTTCTTCAGCTCACGGCCATTCTGCTCGACATGCAGCTTCCAATAGTCGGGATAGGCATATTTCTGGAGGTAGCTGCCGATCACCGCCTGCGGTTCGTCCCATTCGGTGACGCGGATCGCTTCGAACCCGCCTTCGAGGCCTGTCCAGGCATTGAGGCCGACGAAGTTCACGAAGTTCGTGCCGAGCAACATCAGCTGCGACATGATCGCGTTGTTATCGTCCTTCGCCGACAGGTGACAGTCGGAGCAGGTCTTCGTCTCGGTCTTTCGCACCGTATGCGGGAAGTGCGGCGCGAACGCCTGTGACGAAAAGCCGATGCCCGAAATCGGCGGCTGTTGGATATAGATGCGCTCACGGTTGATGTTGGTCGATGACAGCACCAGCGCGGACGTCGATCGCACCGGGGCCGTCTCATTCCCCTTGGTCGTCATGTGCTTGCCGAGCTGGAACATCTCATCGCGCGCGACCTGCGGGTTGTAGGTGGCGAAGTTGCGCGTTTCCTCGCCGTCATAATGGTGCAGCGAAGTCTTCCAGTTCGCCTCGATCGGCAGGTGGCAACCGCCGCAGCTCGTCGTCCAGCTCAGATGACAGGTGAAGCAGGCCATGGAGTCATCGCCATGCGCGCGGTCTTCCTTCGCCACGCCGGGGCCGAAGGCGAAGCTGCCATCCTCCGCGCCCGATTTGCTCATCAGCTTGGCGCGCGCCGCTTTCGCATTGAAGTGCGGGTTGGCGGGATCGACGCTGTCCTTCACCAGCGACACTTCCCATTCGAGGTTGGGATCGACGATCGATCGCTGGATCAGCTTGCGCCGCCCGCTCGCATCATAGAACCATTCGAACCGCCGCTTGCCGTCCGGGTTGCGCAGCAGCGCCAGGTTCGTGCCCTTTGGCGGGGCGGCCGGTCCCGAGGTCAGCAGCGTCGGATAGGCGTCAGCCGTGCCGTGGCAATCCTTGCACCCGATCTCGATCGCGTTTGCCACCTCGCCATAGATGAAGCCGTTGCCATGGCTGTCCTGCGCGAAATGGCAGTCGGCGCATTGCAGGCCCTTTTCGGCGTGGATGTCCATGAGGTGGACGGACTTGCCCGGATTGGTGCCGGGCTGGACGAACTTGCCCTCGCCTTTCTTCCGCCACTTCTCCGGATCGTCGTTCGACACGATCTTGCCGTCCGCATCGAGCAGATTGCCCTCCCGGTCGCGCCTGAACACGCCGCGGAAGTTCCAGCCATGGCCATGATAGTCGGCGAACTGCGTATCCTTCGCCTTGTCATTGAGGTCATAGACGTTGCGCAGGAAATCGAGGTCTGCCCATTTGCCCTTCGGCCCCGCCCCTTCCGGGTTCCGCTCCAGCGTCTTGTGAACCTCTGCCGCGTCCGGATATTTCTGCTTCTCCGGCCACATCAGCGCTGCGTCGGATTCATAGTCCCACATGGTGTAGCCGAGATAGCTGTTCAGGAAGATATTGGGCTGGTGCATGTGGCAATTCATGCACTGCGCGGTGGGGATGGCGCGGGTGAAGGCGTGGCGGATCGGATGCCCGCTTTCCTTGACCGCGCCGATGGGATGATCGGGCGTTTCGTCATGGGCACCCTTCAGCGCGCCATGTTCCATCTTGTTTGCGATGGTCGGGTCCACCGTCGCCGTCTGCCCATCCCGCCCATATTGCGCATAGGTCAGGCTGTGGCGCGGCTCGCGGTCATTGGCGTAGACGACATGGCAGCCCGAGCAGCCCGAATGGCGATAATCGCCCGGCTGATCATTAGTCCCCATGAACCACATATAGGGGTCATTGAGGCGCGTCTTGTGCAGGTTAAGCACCGGGATCGCGACGCGCAGGCCCGTTCCCGGCCCCCGGCTTGATTGCTTCAGGTCCGGCCGCCCCGGTTCCTCCAGCCGCTGGATCGATCCGGTAGGATTGGGCAAGCCAATCTCCGCAAACTGCGTGGAGATATTGCGGCCGCCGCGCTCGAACACGCGGAACACGTCGCCCGGCGGCGTCACCTGCCAGTTGGGTAGCGGATAGAGTTCGGCCAGCGCGCCGCGCGCCTTCTGCTCGGCCGTCAGCGTGCCGGGGGGCGAACCGGGCGAGACGATCTTCGCGGGCTTGCCATCCTTGGTATAAGCCTCGCCAAAGATGTAATTCTTGTACGGCACGATGCCGTTATTATAAGCCGCGCCGCCCCACAGCATCGCGCCCGACGCCATCAGGGACCGCTCCGCCGCCTCGATCGTCTGCATATGGCACGACCCACAAGCCTCCCGCGCCACGCGGTAGTCGCTGGGGTTCACGAAGCGGACGAACTCCGGCGCTTCGCGGTTGAGCAGGGCATAGGTCCGCTTCGGGTTCGCCGAGGACGGATAATGCCAGCTTCCCGGATAGCGCGGCAGCACATGCGCCTTGTCCCGCGCCGCGACATAGGCGGGATCTTCGAAGCCATGGGCAGGATCGCCGCGCACCGTTGCGTCGCCGCCGTGACAATCGACGCACCCCAGCATCACCGCCGGGGTGGCGTGCATCGACGGTTCGTCGGTCTTGGTGTGGCAGCTATAGCAGCCATCCGACTTGGCCGCGACCTGATCGGCGGTCTGGCTCATCGGCGCGGCGGGTGTCTTGGCGTAAATCCGCTCGACCGGCTTTTCCGCGTCCGAGGCGTGGAGGATGACAACCGGCACCGTCATCGCGGCCAGGATCAACAACAAAAAGGCGATGAACGGCCGCATCAATAACTCAGGATCAAATTGCCGAGCACCGAATAATAATTCCGGTTGCGCTCGCTATTGGTGAAAAGATCGCGGAAGCCCGCCCCCGGCAGCAGGGTCGCGCCCGACAGGCGAAACACGATATTCTGCGTAGCCTTTGGCCTCCAGATCGCGGCGGTGGACAGGTCCCAGCCGATCGATTTGGGAATGCTCCCCTCGTTGCGCAGCGCCTGCAATGTCGCGGTATTCTGAAACCACAGATGGTTCGCATTCGCCGAAACCCGCAGTTCCGGCAGCACATCGAAATCCGCGCCTGCGCCCAGCAGCATCGTGCCAGGATTATTGAAGTTCGACTGACCCTGCTCCTTCGAGGACCGCAGCGAGTTCAATATGCCGTTGCGGCCGTTGATGCCGATGACGCGGCCGCCGCCTGCGAAGGGGATGGTCTGCCTGATCCAGTAACTGGTGTCCGCGCCTGCAAAGATCGGGTTCTCGAAAATCGCGTCGAAGCCATTTTCGCGATTGTCGTACGGATCGCCGTCGCCGCTGGCATACAGCCCTGACAGCCGGAACCGCATCCAGTCCTTGTCGATGCTCGCCTCGGCAGCGGCAAAGAACGCCCTGATCTGTGCGGGTTTCGACGTGAAGAAGCTGTTCCGATCCTCCCCCAGCGCCCCGTAAACCGATGCCGTCAGATTGATCCGCCCGACCCGCCCATCGGCATTATAGCCGAGATAAACGACATCATAATCCCGCCCGCGCAGGGCGCCGAGCAGCGCAGGGCGCACCGGAAAGCCATTATCATCGACCTCGATCCGCCCGGCCTCGCGGTTCATATTGTAAACGGCGGTGATCTGGCTGGTCAGGCCCGGAATCAGGAAATCCTGCCGATAGAGATTAGCCAGAAACACCCAGTCCCGCCGAGGCGTCTGCACCACTGAATTCAGGCCCGAATTGGTATCCTTCTCCAGCCGCCAGAAGGCAGCGAGGTTGAACTGAAAGCGGTTATTATCCCGATTCCCAAACAGCCGGATACCCAACTGCTGGTCGTTGAACAGGAACCCACGAAAATCCGACTGGAATGGCTGAATGCCCACCCGGATCGACCGGAAGTCATAGCGATCCGACGTATTCGCCAGATGATAATCGACGAACAATTCCTGCACGCCCAGAAAATGGTCGGTGCGGTGCGATGGCTTCGACGGCTCGACGAACAGCACCCGTCGCTCGGGCACGTTCACATGATTGATATTATAGGCCAGCGTCAGCCGATATTCGATCTCCGGCGGCTTGAACGCGGTCGATCCTTTGATCAATGCCACCCCGCCGATGAAGGTCTGGCTCAGCACATAGCTGGCATCCTTGCCGAACACATTAATGCTGCCCGGCCGCTCGGTCGTCTGGACGCCGACGGGAATGGGAAAGGTGCGCGGTTCGATCACCGTGTCGCTCACCGCATTGGCGACGAAGAACCAGTCGTCGCCCTTGATCGGCAGCCACTTGACCTTCTCGCGGTTGATCGGCCGGTCGCCCTTCAGCGTGTTCTGGCCATAGGGGTCGAACCAGCGTTCCTTGACTACGCCGAGCGATTCAATCAGCCGCCAGCGATCCGGGATGGGCACCTGATCGACCGGAAAAGCCTCGGGCGGCGGCGCGCGCACGGCTCCCGGATTATCCTGCGTCACTGCTTCGGGCAGCGGCGTTTCATAGCCGGGCCTGCGTCGGCCTTCGATCGACTGATCATCGGCACCCGCTTCGGGCGCGTTCAAAATCTCTTCCCAATTATCGGGCGGAGGCGGCGGCACGGGCTCGCCCGGTTGCGCCAGCGCAAAGAGCGGCAGGAAGGCGGCGAGGCCCATCGCTACAGCCCCTGACACACATTTTGCGACGAACTGTCGAGGAACGGCGCAAAAGGACAGCTTACATAGCGCAGCCGCACCGACGCATTGCCCAGGTCCACGACGATCTGGTCCGCCCGGATCGCGGCAGGGGCGTTGCCGATGCCGCCGCCGCGCTGCCCGCCATTATGCGCGCCCAGGAAGCTGATCATGTCATCCTGATCAATGCCGTCGCCCGAAACCCCGATCGCCCCCACCAGCACGCCACCGCGATAGATAGGCACGGAGCCGGGGAAAATCTGAACGCCGTTCTGGATGCGATTGCCCGCGCCCACGCCGGTCACAGCCGAACAACGCTGCGGCGTATCGGTCACACTCGCACCCGTCACGAACGCCAGATGCGCGGCCAGATCACCCACCACCAAAGCCGATTGCAGCCCGGTCGAGAAAGGATTGAACTGCGCGATTGGGCGGGAGAACGGCCCATTGGGACGCCCCACTTCGCCATCGGGGAAATAGGGGCGCGACAGATTGCCATTCGCCCGGTCGGTAAAGGCATGGGTGCCAGTCAGCGCCGCCGGATCATTGAGGAAAGTCCGCGCCTTGCCCACGAACGCCGCCACATCCGCGCTGCTGCTCGCCAGCAGGTCCGGCGCGGCATGAGCGCCCGAGAAGAAAGCCGCCGTCCGGGCCTTCTGCAAGCTCACATCAGTGCCAAAGATCGGCGCATCGGGCGACCGCACGATCCCCAGCGCTGCGCCCCGCGTATCCACGACACTGATCGTCACCTGCGCCCGGCTGTCGAGCGGCTGCCTGATCTGCGCCCGCGCCCGGCTCATGATGGTGAAGGCTTCCTCCAGCACCGCCGTCACCTCTGCGGCGGTCAGCGGCTGCGCGACATCGCCTGCATCAGTCGCCGCCCGGATCGGGAAGCGATTATTGCCCGACCCGTCCGTCAGCACAAAGGCGTCACGATTGGAAAACTCCGCCACCCGCGAAGCCCGCACGCCCGAAAGCTCGCTGCCATAAGCGACCCCCGCCAGCACCATCGGCGCAGGATCGCCATAATAGCCGCGCACCGCAACCAGCGACCCGGCGCTGCCATTGAGCGCGGCGAAGCTCGCCGAGCCGCTCGCCATCAACCCCGCATAAGCGGCGTCCGAATAGCGCAGCGACGTGCCGTCCACGAAGATACGATTAGCGCGTATACTATCCGGCGCCTCGAACCCCAGCGTCCCCGCCAGCGCGATATATTCCTCGGGATCATTATCCGTATCGGTGACATTCGCGTCGGACCCATAGACCCCGTCCGCCATTACCCCAACGCCGCCGACGACCACGCCATTTTTGTAAAGCGGAAAGCCGCCCGGATCAGCCGCCAGCCCCAGCGGCGACCGCTTCGGCCCGATCATCGCCATTGCGCCTGACGACGCATAGCGCGCCGACAAGTCCGAACAGGGCAGCTGGCTGAACTGCACCCCGAACAGCGGCCCGCTTTCCAGCCCCACCGTGCCCGGCGCGGGCGGGAAATGCTCCTGCACGATCATGCTCGCCGTGCGCGTCGAAAAGGCGTTGCCGCCGCTCGACAGATAAGCTCCCGTGATCGCCTTGCTGATCGCGCCAGCCTCGGCCGGGACGGTCAGATTCTGGGCGTCTATATTCTGCCCGTTGGGAGCCGCGCTGGTTGTCGCGGTGGCCCGCGCGCCGTTCATGCGGAATACGGCCAGCACATTGCCGACCCGGTCTGTGACCGCAATCACCGCTGGCAGACTACGCGCCTGCGCCTCAGCGGTCGCATGCGCTACGACATTCTCCACATCGGCGACGGTCAGCGCCTCCTGCGGCGGATCGGCATAGAGGCGCGTCGGCGTGGGGGTAGGCGTCGGAGTGGGCGTGCCGCCATTGCCGCCGCTGCTACTGCCGCCACCGCCGCAGGACGCCAGCATCAATGCCGACAGCGCCGCGAACGCGCTCAATCTGTGCCGCAATCCGCTCACCGCAATGCTCCGATACTGCGCGCCGCGCTGCCCAAGGCGCTGCGGAAGGCGGCGGGTTGATAACTGTTGGGCTCCTTGACCGCTGCATAGGCGCGGTTGACGTCCGCCCGGATGCCTGCCGCCGCGCCCACAGTCACGCGGCCTGACTTCACCATGCTGTTGAGCAGCGTGTCGACCGCCATCACCGCCTGCACCGACCCTTCATAGTCGGTGAAGCGCGGGCTGATCGCGCCGCCCGCAATCTCGCTGACGATGGCGAACGCCATGTCGCCATTCGTCTTTGCCCCCGCAAAGCCATTGGCCAGCGCACCGGCGCTTGCCGCCAGCTTGCCTGCTGCTGCGACAGCTGCGCCCCGGTCCCGCGCGATGGCGGCATGAAAAGCCTTGCTATCCGCATCGAACCGCGCCGCCGCGCCTGGGGCGATCACCTTGGCCGCCGCCGACAGCATGATCATATTCTCGTCATTGAAAGGCGGCATGCCCGCCGGGATCGGCCGTCCGGGGTTCGCTTCCCACGTCTTGCTGCGCTCCGCCTGGTCATAAATGCGCCGGTGGCAGCTCTGGCAGTCGAAGAAATAGAATTCCGGGAAAGCCCCTTCCGTCCCCTTCGCGCCCGCATAGAGGGTCAGTGCGCGCTGCACCGCCATCGCCTGACCCACCGCCCAGAATTTCAGACCGTCGGTCCGCCCCTTGCGCCGCGCATAATCCGCGTCCTCGTCGTGATGCGCCTGCATGGAAGAGAAGAGGTCGAGTTCAAACGAAACGCGGGGATGCCCCGCCGCCATCATGCGGTGATCGACGAACTGCCCCGGCCGGTCGCTCCCAAAATGGCAATCGAGACACACCGCAGCCCGCGCCTGGGGCCGGTCCAGCGGGATCATCCCCGCCGCCATATTGGACGCATGGCTCGCTCCCACCCCATAGTGCGACGCGATCCAGCCGCCCGCCGCGCCGTGGCACGCTTCGCACCCGACGCCATCGCTCGCCAGCACCCGCGTGCCCGCCGCCGGAGTCGAATGGCACCCAAGGCAAGCGGGCGCCGCCGTCGCATCGCCCAAACCCAGTGTCGCCGCGATCTGGCGCCCGCGCGTGCCGCTCAGCACCGCAAAGGCACGGGCGTGCGCGCCGCCGGGGCTGGAAGGCTCCTGCCAGCGCATCAGCTCATCCTGGCGCACGACCTTGCCGTCGCCTTCCATCCGCCCGTGACAGGTAGAACCCGCGCAGGAGGCAACGCCGGTAAAGCCGCGCGTCACCGGCGCCGCGTCAGCCGCCCCCCGGCCGCCTCCCGGCAAAGCGCACAGCAGCAGCACGAGCAGCATCGCCGCGCCCAGCACTACCATGCCAGCCGCCCGCCTGCTCACTCCATGGCTCCTGAAGCCCCCCATTCACACGCCCCCTTGCGCGCGACCGCTCTAGCCGCGTCCGCGCTACCCTTTCAATCCCGTTTCGCTTGATCTTTCCGCTTATTGCGCACCGCAGGCCTGCTCGCCCGGCCCGCCGCATGGGCGATCCCACAGATCCTCATTCCCGGCGCCCGTCACCGGCTCGTCGATCAGGGGGGGAAAGCCCTCCGTCACCACGTCGTGCAACGCGATCAGCGCCGTCGGGATGCTGCGCGACACCGCCACCGTGGGATCGAGCAAGCCATCGAACGTGTCCCGGCTGTCGAAGCTCAACGCCGTGCAAGACCCGAAGATGAAGCAGCCGTTGACCTTCGATCCGGCAGCATAGCCTCCATCGATCGCCACCAGCGGGATCGTGTCGAGCCCGGTCGCAAAGCCCCCGCCAGCCAGCGCCAGCCGCCCGTTTATCGCGATCTGGGGACTTCCGTTCCCACTGCTGATGATCAGGCTGTTGGCGGTAAAGCCGCGCCGGTCGGCAAAGCTGGTCGACAGCCCGCTATTCTGGATGAAGATGCCGTCGGTCGCGGCCAGACGGATCGTCCCCGCCTGCAACATCCCGGCGTCCAGCGCCAGCCCATCATTCTGCCCAAGCCGCAAATCCCGCGCCGTCACCGAATCCGCCGCCCGGACATCAGCAATCGCCTCCGCCGTCGCGACATAGATGGACGGCGCGTCAAGCGTCAGCACGCCGCCCAGCCCGCCATTGCCGTCACTGATCGCGATGGAGCCAAGACCCGCGATCACCTCCAGCGCGTCTCCCGCCGTCAGCGTCAGCCCGCCATCGCCCGTCCGCCCGGTCATCGCCACCGCGCCCTGCACGCGCAACAGCCCGGCCGCGCCGATGCTCATCACGCCACCGCTCGGAAGCACATTGGTTCCGATCGTCAGGTCGCGCACGGCCACATCCCCCGCGCCCGCGATCGCAATGCCGCCTGCCGATACACGGCCCAGCTCCGCCGCCGACAGGCTGTAGCCCGCCGTCGCATCGCCACCGCCGATGAACGCCTGCGCACCCAAGGCATCGAAGCGCAACAGTCCCACCGCGCTCACTTGCCCATTGGCTAAAATCGCGATGTCGCCGGAACCGATCGTCACCGCCTGCCCGCTGACCTGGCCGTTCACCGCCACCAGTCCGGCGGCATTCAGCAGCACATCGCCGCTCGCCACGGCATTGGCGATCGTCATCCCACCGCTCGACCCCAGGCTGATATTCCGCCCCAGCGCATTGATCGCACCCTGCGCCAGCAGGTCGTTCACCACCAGATCACCAGCCCCGGCATCCAACGCCGCCGCTCCACCCGAAGTCAGAGTCTGCGCGCTGATCCCCGATCCGTTCAGGGCCAGCAATCCCGCCGAACGCAGCGATGCGCCCGACGCGCTGATGCTGCCCGGCGTGTCGAGGGCAATGCTGGCCGCCGACAGGCTGTCCGTGCCTGCCGCCCGTCCAGTATGGCTGAACGTGATGCTCGTCCCCGAATAGCCGGTCAGCGCGCCCGTCACCGCCAGCGCGCCGCCGCCGTTGAAAGCAAAGGACAGCGGCCCTTCCGTCAGGAAATCGGCTGCGCCATCGACCTGCACCACATTGCCCGACGCGGCAAAGCTGATGCCGGTGAAGCCCGGCACCACCTTGCCCGCCGCATGCAATGTCATCGGCCCAGCCACACGCAGGCCGCCGCCTGCCGCTGTGCTGCTGTCGGCAAAGCTGATCCGGCCGCCAGCATCGCCATTGGCGGTCATCACCAGTGAAGCCAGCTGCCGCTGCACACCTGCGCCCAGCGCGACGCCACCGCCATTGGTGAGGGAAGCCGTCCCGCCACTCGTCAGGCCGTCGATCCCGCCCAAGCCAGCCAGCCCCGCCGCAC